>JBELAC010000005.1:0-56137 GCA_049509215.1 Terriglobales bacterium
TCGCCCTCGACTGGTGGTTTGCCTCCGAGGATGGCAAGTACATCGCCTACGGAACTTCCCCCAGCGGGTCCGAAGAGAGCACACTCCATCTCTTGGAAACCGCAACGGGCAAGCTTTTGCCTGACACCATTGACCGCACTCGTTTCGCCAGCCTGGCGTGGCTGCGAGACAGTTCAGCTTTTTATTACACACGGCATCCGAAAAAAGGCGACGTGCCCGCCGGAGAAGAGGTTTACCACGTCAAGGTTTTTTATCATCAACTCGGCACCGATCCCGCCCGTGATCCGCTGATTTTTGAAGACAAACGCAATCCGCAGAATATTCCGACCGTCGGTCTTTCCGAAGACGATCGCTGGCTTCTCATCAATGTAGAGCAGGGCTGGACCAAGACCGAGATGTTCCTGCAGGATCTCCATACAAAAAACCCTCCCTTGGAGATCACTACCGGCAAGGATTTCCTTTACGGCGCCGATTTTTTCGAAGGCAAACTCTACATCACCACCAATGAAGACGCGCCCCACTATCGTGTCTTTGTGGCCAGTGTTTCCAACCCCAAGCACGAGAATTGGAAGGAACTGATTCCCGAGACCGACGCCGTTCTGCAAAATGCCAGCGTCACTGGCGGCAGGCTCTTCGTGCAGTACGAGCACAATGTCGCGTCTGAACTCAAGGTGTTCTCACTCGAAGGCAGGAAAATCGCCGACATCCCGCAGCCGGCCATCGGAAATGTATTCACCGTCTATGGCCGCTACGATCGCAGCGAAATCTTCTTCGGCTTCCAGTCCTTCACCGTGCCTCCGTCCATCTATCGCTATGACCTCAACTCCGGCGATAACGCGCTTTGGGCCAAAGTTGATGCCCCTTCCATCGATCCCTCGGCCTACGATGTTCGCCAGGAATGGTATCCCTCGAAAGACGGCACCAAGATTCCAATGTTCATTGTCAGCAAGAAAGGGTTAGTCAAGAACGGCCAGAACCCGACGCTACTCACCGGCTACGGTGGCTTCAATGTCTCTCTCAGTCCCGCTTTCAGCCGGAGCATGTACCTCTGGATGGAGCACGGCGGCGTCTACGCTGTCGCCAATCTTCGCGGAGGCTCAGAATTCGGTGAAGACTGGCATCGTGCCGGGATGCTCGAGAAGAAGCAAAACGTCTTCGACGACTTCATCTCTGCCGCCGAGTATCTGATCGCGCAGAAATACACCGACCAGGACCACCTCGCCATTTCCGGCGGATCGAACGGCGGCCTTCTGATGGGCGCGATGATCACGCAGCGTCCCGACCTTTTCCGCGCCGTGATCTGTCAGGTTCCGCTGCTCGACATGCTGCGTTATCAGAACTTTCAGATTGCCAAATTGTGGATTCCCGAGTACGGCTCCGCCGAAGATCCCAAGCAATTCGACTGGCTTTATGCCTACTCGCCTTATCACCACGTGAAAGTTGGGCAGGAGTATCCTGCCATCCTCTTTATGACGGGCGACACCGATACACGCGTCGATCCGATGCACGCCAAGAAGATGACGGCGCTCATGCAGGCCGAAGCGAAGAATGGCGCTAGCAAAGAAAGGCCAATCCTCCTTCGCATCGACACCAAGGCCGGACACGGCCAAGGCAAACCCGTAGCCAAGCAAATCGAAGAGAGCACCGATATGTACTCTTTCCTCTTCTGGCAACTGGGCGTGAACCCGTAGCCCGAGTTAGAAGCTGAACCGCAGCGCCAGTTTAGGGCTCTCACAAAAAACTGATTGATTGCATCGCTTGCGCAATCTAATCGGTAGTTGACCAACCGATGAGCTGGGGATGCTGGACGGCTCCATTCCGCTTTTCGCAGCTAGGTTTGAAGTCGCCAGGAGAATCGCCTTGACTTAGCGAAGATCATTCCTACAATTCAAGGAGCAGCCCATCCAGATTGCAAAGATCTCCGGATTGAACCTTCGGGCGGCCGCCCAGGCGGCGCATGGAGCTAAGTTCTTTTACATCAAGATTTTGAGAAGATTGACTCGCGCAAATGACTGATTCTAAAGCGATGACATTTTGCAGCCCAGTGAACTTTCGGGCTAAGTCTTGTATTATCAATATTTTAGTTGTAACTGTTTCCTTTTCAATATTTTGGCTGGAAATTCTCGCTAACTCTATGATTCCAGTAAATCGGAATGAGGGGGGGAGGGGTGGGGGGTACCAACGAAGTCATGCACGGCCTTCATCGAATGCCACTAATGCCACCGAAACTGACAGAGCAGAAAACTATCTCTCACAACAGCAATGGTCGCAATCTAACCTCTACAATTGCCAATCTTCTGTGTTTTAATGTGTGGTTCCACTGAGGCAATAATGCCCGACTCGCAAACTGATCAAAAGATTCGTGTCTTGGTAGCGAAACCTGGCCTGGATGGCCATGACCGCGGTGCAAAAGTGATCGCTCGGGCCCTCCGTGACGCCGGCATGGAAGTGATCTACACCGGACTGCGCCAGACCCCCGAAATGGTGGTCAATGCCGCTTTGCAAGAAGATGTCCAGGTGATCGGACTCTCGATTCTCTCCGGTGCGCACAACGCGATCGTTCCCCGAGTCATGGACTTGCTCAAGCAGAACAAAATGTCTGACGTGCTCGTTCTTGTCGGCGGCATTATTCCCGACCAGGATATCGACGGCCTGAAAAAAATCGGCGTCGCCGGCATCTTCCAACCCGGAACCCCGATGGACGACATCGTGAAATTTATTCGTCAGCACGTCAAACCGCACGGCGTCCCCGCGGTTTAGTTAAGACCAACATACAGCGTGCCGCTCTCTGACCAACTTGAATTCACGCTGGCCCACGACGGCAGTGTTTTCCTCCTTACCCTTCTTGCTCAAGACGGTATGAACCGTCTTACTCGACGAAAAGTAATTGCCCTAACTGAAGAGCTGTATAAGATAAGTGCTTCGCCGGGCAAGATGTCGCCCCTCATAATTTCCGCCAAAGACAATTTTTCCGTTGGCGCCGACCTGAATGAAATCACCGCTTTGACGGGACCTGAAGCCTATGCATTTTCCGCTGTCGGTCAAGCTCTGATGCACGCGGTCGCAACGTTTCCTGCACCGGTAATTGCCGCCATCGGCGGCCATTGCATGGGCGGAGGGCTCGATCTTGCATTGGCTTGCCATCGCCGAATTGCTGCGCCCCGCGCGGTTTTCGGTCACCGCGGTGCAGCCCTCGGCTTGATCACCGGCTGGGGAGGAACGCAACGGCTTCCTCGCCTCATCGGCAAAGCAAGAACGCTGGAACTTTTGCTGGCTGCTGAAAGAATCTCTGCGGCGCATGCTCTCGAAATCGGATTAGTTGATGCAATCGCCGAGGATCCCGTTTTAGAGGCTAAGAAGTATTTGCATTTACTACGGAGGTAAGATGCGAGTAATAAAAACGCCGCTTTTAGCTCCTTGTAAGCGGTGCTTGAGAACCTGATAATGCCGTGTCTTACAACACCAGCGACCAGTTGAGAAAGGCCCACATCCATCCCAGGTTGCAGGCAAGCAGAGCGGCGCATAAGAATACGAAGCGAGCGGAATTCATCTTCTTAACCCAATCACCCATCGTCAGATAAGCTGGATAAACCGGTAACAGATATCGAGGCGAGCCAAATAAGGGTGGCGAGCACATCCGCAACAGGAGAAGCACAATGACCGCCGCCGAGAACCACCTGTCCTCGGCTCGCCGGCGGGCAATGATGCCCGCGACGAAAACCAACACCAGAGCGCCGAGACTCATAAGCACAAGTGGCTCGAACCGCTCCGCCAGCGACCGAACGGCTCGCCATAAAGTGATCCATGGAGCCGCCACGTCGGTATTCCAATATGTGCGATAGGCCGCCGCCACGCCCAATCGCCCCGTCCGGCGCAGCCACAACCAATAGCTCAGCGTGCCGAGAGGCGCTGCCAGGACCCACCCTCGAGCATTACTTTTCTGTCCACTCCGTGCCCGCAACGCCATCACCAACAGCGGAATAATCAATAAAGTCCCTGCGGATCGCGTAAGGCCGGCGGCAAAGGCGCAAGCAGTTGCCGCCAGCCAATGTTCGCGTCGCGCCCAGAGAATGCACCAGACAATCAGGGCCATCGCGAGGGCCTCGGTGTATCCCGCAAAAAGAAAGAAGCTGGCTGGCCAAACGGCCGCGAGACAAGCCGTTCTCATCGGTTGCGCGTTCGGAAATTCGCTTCGGGCCAGCCGCAGCAGTCCGTAAGAATAAAAAAAAGCCGCCACCGTCGAAATCAGCAGCGCTCCAGCAATTGGTTCCACGATCCAACCCAGCCCTCGAATCAGCGCAGGATAAAGAGGATAGAAAACCACCGCAGCCGGACGATCGTATCCTCGCTCAGCGATGTGCAAGTACCAGAGCGTATCGAAACGTTCCCAAATCCCCAGCAGCGCATAATGCCAGCCGCCAGCCGAAGATAAGTTCTCAGTGAACGCGTTGCCTCGAATTAGGTTTGCCTGCGGATGCAGCAACAAGGCTCCAGCCGCCGCATTGGCTGAATAGACGACGCGGAGCAGCGCTGTTATCGCCCCGGCGATTTGCACATCCGACCGCAGTTCCAGCCATCGAGGCATGCCGTCGACCTTTCGTGTCAAACTCCGTTGCCGAGTCTACCAGCACGCCATACTGGAGATGTCGCCCTTTAGAGTTGCCCAACCGCCGTCGCCCACTGCGCGCTGGTATATTAGAAAATTAGTCCTCAGCTCTTATGTCTGAACGCACAGAATCCACGGCCATCGCCATCAACAACGTGCTCTCCACGAAAGTTGATCCTGCCTCGCTTCGCTTCGAATCAAACATGCGCGCCCTTGCGGATCTGGTCGCCCAGATTCGCAACGAAGAGGAAAAGATCCGCGAAGGCGGCGGCGCCAAAGCGATCGAAAACCAGCACGCCAAATCGCGGCTCACCGCGCGCGAACGCATTAAGCTGCTCGCCGATCCCGGTTCCTTCTTTGAACTCGGCCTCTATACCGCGCACAGAATGTATGAGGAATGGGGAGGCGCTGCTTCCGCGGGCGTCGTCACCGGACTGGCTCGTATTCACAGCCGTCTGGTCATGCTGATCGTAAACGATGCTACCGTGAAGGCGGGCGCGTTTTTCCCCATGACGACGAAGAAAGTCATCCGGGCGCAAAACATCGCCACCGAAAATCGCATCCCGACGATCTACCTCGTCGATTCCGCCGGTGTTTTCCTGCCGTTGCAGGAAGATGTTTTCCCCGACACCGACGATTTCGGCCGCGTCTTCCGCAATAACGCTGTCATGTCGGCTATGGGCATCCCGCAGATCGCGGCCATCATGGGCATGTGCGTGGCAGGCGGTGGATACTTGCCCGTCATGTGTGATCACGTCTTGATGACTGATGGCAGTGGGCTCTTCCTCGCCGGGCCTGCACTCGTTCAAGCGGCTATCGGACAAAAGGTTTCTGCCGAAGATTTGGGCGGAGCGGCCATGCACTCTGCCATCAGTGGCACGGTCGATTTCCGCGAACCCAATGATGAGGCTTGCCTGGACCGCATCCGGTCGCTGGTCGAAAAATGGGGATATCGTCGGCAGTCTTTGTGGGACCGCAAACAACCCGTCGCTCCCGCGCACGCCGCCGAAGAAATTTATGGAGTCTATGATTCCTCACCCGCGCGACCCTACGACATGAAAGAGATTCTCGCGCGCATTGTCGACGAAAGCCGTTTCGACGAGTACAAGCCCGAATACGGCAAGACACTGATCTGCGGCTACGCACGCATCGGCGGCTTCGCGGTTGGCATCGTCGCCAACCAGAAACTCCACGCCCATCAGACGGATCATGAAGGGCACAAGCGCGTCGAATTCGGGGGCGTCATCTACACCGAGTCCGCCGAAAAGGCCGCGCGTTTCATCATGGACTGCAACCAGAATCTCGTCCCGCTCGTTTTTTTCCACGATGTCAACGGTTTTATGGTCGGACGCGACGCTGAGTGGAGCGGCATCATCAAAGCTGGAGCGAAGATGGTGAACGCCGTCTCGAATTCTGTCGTGCCCAAAATTACGGTGATCGTCGGCGGTTCTTTCGGCGCCGGACACTACGCCATGTGCGGCAAGGCCTTCGATCCGCGCTTCGTCTTCGCATGGCCCACTGCGAAATACGCGGTTATGAGCGGAGACGCCGCCGCCGGCACGCTGGTGGAAATCAAGGTGAAGCAACTGGAACGCAGCGGCAAGAAGCTTAGCGAAGAAGAAAGAAAAGAATTGTTCGATTCCGTGAAAAAGACCTACGAAGAGCAGACCGATCCCCGTTACGGCGCCGCTCGTTTGTGGATCGACCGAATCATCGACCCGATGGAAACGCGCCCAGCGATCACTCAGGCTTTAGAAGCAGCATCGCTGAACCCGGATGTGCCGGAGTTTAAGGTGGGAGTGTTGCAAACATAGCCGCTGACGAATGCCCGAAAGCCTCAAACTCATCGAATGCCCGCGCGATGCCTGGCAAGGCCTTAAGGGCCAGATTCCGACTGAACTAAAGGTCAGCTTTCTCCAGGCTTTAGTCAGCGCCGGATTCAAGCACATTGACGCTGTCAGCTTCGTCTCTCCCAACGCCGTCCCCCAGATGGCGGACTCAGAGGAGGTTCTCAAGGAACTCGATCCGCCGGACGACGTCGAAATCATCGGCATCGTGGTCAACGAGAAAGGCGCGAAGCGCGCGATCAAGACCGAAGCCGTAAGCACGCTCGGGTTCCCTTATTCGATTTCACCGACCTTTCTGCAAAATAACCAGCGCCAGACCGTTGAAGACGCCATTGAGGAACTGGAGAAGATCGAGAAGGCGGCCGGCGAAGCTGGTATGGATACGGTTGTCTACATTTCCATGGCCTTCGGCAATCCCTACGGCGATCCGTGGAATCCCGAAGAAGTTGTCGAGGCTGTAGGCCTGCTTGAAGTTCAGGACATCCACACTATCTCCCTTGCCGATACTGTTGGCCTCGCGTCGCCGGAAAGAATTCACGAAGTGGTTACCGCTGTGTTGGGCAAATATGACTACCTGGAAATCGGCGTTCACCTGCACAGCCGCCCTGATGAAGCCGTAGCCAAGATTCTGGCCGCCTACGAAGCGGGCTGCCGCCGTTTCGACTCCGCTCTCGGCGGTCTTGGTGGATGCCCTTTCGCGCAGGACGATCTCGTCGGCAACATTGCGACTGAGAAGGAAATCGAAGCCTTGCGAGGCCGCGGCGTCACGCTTCCAGTGCTCAAGTCTCTCGACGCGCTCCTTAAGGCATCCGCCGAAATCGCCGCCAGATACCGTCTTTCGTCTTCGGACATGAAGTAGGTATTTGCGCTCCGGTTGACACAATCACCGCAAGTTTCTGTGCTCCGAGGAGTATCATTTACGCGACCGCAGGTAGCGAACCCGTTGGACGACGCCAATCGCGCCGTGCTCACCTGTCGCTCCCGGCCGCGCGCTTTCATCCACGATCTCAGGAGGAACGCATGAAATCACTTCGCATGTTCGCGCTCGTAGTCCTCGCCGCAGTGTGGCCAGCCGCTCTGGCCTTCGCTCAAGCTCCCACCATCACAACCATCGGCGTCAAGAACACACAATGTTTTTACAAAGCTGGCAGCAAGCCGTGCAACATCGGACCGGGCATGACGATCAATATCAACGGCAGCAACTTTGGGAAAACGGCTGGCGGAGTAATCCTCTGCGACTGCCCGGCCGCGACGGTCATAAGCTGGGCTCAGAACCGGGTGACCGTGGTCGTCAATAGCGTGACTCCAAATGCCAGCCTTTACCTGGAAACCATCGGTGGCGCGCTCAGCAACGCCATCCCCTATAACCCACTTGGCCCGGTGATTACCAGCATCGTGGTCGGCAATTGCACGTACGTTCCCAATCAAAGCCCGAACCTTTGTAAAGTAGCGCCTGGAACGCAGTTCACCATTAATGGCAGCTACTTCGGTCCCGTGACTGACAATGGCTATGTGATCACCTGTGGCGATTGCGGCGTTGGGACTGCCACCATCAACAGTTGGAATCCCGACTGGCTCACTAATCCATCGCCCTACAACAACCAGATCGAAGCCACGGCGAATCAAGCGATTTGTGGATCCACGATCGGTGTTTTTGTGGACGGCATCTGGAGCAATTACGTGCCATACACTGCTTGTTGATCGCTTCTCCCACTCTTTCGCGCCGCGAAAGACGAAGGAGTGGGAGAAGTTAGACCCAACCGTCTGTAAGTTTCTCATCCTGGCGAAGCACAGGTTGACAGTGCCGGGAAAATGCAGGAAAGTGATATCGCTTTTATACGAATGAACTACTCCGCACTTCAACTCGCGTATGACGCTGGCATCGCCACCATTACCCTCAACCGTCCCGACAAGCGAAACGCCATCAGCTACGATCTGATCGCCGAGTTGCTGAGAGCGCTCGACGAGGTGAAAACGTCACCGGCTCGCGTGCTGATCCTTACCGGGGCAGGGAAGGCCTTCTGCTCCGGAATGGATCTCGACGATCTGAAGTCTTTGATCGGTCGGACTCCTGAGCAGAGCCTCGAAGACACGCGCACCATGGTCAATCTGTTTCGGTCACTCTACGAATTCCCCAAACCGACCATCGCGGCTGTTAATGGAGCCGCGGTTGCCGGAGGTACTGGGCTCGCCCTCCTGTGTGATTTCACGCTCGCCGCGCCGGAAGCCAAGTTCGGCTACACCGAAGTCCGGATCGGTTTCGTGCCCGCCATTGTTTCGACCTTTTTGCTGCGTCAGGCCGGCGAAAAAATTGCCCGCGACCTGCTTCTCACCGGACGCATTTTCGACGCTGAAGAAGCTTTCCGCATCGGCCTGCTCACCCAGATTGTTCCCCAAGAAAGGCTCATGGATCGTGCCCGTGAACTCGCCCAACAAGTGATGGAAAATAGTCCTACGTCGCTTACGTATACCAAACGACTGCTGACCGATCACGCGCGCGCCGAGCTTGATCTTCAGATCGAAGCCGCCGTCCGGGAGAACGCAGCCATCCGCTCGACCGCCGATTTTCGCGAGGGGGTCGCCTCATTCCTGGAAAAACGCAAACCGAAATGGTCGGGGCGATGAGCCGGAAGGCAGCATTGGTCTCCACAAACCCAAACGTAACCGTGAACGAGACCCGTATCCGTGTCCGGTACGCAGAGACCGATCAGATGGGCGTCGTCTACCACGCGAACCATTTCATCTGGTTTGAAGTGGGCCGCGTGGAACTGTTGCGTCAGCTAGGCTTCAGCTATAAAGAGATGGAAACGCAGGACCATTGCTTCATCGCCGTCGCCGATGCCCGATGCCGCTACAGGGCTCCTGTGCATTATGATGACGAGGTTGTCGTCCGCACATGCTTGAAGCATGTTCGTGAGAGAGTGATCCATTTCGGCTATGAATTATTGCGTGCGGAAAATGGGCAACTGCTCGCCGAAGGCGAAACGACTCATATCGTAGCCAACGCTCAGATGAGGCCGACAAAATTGCCCGAAAAATATATGAAGATTTTCCGGGCCGCAGTGGGAGCTCAAATTTCAGAGCCAATCTTGTAAAAAAGCTTTTCCTGCGGATTTGCGATAGCGAAGAGCGACCGACGAACGACAAAAGACTAGTAACCGAGAACCGCCTTGCAAGCTCTACACATAAACGGAAACGATCTGACTCTCGAAGCCGCGCGAGAAGTTGCCGCCGAAAAAAGGCCGGTGCTGCTCGCTCCCGACGCGCGCGAAGCCGTCCATCGCGCTCGCGCCGTCGTCGACACTCTGGTCGCTAATAATCAGCTCTCCTATGCAATTACGACTGGCGTCGGCAAACTGAGTGATGTGCGCATCGCGGGCGACCAGATTCGCGAATTGCAGGTGAACCTGATCCGTTCCCACGCCGTCGGTGTCGGCGAGCCTTTGGCAGTTCCTGACACGCGCGCCATGATGCTGCTTCGTGCCAATTCACTCTCCAAGGGCAATTCCGGCGTGCGTGCCATCACGATCGACACCATTTGCGAGATGCTGAATCGCGGCGTGACTCCGGTCGTCCCGTCGCAGGGAAGCGTTGGAGCCAGCGGCGACCTTGCTCCGCTCGCCCACCTTGCGCTGGCGCTGATCGGCGAAGGCGAATGCTTCGACGATAAAGGCAGCCGTATCTCAGGCGCGGAAGCGCTGAAGCGAGCGCAAATCAAGCCTGTCGTCCTCGAAGCAAAAGAAGCTGTTTCGCTCATCAATGGCACACAGGCGATGCTCGGCATTGGCACCCTGATGCAGCTTGCAGGCGAAACTCTCATCGATTCTGCCGATGTCATCGGCACTATGTCCTGCGACGCCCTTATGGGAACTAATGTCGCTTTCGACGAGCGCATTCAGAGAGTGCGTCCCCACGCGGGACAAATCAAGACGGCCGCTAACTTGCGCCGCCTGCTCGAAGACAGCGAAATCCGAGATTCGCATCGCGATTGCGGCCGCGTGCAGGACGCCTATTCCCTGCGCTGCATACCGCAGGTGCATGGGGCAGTCCGCGATACGCTTGCGCATTGCCGCCGCGTCTTTGAGACCGAGATGAACTCCGCGGTCGACAATCCACTGGTCTTTGTGAAAAATCCCAAGGTCGCTGATGGTGCAGGAGATGTTCTTTCGGGCGGAAATTTTCACGGCCAACCCATTGCCTTCGCTCTCGACTTTCTCGCGATCGCTTTGAGCGCTCTGGCGGGCATCAGCGAGCGGCGCCTGGAGCGGCTCGTAAATCCAGCGCTTAGCGAAGGGTTGCCGCCTTTTCTTGCGCCCGGAGCAGGTCTTAATTCCGGGTTCATGATGCCGCAGGTCACGGCTGCTGCTCTGGTTAGTGAAAACAAAGTCTTCGCGCACCCCGCGTCGGTCGATTCCATCACTACTTCGGGCAATAAAGAGGATTTTGTTTCCATGGGCATGACCGCCGCTAACAAGCTCAAGAGAGTCGTCGAAAATACCCGCAATACTCTCGCGATTGAAGCGATGGCTGCCGCTCAGGCGTTCGACTTCCTCGCTCCCCTCAAGCCGTCAAAGCCATTGCAGCGAGCCCATGCCGCCATCCGGGAAGTCTGCGCGACCATGCAGCGGGACCGCGTCATGTATCAGGATTTCGCTCGCATTTCCGAGCTTATTGCCAGCGGAAAACTGTCGGCGGTCCTCCAATAAGGCACGACTAAACCGCCGACGCGCTGTTGGCACGAACTTGACCTCGCATCGCCATCGAGCAGAAGTGCCCGACTGGTGCGGTGTTTCGTTCGATAGTTGCAATTTTCTGCGACCTTGCAAAACTGAATTCGATCTTTACAGACCAGTCCGGATGCTTTACACTCGACCCGCTCTTGTGTCCTTTCCCCCGAGGCACACCGAAGTTTTTTGCCTGTCGTTTCCGAAGATCCATTGAAGTCAAGCTGCGGAATTCCGATTCCGCGCGGCAGAGCCGTGAGCCGAACTACGAAAAACAGAGGATAAAATATGCTTGGACCCTGCAACCCCAAGACGAGGAATGTCTCGATCGTTTCCGCGCTAGCCATCCTGATTTTTGTCAGCGCAACCGCACTTCTGGCAGCCGGCCAGACCGCAGTTACTACGTATCACTACGACACTTACCGCACCGGATGGAATCCCAATGAATCGTCGCTGACTCCTGCCAACGTGAAAAAAGGCTCCTTCGGCTTGCTGAAGACCGTGGCTCTCGATGACCAGGTCGACGCGCAACCACTGGTCGTCCCAAGTGTCGTTATCACCGCTGGGCAATACCAGGGCACAACCCACGACGTTGTTTATGTCGCTACCGAGGGTAACACGGTGTTTGCCATCGACGCGCACACGGGAACTGTCCTCCTGAATCCAAATTTTGGCACTCCCGTGAAGTACCCATTAGGCTGCAACAACAACGGGCCCAATGTGGGCATCAATTCGACGCCCGTCATCGACCCCAGCAGCAACACGCTGTATGTGATGGTTTACACGCAAAATGGAAAAGCCCAGAATTACAACCTGCACGCGCTGGATCTCGGAAGCCTGACCGATAAAGTCGCGCCGCAGCTCGTCAGCGCTTCGCACACCCTAACCAACGGAACGACTTTCAACTTCAACGCGACCTACCAGCGTCAACGTCCGGGATTGTTGCTCGCCAACGGCAGTGTTTATGCTGGGTTCGGCAGCTTTTGCGATCTCGGTGCCAACCTCTCCCGCGGCTGGCTGCTCGGTTGGACGGCGGGCACTCTGGCGCCGTTTCCCTCAAACCAGCTGAACGACCTGCAGCCCACCGATGCCGACAGCTTCTTTCTTTCGTCGATCTGGATGTCGGGATATGGATTGGCCGCTGACGACTCAGGCAACATCCTCTTCGTGACCGGCAACTCGGATGCGAACAGTTACGACGGCGTCACGAACATCCAGGAAAGCGTGGTAGAAGTCTCAGCCACATTGACTACTGTCATCGACCTGTTCACGCCGGACAATCAGGTCTCGCTCGATCAGGGCGACGTCGACTTCGGCTCCGGAGGCGTATTGGTGCTTCCCGATCAACCGGGATCGACTCCTCATCTTGCGGTTGCCGCCGGTAAGGACGGCAATATGTATTTCATGAACGAAGACAATCTCGGTGGCTACTCGCCAACTGCGAACAATGTGCTGGGTACCTACTCGATTGGCGGCTGCTGGTGCGGTCAGTCGTACTTCCTGGATCCGAGCGGAACGAGCCGGGTCGTCAGCAGCGGTGGCAATACGCTCGGTCTCTGGCGGGTCCAGACGTCTCCGAAACCCGCGCTTACGTTCTTGAAAGGGTCTGCCTATATTGGCAGTTCGCAAGATCCAGGACTGTTCACGAGCGTCTCATCCAACGGAACCAGCAACCCCATCATCTGGGCCCTCTCGCGTCCTGTCCAGAGCGGCAAGGATCCGATCTCACTCTACGCTTTCAATCCGGAAGCTGGCAAAACCACGATGAAAAAACTGTTTCAGTCCCGTGCCGGTTTCTGGCCGAACCTGGGAGGCAATGCGAACCTGGTTCCGGTCGTTGCCAACGGCGAGGTCTTTGTTGCGAGCAACAAAGTGCTGGAGATTTTTGGCCTGATTGGCGGAAATTCCAAAACAAAGAAGTGACGAGCAAGCCGCGACGTCGCTCAAGTTGTCCCTCCCCCGTCCGACCTCCGTTACCGAATCGCGTGACGGAGGTTTTTACTTCTTCAATCTGACTTCTAATTTCTTATTCTTCGCTTCAGACATTCCCAACCGCCGATCCATCCAGTCCCAGCTCGCGCGCAATCCCCTTCATGGCCTCGATGCAGAATGCCATGTGTTCTTCCAGATCCAGACCGAGATCAGCGGCGCCGTGCGTGATGTCATCGCGATGGACGCTGCGTGCGAATGCTTTATCCTTCATTTTCTTTCGCACAGACTTTGCTTCAACCTCGGCCAGAGACTTTCCCGGTTTGACCAACGCACAGGCGGTAATAAATCCTGCCAGCTCGTCACAGGCGAACAGCGTCTTCTCCATCGGCGTGATGCGCTCCACCCCCGTATATTCTGCGTGCGACATGATGGCGCGCCGGATTTCCTCGGAGTAGCCTCTTTCTTTCAGAATTTCGTTTCCCTTGTAGGGATGTTCTTCGGCACTCGGATATTTTTCGTAGTCAAAATCATGCAGTAGTCCGACGAGGCCCCACAATTCTTCGTCGGCTTCGCTTTTACGGGCGTATGCTCGCATGCATGCTTCAACCGCAAGCGCATGTTTCCGCAGGCTCTCCGACTCGGTGAACCCAATTAGTAAACACCACGCGGCTTCGCGCTGATTCATGTTTTTGTCCCCATTTTCCCTGGTTTTTGCCGTTCAATTCCGGCTACACCCGGCGAATTGTCCGTTGATCCCTTCTTTTTTCTTGACTTCCACAGGCTCTATCCAGCAGATTACACATCAGTTGGCTTTGAGAGTAGCCCCTGCTCTGGCACTCCCAAACCCTGATGGCTACCACACTTGCCCCCGTGGATTCACGGGAAGTTGTACGGTGCGACCACTGTCTGTTAGTGCAATTCCGCACAAACAATAGCCTTTGCCGTCGTTGTCATCTTTCATTGGATGAGGACGAGGCCGAGCTCGCTGCCATGACGCCGGAGCCCGAAAAGCCTCCGGTTCCGATTAACTCCAACGGTCGCGGTCATCTTCATCTGGCGCAGTCCATTCGTTCGCTCCGCTTGCGCAATGGCATGAGCCAGCGTCAATTGGCCTTGCGCATGTCCGTGCCGCGCACCTATGTCTCGAAAATCGAAAACGAGAAGGCGACGCCGACCCTCTCTTCGCTCGAGCGTCTTGCTCGCGCCCTCGAAGTGAGCGTTCCCAGTCTTCTCTCCGGTGGCGAACGGAGCCGGCAGGAAGAAGTGCGCGAGCTGATGGAAGATCAGTTTGTCGCGGAAGTCTACCCCTATCTGTCCCAATTGAACGGCATGCAAATGTCGAGCATTTTGGCGCAGGTTCGGGATTTGACTGTGCGTCCTCGGCGCACCGCGTGATTCGAATTTGGCAGCTCGGCTGTGCGAGCCAGATGCTCGCTCTCCCGCGCTGATTGCATAAACATCGGTCGCGTTCCGGGCCGAAGTTCTGCTTCGATTTTTATCCGGGCACACACCAACTGGACAGCCGGAGTCGTCATAGCTCCGGCTTTTTTCTTGGTCCGCCAGACGACCTCAGGTCGTGGTTACCGCCCCTAGGCGGAGAGTACGCTCGAACGCAAATGCGCCTGATACGCCGCTGGAACACAGCTTTCCCGATTCGTCCGGGGCAAGCGCGTTTCACAAACACCTCAAAACAGTCTCTCAGCATTCTTGCGGTTGAGCCGGGATATAATGCTGCCTCATCAGACCTTTTCACCGTGGGGGTGAAAGCATGGGACTCTATTCGCACTACGACGGAGCGCATAATCATCCCGTCAACCGCGCCCTGCACATGATTGCCATCCCGGTCGGGTTCTCTTCGGTGATTGTTGTGTGGTGGCACTGGATCATTGCATTGCTGCTCATCCCGACCGCCTTTGCGCTGGCCTGGTTAGGCCATCTGATCGAAGGCAACAAACCTGCGTTCCTGACCAATCCCATCCACGTCTTTGTCGCCCCACTCTGGCTGGCGCGCCGCGTCCTGGGGACTGCCCCGAAAAAACATGCCTAGCGTGAAGAGAATGTGAGTTTGTATCCGGCGGGTCGCTGCGTTTGGCGTGTGCTGGGTTGGTACGAGGCATCGCTGCGCTTCAGCTCCGCGATTGCGCGATTACTTCCGTTCTCTTTCACGAACTGTTCTGCTCGTGTCTGATTAAACGCGTCCGTGTCGTTTTTTGCTTCACCAACCGGTCGGTAAGCGCATTTCGTTGATTCTCATTGGTCGTGCTTAAATGGCAGGGTGGGCGCCAGTTTGTGCGCCGTTCCCGCCCGCGGCATTCACTCGATTTCTGACTGCCATCCTGCACGACCTTGAGCGCGCGCGATAGGAAGTAAGGGTCTAGATGTTCCGGAGGATTTTTGGATTTCCAACTTAACGAAGAGCAGCTGCACCTCAAGAAAAGCGTCCGCGAATTCGCCACCCGCGAGATTGCTCCCAACGTAATGAAGTGGGATGAGGCCGCCGAGTTTCCTCTGGCCACCATCAAGGAACTCGGCAAACTTGGCCTCATGGGCGCGATCTTTCCGCCCGAATACGGCGGCTCGGGCATGGGCTACGTCGAATACGTCACTGCGATCGAGGAACTCTCGCGCGCTGATGGATCGGTGGGCATTATCGTGGCTGCTCATACGTCTCTGTGCTCGAATCACATTTTTCTAGCGGGCAGCGAAGCGCAGAAGAAGAAGTATGTTTCGAAGCTGGCCACCGGCGAGTTCATCGGCGCGTGGGGATTGACCGAGCCTTCTTCGGGATCGGACGCAGGCAGCGCGCGCATGACCGCGACTCGCGCCAAGGGCGGATGGGTCCTTAACGGCACCAAGACTTTCATCACCAATGGACACTATGCCGATGTCTCGGTCGTGCTTGCCATTACGGATCGCGCTGCGCACACGCATGGTCTATCTGCGTTCATCGTCGAGAAGGATGCCAAAGGCTTCCGCGCCGGGAAAAAAGAAAACAAGCTCGGCTTGCGCGCCAGCGACACGGCTGAACTGATCTTCGAGGATTGCTTCGTCCCCAGCGAAAACTTGCTTGGCGGGGAAGGAAATGGCTTTGTTGACGCCATGCGCATCCTCGATGGCGGACGCATCTCGATCGCGGCTCTTTCGCTTGGGATGGCCGAAGGAGCCTATGAAGCGGCGCTCAAGTATTCCAAAGAGCGTCACCAGTTTGGCAAAGCGATCAGCGAATTCCAGGCAATCCAGTGGAAACTCGCTGACATGGCCACCGAAATCGAAGCGGCAAAACTGCTAACGCTGCGCGCGGCTGCCATGAAAGACGCCGGAATGAAGACGACGCTGGAATCCTCGATGGCCAAGCTTTATGCCAGCGAAGTCGCGGTGAAGTGCGCGAATGAAGGCGTGCAGATTCATGGCGGTTACGGGTTTATCAAGGACTATCCGGCGGAGAAGTTCTATCGCGACGTGAAACTCTGCACGATCGGCGAAGGGACCAGCGAGATCCAACGGCTGGTGATTGCACGGCAGTTGCTGAAGGACTAGAGGCACTTGCTGGGTTCTGGCTCTTGGCTCTTCATCTTGATCGCGGATACTTGTCGTTCGGTGACAATCGGTCATTTCGCGGGATGGTTTTCACTGCTCGCTGTTCATCAAATAGTTATACAAACCCCCTTTCTTCGATCTTTTGGAATCAGAGGCTTAGCAGGCTGTTCTCGCTAAATCTTTGAGGAATAAGGACTTTATTCGATTTTTTATGTGTTTGAATAATAAGGACTTATTGTTTTTCTCCTGATGCCTTCCAAATCTTTGAATAATAAGGGCTTATTTTCTAAAATATTCTGAAATAAGGAGTTAGCGTTTTGGTGCCGAAAGGTGGATTTCAGCGCGTGTCTGCGCCTGGCTTACCAGACTTACGGTCCTCTAGGAGGCTGCGGAAAAAGTCTCTTTCGATCGAGAATCGTCACCTCAGCGGCTGAAGCCGCATTCAAAACAAAGCGGTTATCGCAGCGGTGAACCGCTGCGCCACCCAAAATCAAACACAAAATTGAGTTTTTCCGCAGCCTGCTAGGCGCCGAATCTTTCGGCGGCGCGGGCCTTGGCTTTGGCGGCTTCTTCCTCGCGGTTTTTGGGCGGTGCGGTGGTTTCGAGCGAGCGCAGCAGACGCATCGAGATGGCGGCGACGTCATCGACCGCAGCCTGGAATGCTTCTTCGTTTGCTTTCGACGGGTTGGTAAAGCCGCTGATTTTTCTCACGAATTGCAGCGAGGCGGCCCGCACTTCATCCTCAGTGACGGGCGGATCGAAGTTGAAGAGAGTTTTGATGTTTCTGCACATGTACACCTCGATTCAGGCGACCAATTAGCGCAAAGAGAAGTCAGAGGGAAGCGAAATTGGCGGTTGGCCTTGTACAAATCATTTTAGCAATGCAAAAGCATTCCGCGCGCTGACCGAACAGCGCAGCGGAAAGCAGCCTGGCCTTAATAACATAATCCCAGTAAGAACCTTCTTTCGCCCCGCTGGGGCTGTGGGTTTTGCTAAGTGCTACCCACGGCTTGCCAGGCTGCGGAAAAAATGGATTTGGGTGCAAAGAACGACCACCGGGGCTGAAGCCCTTGTTGAAGAGAAGCGGCTTACGCGGTCCATTCGGCAGGTTCAGTGCAGGCAGTGGGCTGCGTTCTAGCGCCGCTTCGCGGCTGTCGAGCGTGCGATTGCCCGCAGCTTTGAGATCTGATATGTCTAACGCAATCCGGGAGCCCAAAGGCCGGAGACCAGAGAGATCAGGACTGATGCGGAAGCCCAGAATCGAAGGCCGCAAAATCCAGCATGCTAGATTGAAACATGCGTCTGATTCCGCAAGAACGTTCGTTGCGGTACGTGTTTGCGGCGAATGTGATCTCCATGCTGGGCAGCGGGATGAATTCGGCGGCCGTGGCTTGGACGATTCTGCAGAAAACACATTCTGAGATGGCGCTCGGGACGCTCGCCGTCCTGCAGACAATTCCCGCGATGCTGATGTTGCCATTTACGGGCGTGATCATTGATCGGGAAGACAGGCGCCGGCTGGTGATGATGCTCGACGCTGCCCGCGCGATCGTGATCGCGGTGGTTATGACGCTCGCCTTCATAGGCCGCGTGCAGGTGTGGCAACTTTATCTGATGAACACGCTGGTGGCGGCGGGCTTCTGGATGTTCTGGCCGACCATTACCGCGCTGATCCAGGAACTCACGCCCCAAGGCGAGTTCGTGCAGTCGAACACCTTGCTGCTGGCCGGCGTGCAGGGTGGGTGGATGATTGCAGGCGCGGTTGTGGGCTTTGTCTACGAACACATCGGTCTTGGCGGAGTGCTGCTGATCGATGTGAGCACATACGTGGTTTCATTTCTCTGCTATTTTGCGGTGCGGAAGGGGAGGCACGTCGTACCGCGCGCGGTCGAGCTGAAGCACGATCTGGAGGCTGCCGAGACAGCCGTTGCAAAGTTTCTGCGCGAGATGGGCGAAGGCCTGGTATTTTTGCGCGATCATCGGCGCGTCGTCTTTCTGGGTACGAGCTGGGCGCTTTTTCTGGGCGCCATGATGACGGGAGTGGTGGTGACGGCTCCGCTGAGCGATCGTGTGTTTCACGCCGGTGCGACCGGATACGGCTGGCTGAATGGGGGGTGGGGAGTGGGCGCGTTTCTAAGCGCGCTCTATGTTCCGTTTCTGATTTCGCGCATGGGATCAGGCGTGTCGATTGCGCTCTCCATGCTGCTGCTCACGGTAGCGATGGCGATATCTCCATTCGCACCGTGGCTGGCAGTCGCAGTGATTCTGTATGGTCTGATGGGGTCAGCGCGGGGCGTCAGCGGAGTCGCCATGAACACCAGCCTGATGGAACAGGTGCCGCAGCAATTCATGGGACGGGTACAGAATACGTTCTATTTTTTTGGAACCTTCTTGCAGGTCGTGCTCGGTCTGGTGGTCGGGGCGGTCGCGTCACGAATCAGCCTGGCGGCGGGCTTCGGCGTGATCGCTGCGGTCTATGCCGTGGCGTTTGGGAGCGCGTGCTGGCCGGTTAAGACGGAGAAAGCGATGGCGACGGCTGCGGATTAGGGCAAAAATCTGGTTCACCACGGAGACACAGAGGCACTGCGAGACCAAAGGCAAATGCTTGCGTGACCCCTTTGGAGTGTGAGGGCTGGTATGCTTTAAGTTTTCGGTTAGGAGCCTCTTTGAATGTTTGATGATCTAAAAGGCAAGACGGCGGTCGTTTTTGGGGTGGCCAACAAGCGATCGATCGCGTGGGCAATTGCCCAGGGATTGCACGCAGCGGGTGCGAATCTGGCGATTACGTACCAGAATGCGCGACTGGAGCAGGAGGCGAGGGACCTGATTCTTTCGCTGCCGGGGGCGGAAGGCTTTATGTGCGACGTTTCGAACGACGCCGAAGTTGCGGACCTCTTTGAAAAGCTGAAGCAACGCTATGGCAAGCTGCATGTGATCGTGCACAGCGTGGCCTATGCACCGCCCGAGGAACTCAAGGGAGATTTCGTCAACACATCGCGCGAAGGATTCAGGGTTGCGCATGACGTGAGTGTGTATTCGCTGATTGCGATCTGCCGCGCCGCTTCGCCGCTCATGGAAGACGGTGGGAGCGTGATGACCATGACGTACTATGGCGCGGAAAAGGTTGTTCCGAATTACAACGTGATGGGCGTGGCGAAGGCCGCGCTGGAATGTACGGTGCGCTATCTTGCGTCGGACCTGGGCCGCAGAAAAATTCGGGTTAATGCAATCTCCGCCGGTCCGATCAAAACGCTGGCTGCGCGCGGCATCTCGGGGCTGGGAGACATGATGAAGGGCCACGCCGAACGGGCGCCGTTGCAGCGGAATGTCGAAATAGCCGAAGTGGGCAGCGCGGGAGTATTTCTCGCTTCCGATGCGAGTTCCGGGATCACGGGCGAGACGATCTATGTGGATTGCGGATACAACATCATGGGATTTTGAGTGCGGGCGCGGGTGACAGGTGACTTGCGGTTTCTATAGTCGGGCGGTGACGCCGACATACCAGCCCTCGTTCAGAAAACTCTGAATGGAGGATTCCTGAATGCCTTCCTGCACGCGCAGTTCATCATTCAGAAAATGATAAGAAAGACTGCCCGTGCTCGGGTCAATGTGGTCGATGCGGATGCGATTGCCGTCGCGATCGGCACAGATCAAGCCAATCTTGAGATCGCTGGCCGCGGCCTTTCGGACGGTTTCTTTTCCGGCGCCGGCTTGCAGGTTTTGAGGCATCAAGTTGGTTAGATGCAGAATGTGATTGACTGGAACCTGTTCCAGGCGTTCAAACCGGGCTACCACAGCTCGTTCTGGGGCAGGCTACTATGCGGTTGCGCGACCCGTGCAAGCCGTGCATCATAGAAGAGATGCGGATTCGCCGGATTGTCTTTGCGTTGTTTGCGGCGGCAATGCTGTTCTCGATGATGCGGGAATGGAGTGCGCCCTCGTCATGCCCGCGGTTGCAAATAACGCGTTTCCGATAGCTGCCGTGTTGCGCTGGCACCAACTTCAACAGGCCTGTGTTTGTGCAGTGGACTAGTATTTTCCGTGAAATATGGCGTGGTCGATGTCGGGCCAGAATTCCTTTAGTGCGTTGAACACGCCGTCCAAGCCCACTTGTGTTCCCCATCGCTGATACGTCTTGACCCAGGGGTTGTACTCGTGGGGGTAATACGCGTTGCCGATCCCTGCAGCCGCTCCGGCGCCAACCACCTCCGATAGATTGAAGGTGCTCCCACCGTTATTGGTCCTGGTGATAAACAGCCGGCTTACCGAGTAACCAGTGCGCTTAAAGAAGCCGCCTTTGCCCATGGTGTAGTACCTAGGATCTTCTCTTGTTACTGCCGGGACGATCGCTTCCGTCATGTAATTCTCTATACCGCCGTCGACGAAGACGTGCCAGTAGTACTTACCGAAGCCCTCCGCGCCTTGCCCAAAGGATGGCTGCGACTTGCCGGCCATATCGATTCCCGCCAGAGCTCCCACGAAAATGAAATCGGAGTAGTCGAATGTATCCTGGGTCGCCAGCCACAGTTCCTGCTTGAAATTCAGTGGGGGCAACTGGGTGTTGGCGCTGACCGCGCGGTAGTTTGGGACGATCCACAGAATTCTTTTGGGTTGTTTCCCGTACTCCTCATTGGAGTCTGGCGGTTTGACGGGGCTGCCGACGGATGACGGGGCATCGGGTAGTGATTTGCCATCCGATGTCGCGTCAGTCTTTGGAGGGTCCTGAGTAAGCAGCGAAGCATCGTCTAGACCAAAACGCATTTGCGCTTCTTGGGTTAGTTCTCGCGCGACCATTAATCCCTGCGCTTGAACATGTGAAGCTCCCAACGTCGCCGCCAAGGCCATCGCCAAACAAAATGAGCGAATTGCTTTCAAATCTTCCCCCCGTCCGAATTACCTATTTGGACCCTATCCGTTTAGTTTTTGATTGTACCCACCCGAGTTTGGATGCAGGCTCCGGGCTGTGGGCTGCCAACTTCGGATTGGAAGGTCATTCGCTTGCTTTTTTCTGCAAGTGTTGAGCGTGTCTCCTCTGCAGGTAGTGGTGAACATCTGGCCAAAATTCCTTCAGTTCATTCCCGAAGGCGTCGAGACCCATCTGTACTCCCCAGTTGTTGAGATTCCCGTAAACGGTCCGATCGTCCGCGGGATAATAGACATTAGAAATAGCAATCGCCGTCGCATTGCCGGCGAACTCGGGAATGTTGAACATCTCGCCGCCGGAGTCTTTGCGGGCGACGAAAATGCGGCTGATGGCATAGCCAAAGCGGTGCACGAACGGACCCTTGCCCAAGCGAAAATAGCGAGGATCGATTTTCAGGATCGTCGGATAAACGCCGCCTACCATGATGTTGCCATCCACCTGATCGGCAAAAGCCGCACCATACCGCTTCGCATATCCCTTCATTCCCTGTCCAAACTCGTCATCGGAGTTTTCCGCCTGGCGAATGCCGGCAACAATACCGATGATCGTAAATTCATACGGGTCGAAGGAGCCCTTCGCCGCCATGGAGAACTTCTGTTTCCAGGAGACCGGCGGTACCTCACCATTTACGGTCAGGTAGTTCGGCATCACGTAAAACATCCGGTCGTTCTTCTTTTGCGTATCGTCCTGGATCGTGCTGTTTTGATCCTGAGAATGACCTTGGGCAGACGATTGGTCGGCGGGTTTGTCCTGCTGGGGAACACTGGCCGCGGGCGGCTTCTGGGATTCCGGCGTGGTCTGGGCCCGGCAGAAGACGGTCATCACAAGACACATCAGGGCCGGGCAGGCCAGCATGTAGGCAAGTGGGAAATGCGTGCGCTTCAATTAAGGTTGGCTCCGATTCGGAAAACAAAGAAATACACACTCACGACCGCAAATAGCGACCGCTCAGTCAGCGAGCGATCCGCTGAATCCTGCGCTCTGTTTCCGCCACTCTTTCGAGTGTAATTTCGATGTCGCGATCCCGCACTAAACGCGGGAACTTCTCTCCCCACTCTATCAGTAAGATGCTGTCCGGGGCGAGCAGGTCATCGAGGCCGAGGGTGTCGAATTCGCGCTGCGTTTCGATACGATAGAGGTCGATGTGATAAAGAGTTGCGCGCGGCGAACGGTATTCGTGGATCAGGGTGAAGGTGGGGCTGGTGACATCTTCGGCGCGGGCGGCGTGAAATCCTTCGGCAATGCCTTTAACGAGCGTGGTCTTGCCGGCGCCCAGGTCGCCGCGCAGGAGCACAATCCGTGGAGGAGCCAGCTCGGCGGCAAGTTCGCGGCCGTAAGCGATTGTCTCCTCGGCCGAGTGGGTGAGGGTTTCGGTTGCCATACCGGAACCCAGTATAGCGAGGGCAGAGGCTAGAGGTCAGAAATGCAGGTTTCAGAGTTTCAAGGTTTCAGGGTTTCAATGTTGAACCGCGGCGTTCGCGATCCTGGAATCTTGAATCTTGAAACCTTGAAATCTATGTCTCTTTGACTTGAAAGGTCGTCTGTCTTCCGGCGATCTCAGAATTCCGATGTCTTCTTCGAGACCGAGTGGAGCAGATTCTGATCCAAAGCCGACTCGAGCGCCATGCGCAGCTTACGGTGGTCCTCGTCTCCCAGGGCAACAAAGCGGAAGGGCTGAAGGCACGCGGTTTTGAGCTTGCGCGTGGGAGGGAGCATTTCTGCCATACCCTGGATGGGGCCGGAACGGCTTAGAAAGGCGATCTCCACGAAATCGCCGGGCGAAAGCTCGTGTTGCACCTGCAGTAATCCGCCGGTGATGGAAATCGATTGAAGGATTGCGCGCGCCCGCTGGCCGCCATCGGCATGAACGGCAGCCGGAACGGATCCATTGAGTTGTATTCTGGGCGCACGCCGGGTGGCGTCGGATTGGGGGAAGTGGGTCATAGCCGATCAGAACTATGACACTTGCCGGGGCGCGCGGGCAGATTACCAAAGCGCCTGCCCGGCGGCCGTATCTTTGGAAATCTGGTGTAACAGTTCTACCTCGCTCCCGTGGTTTGCGATAATAACGGCAGTAACTTTCGCGGTTGCGGGCGGAGGAGTACCTTTGTCTCTTAGGGCACTGATAATACGAAGCTTATGTGAGGGTAGCAAATGATGCGGGAAGCGGGACAAGGATGGTTTCGCGGTGCGGTCATCGTGGTGTGTGTGCTGGGTGCGTTCCTGACCGGATGCTCGCGTGATCCGAACGTCCGCAAGCAGAAATACCTGGAGAGCGGCCAGCGTTACTACGACAAAGGTCAGTACCGGGAAGCCGCGATTCAATTCCAGAATGCGATCCAGGTGGATGGACGCTTTGCTGAAGCACATTACAGGATGGCGCAGACGGCCGCAAAACTGGGACAGGGGCCGGGTGCTTTACAGGAGTTTCAAAGCACGCTCCAGATCAATCCTGATTACGACGCCGCCCGGCTGGAATATATCAAGTTTCTGATCAGTCTGGGTGTTTACAACGAAGCGAAGACTCAGCTCGATGTACTAAAGCAAAGACAGCCAAACAATCCCGAGGTCTGGATTGCCCTGGCGATGTATGACAACGAGGGCACAAAGAACACGGCGGTCGCGCTGGCCGACCTCCGCAAGGCGTTGCAACTCGATCCCAAACGTTCTGAAACCTACCTGAGTCTCGGAGTACTCGAAGCGCAGGGCAAGCAGTGGGACGAAGCCGAAGTGAACCTGAAGAAAGCCGTCGACCTCGGTCCGAATTCCGTCGACGCGTTGGTCGCGTTGGGGAATTATCTTCAGACGCGCGGACGTTTTCCGGAGGCCGAGCAGGTTTTCCGGCGGGCAATCCAGAACGCCCCGAACGATCCGGCTCCCCGGCTGTCCATGGAGGGTTTGTTTCTCGCCGAAAACAAACTGACCGAGGCGGAAGATTTTCTTCGGCAGTCGAAGAAGGACTTTGCTGACAATTCAGTTGGCTACTGCATGCTCGGCA
This sequence comes from Terriglobales bacterium, assembly GCA_049509215.1. Lineage (GTDB taxonomy): Bacteria > Acidobacteriota > Terriglobia > Terriglobales > Acidobacteriaceae > Acidiflorens. The sequence goes on from JBELAC010000005.1 coordinate 24,569, forward strand.
ATTTCTATATTCAGACCAACCAGATTGACAAGGCCCTCGCCGAGTACGCTTCGCTCTATCGCGATCACGGCAAAGACCCGATCGTGCGAAGGAACTACATCCAGTTGCTGATCATGAAAGACAAACTGGAAGATGCCCAACAGCTGAACGACGAAATTTTGAAGTCCGAACCCAGCGATCTCGAGGCCCAGATCTATAAGGGTCAGATTCAGATTCATCAAGGCAAGGGAAGCGATGCGATTGATACCTTGCAGGGCGTGCTGAAGAATGATCCCGACAGCGCGGTCACGCATTACCAACTTGGATTGGCATTCAATCAGATTGGCAATGACACGCGGGCGGAAGCGGAATGGCGCGATGCCGTGCGCCTGGCTCCCGATTTATTGAACGCGCATCGCGCGCTTGCCGGTATCGCCAGCCAGCGCAACGACTGGTCGTTTCTGGCCCAGGAAGCGGAGCAGATTGTCTCCCTGCAACCGGCTGATCCCCAAGGCTACTGGCTGCACGCCCGCGCCGACATCGGCCGTAAGCAGTATGCGAGCGCCGAGGACTTCATCAAGCGGGCAATCGAGAAAGATCCAAACAATCCCAATGCCTATCTGCAGCTTGCGGATCTGCGCCTGGCGCAGGGGAATTTAGCCGACGCCCAGAAGGCGTACCAGCAGGCTCTCAATCAGGACCCCAACTCAGTCGATGCATTGTTCGGCGTCGCCAGAATCGATGTGGCAGAAAAGCAGCCGGACAAGGCGTTGGCGGTCATCAAGGACCAGCTCGCCCGTTATCCCAACAATTCCGGGTTTCATACTCTGCTCGGCACCTTGCTGAAGGAGCAGAAGAAGGATCTGGCGGGCGCGGAAGCGGAATACAAGCGAGCTGTGGAATTGGATAAGAACAACGCCCCTGCATGGATCAATCTCGGCCTGGTGCAGGGCGATCGCGGCGACCAGAGCACGGCTTTGCAGACCTATCTTGACGGCGCGCGTAACAATCCGAAAGACGTTCATCTTTATCTACTGGCGGGCGGAATCTACGAAAGCAAAGAGGATTGGGATCACGCGAAGCAGATGTACGAGAAAGCGCTCGCCGCCCAGCCCGACAATCCCATCGCTTCGAACGACATGGCGTATGTGATGCTGCAACAGGGCGGCAACCTGGATGTTGCTTTCGCGATGGCACAAACTGCCCGCCGCCAGCTTCCCGATAACGCGAACTCCGCCGACACGCTCGGCTGGGCGTTCTACCAGAAACATGTTTACCAGTCGGCGATCGGCCTGTTCCAGGAAGCGGTAAAAAAAGACCCCGACAACCCGCTCTACAATTTCCATCTGGGGATGGCGTACGCGAAGAACGGCCAGGTAACCCAGGCGCGCCAGCAACTCGACCGTTTAACAAGGATGAAATCCAGCCCTTCGCAAGCGGATGATTTGCGGCGCGCGCTGACGGAAGCGACAAAAGGACAAAGCTGATTGCAGGGAGAGAGACGGGCGCGCTTTTCCGCGTAGTGCTGAGTTGGCACAGGGGCCTGACCGCTAGCTGGGCAGATTGAGATGGAACAATTCCCGCAGCGCGTCGCGAAATTGTTCCTCTCCGTCTAATTCACGTTCTTCCCGTTGTTCTCCGTGCGTCTCAATCAGATTCCAATCCGATAACGTGAGGCGTCCGTGGCAGGTGGCCAGCGAACAGATCTTCTGCCGCGTAAAGTATGATTCAGGCGAGGTCTGGTGATAGAGGCACATGGCCGAGAAGTCGGAAAGTTGCCGTGGCTGCAGAGCGAACGAATATTTTCTTTTCCAGTTGCCATCGAGCATCACTTCCATGTGCCACCGATTTTCACTTTCGATCAACCGATAGACGCGCCCGATCTGACGCTGCTCGATGTTGGGCAGCAAGAGCAACGGCTCGATGAAGCTGTCTCCAAAACCGACATCGGCCAGCCATGATGTGTCCGAACGCGGCTCGGGAAGATCGACGCGGAGCGTCAGGTGGTCGAGTTCCGGACTCTCGCTTCCATCGGCGCGCGTGACTCGCGCGGAGAGCAGTGTGACTTGGTACCCCAACTCACGCAGCAAAGCTGCGAAGGCTCCGTTGAGTTCATAGCAGAATCCGCCGCGGCGCTCGCTGACGATCTTGTGCAGGAACCGCCTTTCGTCGCAGACGATTGGGCGCCCGATATGGATATCGAGGTTCTCGAATGGCACGGCGAGCATGTGGGCACGATGAATCGCGCGAAGGTTTTCCGCCGTCGGTTCGGTAGACCCTGAGTAAACGATCCGGTCAAGATAGCTGCGTGCGTTGAACGGCATTTCAGTGTGATGAGCTTTGGCGCTCACTCTCTGTTCGCGGTGTGTGGATTTTAATTCAAGCGTTCCACCCGCGCCGGCAACGGAATCACTCCCAGATAGGCCAGGATCGCGGCCACACCGATCGCAAGGATGATGACCGTCGGAGCCCAATAACTGAAAGGATCGTCGTTCCGATCAAAACCGCCTGGAGGGCAACCTTTGTAGTAACCCTTGCCGGTGAGCAGACTGTAGCCCGCCCAGGCAACCGCAGCGAGTCCCATGAGCAGCAAGAGGATCAAACGTCGCTCCCTCGATCCTGTATTGTAAGCCGTGACCGGCCGAATCCAATGCGGACGGTTGCGACTCGAAGGAGGCAGGTTGAGAATCAAGAACTGGTTCGCTATACCGGCAGTTCTTCCTGCATCCATCCACCAGCGGTCTCAACTTTCGGTTCGCCCGCGAGATCGAGTACGAGCTTTTCGAGAATCAGCCGTTTGCCGGGAGGGTTCGAACGCAAGGCGAGATCGGTCTTCGCGACCAGGCGGATGGCTCGCGTCAGTTCGCGCTTGGACTTGTAACGGCGGGCTTGGCGGATGATGTCGTCAGCCGCAAATGGAGGCACGCGGAATCCCTGCCACAACGCGGCCCAAAGCATGCGCTGATCGCGCACGTTGCGCTCCAGGATCACCAGCATTTGGCGGAACGTCTTGGCCAGCATGTAGAGATGACCGATGGCAGCATCTTCGCCATCTCCGCTGGAGAGCAGGGCGTCAAGAATCGAGAGGGCGCGCACCCGGTCTTTCGACGAAATGGCGTCGGTTAATTCGTACAGCGAGCGCTGCTTGGCCGCGAGCACCATGGTCTCGACATTGCCCAGTGTGATTTTCTGTTTCTCGCCCACGTAGAGGATTAATTTCTCGAGTTCGTTCGAGACCATCATCATGTCGCCGCCGAGGGCGTCGACCAGTTCGCGGGCGCCATCGGGGTCGATTCTTACGTTGCGAGTCGCGCAATATTCGCCAATCCAGCGAACGGCTTCACCTTCTTCCACGCGAGCCAGTTCGACGATGCCGCAGAACGGACCGAGATCCTCGCGGATCTTTTGATAGCGTTCTTTGTCGGTCATCTCCATGCGGCGAACATCGGCGGGGATGCTGATGTGATCGGCGACGAAAACGAGCAGCGCGTCCGGATTGGGATTCTTGCAATATTCCGCAATGGCGGAAATCTTCTCGTCGTTCGACCCGCGTCCGAACAAGGTTTTCACTCCGCGGACAAAGAAGACCTGGAACGGCGCCATGAGCGAAGGGGTGCGAGCGCGGTCGAGAACTTCGCCCAGCGAAGTTTCGCCCAGCTCAAATTCGAACACGCTGAAATCGCGCGAGTCGGGAGCGACCAGATGTTCAAGGATGGCATCGCGGCAGCGCTTGCGAAAAAAAGCTTCATCCCCCACCAGCACGTAGGCCGGACGCAGCTTGCGCGACTCCACCTCGGAAAGAAAACGGTCGGCTTGACTGAAGGCGCGCATGGTCGTCAGTACGCCTCCAGAATATTCGCCACCAGCGTATGGGCAAAATCGCGCGACATGCGGTCGATGGCCGGAGAATCCTCCTGGAAAAAGCTGTTGAGGTCGGCCGAGATTTCATACTGATCGTGAAAAAGGTAGGAAGGATTCTGAAAAACCACTTTGCCCTTGCTGTCGGTCAATGTGACCTGCATGTTCAGGGTGACCAGAGCGCTGACGGCGCGTCCGGTTTGCGAGTCATAGGCGAGCGGGGCCGCGCTGGCCGACAGGACCGTTGCTTTTAGTACCGCGTCTGCTTCTTGTCTGGCATCGTGGACCACCCGGAATTGAGTGCGGGTATTGAACTCGCGGATGACCGCATCCGTCATCAATTGCTCGACGCGAAAGGTCTGGCTATGGCTGACGAATGAGGGGATGGCAATGGTGCGAATGCTAGGAGGCAATCCGTCGGCGTGTCCGACGGCATGGTAGCCACAGGCTGTTGCCGCCAAAGCTACGGTGACAGCGAACAAAAGGGTAGGCAGAAGTCTTGTTTCGCCCTGCCGGGGCCGCATTACTTGTGGCTGGCTCCATTGATTCACGAGGCTGCGATTCTTATGCCGCCGGTTAACCACAGCGGCTAAAGCCCGCACTGAAAACAGAGCTGTCATCGCAGCGGTAAACCGCTGCGCCACCCAAATGCAAAAGCAACACCGGACTCTTCTGCAGCCTGTTACGCCGTGGGCTGCACGCTTGCGCCGCTTCGCGGCTAAGAAAGGCAGGTGATGGTCCAGACTCACTGGATTTGACCTCGCGGACGGGACGAAGTCATGGTTTCGGCGCACTCGACAGCGGTCAGAGCAGAAACGCGCAGGTTGTCGACAGCCGCGCAGAGCCACACGGCGTTCTCGTGATTGGCGTCCTTATTAAGCGCGAGCAAAATGTCTCCCTGGCCAGCGGCGCTCACGTTGTTCGGCGTGTCTTCGGCAGCGGTGATGACGACATGCTCACCCGCAAGAGCCTGAGAAAGATCGTTGACCGCGACTGGCTGGTTCATCTCGAGGTAAACAGAAAATACGTGGCCATGAAAGACGGGAGCTTGCAAAGCCACCAGGGACGGCTCAATGGCGCGGGGAGCAATTCGTTTGTAATGCTTCCGTATCTGCGTGGAAACGGCGTCGAGTGAATGCTCCGATTGTTGTCCATAACGCGAAACCATGTTGAAGGCCACCTGCACGTCGAACTCCTTCTTGGGTAAATCCTGAAAGGAGAGCAGGTTCACCGTCTGCTCGTGCAACTCGTCCATGCCGCTTTGCCCGTACTCGGAGGCGGGCTCAAAAACGGTTGCAATCATGCGTTCGACTTTGGCGAACTTCTGCGCACGCAAGGCAAGCAGCGCAAGTACTGTAGCGGCGGGATGTGCTACCACGACCGGCCCGGGTTGCAACTGCGGCGTCACGGGTTGGCTCGTTTGGCGCTCGATCCATGGCGAGCGCACCGTAGCTCCCGCCTCGCCTTCGAGCGAGTCTGAGAGATCGATGAGGGTATTGCCAAGATCGCGCGCTATTTCCCACTTGGCGCGCGTCGCCCGCGGATCGGAAGAAAAAAACGTGAAATCGACGCGCTCGAACTGTTCCGGGCGGATGCTCTGGATGAAGCTCATCTCGTCGCCGACGGCCTCCAGTTGGCCCAGCGACTTGTCATCGTCGAGCAGTCGAACATCGGCAGCAGGAAAATTGCGGTCGCGCAGGACTTCGGCAATTTCTTTGCCCATAAGTGAGGCCGCGCCTACGATGGCCACGCGGTAGAGGTTTGTGCCGCGAAGGTCGGCTTGCGTCGCCGCGGACTTTGGAAGAGGATTCATGACGTTAAAGATGCCTCCCGGGACGACGGAGGTGCAGGCGGAGTCTTGCGGCGGAAGATCCACTGCAAGCGCCACAGGATTCCGGATGCCATGTAGAGCACGGCAATCCCGAATAACACGGGTCCCGAGAAATACCGGATTGACGCAATCAGGACGCCGATCAGGATGATGAGCCGGAAAGGATGGCGGGAGCGGAAATCGATGTCCTTGAAGCTGTAAAAGCGCCATGTGCTGACCATCAGATAGCCGACAACGATGACCATCAACAGCCAACTGATGGAGGTTCGCCATGAAACCAACGGCTCGCCGCCCAGGAAATGCACCACCGCGGCAATCACGCCTGCTCCTGCGGGAATCGGCATGCCGACGAAGTACTTCTTGCCGGGACGCCCCGGATTGGAGGGCTGAGGATTGCTTGTGATGTTAAACCGCGCCAGTCGGCTGGCGCCCGCCATGAGGAATGCAAAACACGCAATTGTGCCGACTTGCGTGACCTTGAGCCGCAGATCGGGAGCCAACGTATCGGGCAGCATGTGGAAGCCCCACATCCAGGCAAGCAAAGCGGGTGCGACGCCGAAAGTCACGACATCGGCCAGCGAATCGAGTTCTTTGCCAAATTCGCTCTCGGTGTGGGTCATGCGCGCAATGCGCCCGTCGAGGCCATCGAAAAATACGGCAAAGCCGATGGCCATGGAGGCGAAATCGAGGTGCCAGGGTTCGAGTGCAGTGGCGCGCGTGGTCTCGATAATGGCGTAGAATCCGGCCGCGATATTTGCAGTTGTAAAGAGGGAGGGCAAAATATACATGCCCTTGCGCATTCGGCCACGCGGACGGTCGGTGTCGCGGCGGCGGGGACTTAGCTCTTCCACGATGATGTCTCCCGATTTCCTGTTGCGGCAGTCAGGGGCTGCGCAACGGGCAGCAATGCGAGGATCGATGCACCACCTTGGACGTGGTCGCCGAGTTTGACCTGGACTGCGGCGTCGGAATCGCAGATCACGTCGACACGCGAGCCGAACTTGATCAAACCGACGCGCTGGCCGCGCGCAACCGAATCGCCCGCCTTCAGGTTAAAGACGATGCGCCGCGCGATCAGGCCGGCAATTTGTTTGAAAACTACAGTGCGGCCTTCGCCTTCGACGGTGACGATGTTTTGTTCGTTTTCCTCGGCGGAATTTGCCGCCATGGCATTCAGGAACTTGCCGCGCTGGTAGCGTGCCTCGCGGATTACTCCAGCGATTGGCGATCGATTCACGTGCACATTGAAAACGTTGAGGAAGATGCTGATGTGCGTGCGCTCGAATCCGCCCGAACTGATGGTAGAAATGTCTGTGACCTTCCCGTCGCCGGGAGAAACGATGGCTCCGGGAGCGTTAGGAATCGGGCGCTCGGGGTCGCGAAAAAACCACACGCAGAAGGCCCCGAGGAGCAATACCGGCACGGCCCAAAACCATGGCACCAGCCAGACGATTACGCCCGCCGCCACCAAGCTGCCGATGCCGTAGAAGTAGCCTTCACGAACCATGAGAGTCGAAATTGATTATAGAGCGGAGGGGCAAGAATCATAAATGCAATAAAAAAAGGCGCTTACATGCGCCCGGTTGCAACACATACTTCCGCCCGCTTACGTGAGATGGGGATCGGATGCCGATCCACCGGGGATTCTTGCTAAGCAGACTGGCGCTGGGTTTGGCGCTCCAGGGTCAACATCTGGTCTTTGAGGCGGAGCTTCAATTTCTTGAGCCGCACTTCCTCTAGTTTTTCATCGTCTGTGAGATATCGTTTCTGGGTGAGGGATTCCAGTCTTTGGGAATATTGCGAATGCTCCTGAACCAGTCGCTGGAATTCTTCATGACTGGTCAGGAGTGAATCTTGTGGAGTCAGCATCCTTGCGGGCCTCCTGAATGATTACCGTTCGGTTAAAAAGTAGCACAGGCGTATCCCCGATTCAATCGGGATTTTGTGGGGGTTGCCCGTTCGCTGTGACTCGGAGTAATGGTTCGCTAAATGCACTAAAACCTGTGCAATGTTGGGTTTCGTCAAGATGCAGTTTGCGGCGTTTCCGCCAGCCGTTGTGCACTTTCTTGCGAGAATCTCTATCCTTCGTGTGTCTGCAAGTCAGTTCGACCGGCGCCGTGCGTAGAGGATTGAATCCTCAACCGGTTGGTGATAATACACACGCCTCCGGCCGGCCTCCTGAAAAGCGAATTTCGCATACAGCGCCCGCGCCGCGGCGTTGGATTCACGAACTTCCAAAAACACAGCAATGCCCGGGGAATGCTCCCACTTGTCGATGAGCGACCGCATCAGTTCGGCACCCAGGCCGCGGCGGCGGAATTTTTCCGCGACCACGACATTCTCGATCTCCCATTCGCCCGCGACGATGTGGGCGCACAAGAAGCCGCAGATCCTGTTGTCGCACTCGGCCACCAGGAAACAGGCGTCTTGCGTTCCGCTTTGGACACGGCTTCCATACTGTTCCGCGGTCCAGTGCGCAGCGCTCGCGGAGTGCAGCTCCAGGGCGAGAATCACCGGAATGTCATCGAGTATGGCATCGCGAATGGATACGGTTGTCATGGATGAGTTTTTCAGCGCTGAGTTTCCCTCGTCGGGCACGCCGACTTCATTGCCGGGGCTTCGAGAATATCTCGGCGTCGGTGCGGCGAATGTAATTGGCCTCCAGGTCGTCCGGATCGACGGTCTTTCCGCACTGGATGTGTTCCCAGCCAATGCGAGCAATGACTCCACTATCAGGACGAACGATCCGCTCGCAATGCAGGCCTGCTATGCGGAAGATTTCGGCTAAAGCAGTATCTGGCGTCACGACAGGTCGTTGTTGTGCCTCAGAAAGAAACTCTTCACGCGTCAACAAACGTTCGCTGTGCATGCGGGGGAGCGGCGGTCGATGGTTGGCGACGTGGTTGTTACCGAGTTCATAGTCTCCCGCATAGATTTCGCCGCGACCGGCGTCGAGGGCGGCTAGAATCCGGCCGTGAGTTGGGCTCAACCACGCGACGGCTTCCAGCAACGAGACGGCGGCAATCGGTTTCTGCAAGACTTCCGCGAGAGCCTTGATGGCTGCGAGGCCGACGCGCAGGCCCGTGAAGGAGCCTGGACCGGAGACGACGGCGAAGGCGGACAGATCGGATTTGGAGTATCCATGCTTGCCAAGCAAGGCCGCGATTTGCGGGACTAGTTGCGCGGAGAACGTGCCTCCGGCAAGCGGGATCACTTCGACGACGCCGACTTCGATGCTGCCGGGCGTGACGCGGCCCAGCGCCAGGCTGCCGTTTTTTCCCGACGTGTCAATTGCTAAGAGAAGCATGAGGTTTGGCTGCCAGACCAAAAAATCAAAAGCGATAACCACAGAGGGCACGGAGGAACACGTGGCAAAACTCGTGTCATCCTCAGTGGGCGCTGTCTACCAGTTCCAGCAGTACGCCTCCGGTGCTTTGCGGATGCACGAAGACGTAGCGATGACCGCCGGCTCCGATTTTGATCTCTTCTGAAACAAGGCGGACGCCGTCGTGTTTCAGTTTGGCAACCGCGGCCGGCAAGTCCGGAACGCGCATGCAGACGTGGTGCAAACCTTCGCCGCGTTTCGCGATGAACCTGGCGATGGTCGAGTCGTCCGACGTGGCTTCGAGCAGTTCGAGACGGCTTTCGCCGACGGGAACCATGACCAGGCGGACTTTTTCCTGCTCGACGGTTTCTTCGGGCGAGATCGTCAGGCCGAGCTTTTCATAAATGCTTTTCGCCGTGGCCAGCGATTTCACGGCGATGCCGAGATGGTCGATGCTAAACATTCAAACCTCGGGGGCTAAAGCCCCAATCACATTTTGCACGACTCGCGGCGCGGCTCAAAGCCGCGCCCTTTCAAAGCCAGTTTCGCTAGGCCGACGTGGGCTTGCCCTGAGCCTGCCAAAGGAGCGTCCGCCCCTACGTGGTCCTTGCCAGCCCTCCAACAATCTCTTCCACCAGCGAATAGGGATCACGCTTGTGTTCGGCGACCTCGGCTGCGTAGCGGTCGAGGCTGGCGTCGTCGATTCGCTCCCGCGCTTTTTCGAGCATCGCGTCGCGCAGCATTTCGACCAGACGCTCGCGCCAGTTTTCTACGTTCTTCTGCAAGAGCAGGTCCGCTGTCTTCAAAAACGCTTCATACCCTGAAATAGCTTCCGCCAGTTCCTTCGTCCCCGCGCCTTGACTCGCCACGGTCTTTACGATGGGAGGAGTCCAGCCGTCTTTGCGGACATCGAGCGACTGCATCGCCCGGATCTCGCGCTCCACCCGCTCCGCGCCCTCGCGGTCGCTTTTGTTGATCACGAAGATGTCGGCAATCTCCATGATGCCAGCCTTGATCGTTTGCACATCGTCGCCCATGCCCGGCACAAGAATCACGACCGTCACATCGGCTAGCCGCACGATGTCGACTTCGTCCTGCCCGACGCCGACGGTCTCAATCAGGATGCGGTTGCGCCCGGATGCGTCGAGCAGTGTGGTGACGTCAGCAGTGGTGCGAGCCAGGCCGCCCAGCGATCCGCGCGTGGCCATGCTGCGGATAAAGATTCCAGTGTCCGAAAAATGGTCCTGCATGCGAATGCGGTCGCCCAGGATCGCTCCGCCCGTGTAGGGACTGGTCGGATCGACCGCGATAATTCCGACTGTCTGATTTTCTTTGCGATAGTGTTTGGCGAGTTGGTCGACGAGCGTGCTTTTGCCAGCTCCAGGTGCGCCGGTCAGACCAATTACGCCTGCACGGCCCGAGTGCGGAAAGACGGCCTTGAGCAGGTCGGCAGATTCGGGGCGACGATTTTCGATGATGGAAATAGCTCGCGCAAGCGCGCGTGGGTCGCCAGATCGGAGCCGTTCAATGAGAGACTGCGTGGCAGAGTTCAAACTAAGAGTTTAAAGCACTGCCACGCGCGCGTGAAATCTAGTTTTCTGTTTCCACCGGCTTGGCCTTCGGAGCAGGCAGCGCCTTGGCCGGCTTGCCGGGTTTCTCGGGCACCGCCGGAGGCGTGGGCGAAACGGGCGGCACGGCGGTTGCGGGCGCGGCCTTACGAATCTCGATCGATCCCTTATCGCAGTTGATTGCCATCCGCGATCCATTCGTGCCGATCGAACCGCTCGCACTCGCCTGGTTGTCGTGGCTTTCAACTTTGATCTCGTCAAAGTCGCTTTGAATGTCTCCGCTGTGCGTTCGTGCCTCGATCTTGATGGCCGTGCCTTGCGGAATGGCGACCTGTACGTCGCCTTTGCGATTGTCGATCTGGATATTGCCCGGCTTGCGTAGTCCGATCTCTACGGTTCCGTTGCTGTCTTCGAGCCGCAGATCGCCCGACACTCCCTCGAGCGAGATGTCTTTCGAGCGAGTCGTCAGATGCGAGGGGCCAGTGACAGAATCGGCCCGCAAGTCACCGGAATCCAGATCGAGTCGCCCATCAAGGCGCGCGAACTCCATATCGGTGCGCGACGAGTGGAAGGTGACCGTCTTGCTGACCCGCACCAGACGGGTGCTCTCATAGAACTCGCCATTGAGGTGCACGGTGCCGTCTACATCTTCGATCGCGACTTCGTTGGCCCGTCCCTGAAGGCTTACGTCGCCCTTAATGTGCTGCAGCCGCGCCGAACTGCGTTCGACGTTCAGAGTCGCACTTCCAACCAAATCACTGATGTTCACTTCGCCGCGCTGGTGATTGATGTCAACATTGCCGGCCATGCCATTGATGGTGATGTCGCCACGCCGCGAAGTGACCGAGATCGACGTTTCGCGCGGAACGTAAATATCCAGGTCCTCGCTGACGCCTTTATCCCCGGCAGCCTGCGTATTCGCGTTCAGCGTGACGATCTTGTCAGCGACGGTAATCTGCGGCTTCGTCTTCCCGTTGTAGTCGTCGGCGTGCTGCTGATTGTCGGCGTGAACTTTTTTCCGAACCGACACCCTGATGGTGTCACCTTCCCCGACATTTACCGTGACCGTGCCGCGATCGTCCTGCACGTGGAGCGACGCGCCTTTCGGAATTGCCTGGCTCAGTTGGTCACTGTAGTCGAACGACGAGCCGCCGAAGATTTCGTCCATGTCGCTGTCGTCGATCTGGAGCTGGTTCTTAAGATTTCCCCAGTCCACGCGCGACGCGCCGGTCGCGATCAGTCCAGCCACGATCAGAAACAGCATCAGAAATACGCCGCCGACACCGATGCCGCGGGCCGGCAATCCGGCGCGCTTGGCCTGCTCGTGCTCCAGGAGCTTGATCACGCCCCAGAGGATCAGCAGCGCGGGCCAGTAGCGACCGAACATCATGACGAGGCCGTGCCAGTTCAAAATGCCCATCGTTCCCATCAGGAACAAAACGCCCAGCAGGATCAGTACTACCGCTCCCGCCATGGAACGCGGCGGCCGTGGTGGGCGCGGCGGCATCGGAGAATACGGTGGAGGCATCACTGGGCTAGCCATTGTGCACCTCGCTCGACTTCACCTCGTCTACAGGTGGCGGTGGTGGTACCGGCGGCGGAGGTGTGAACCCGCCTCCGGATCCCGTACCCGGATAATTTGCGCTAGGTCCTGCGCCGTTGCCTTGAATCAGCCTGACGGCTCCTGCAATCAGCAGAATGATGGGCCAGGTGCGATGAAAGCCGGCCACTTCCGTCGTCTCCAAGAGGAACAGCACGCCGACCGTAAATACCATTGCCGGACCCATCAGTCGTCGTCTGCAAGTGGCCGGATCGACCACACCGCCGGAGCCGACCATGCCGTAGTTCCGGGCGAACAACCATGCGCCCAGGAATATCAGCAGCAGCGGCCAATACCGGTCAAAGCCATGTTCGAACAACCCGGCTGTGTGCAGTAGGAACAATGCCCCCAGCAGGATGAGCACGATCGCTGCAACCGGAAACTTGGATGCGTCCATTCTCGGCGCGCCCGCCCCTGTACCACTCGTCGCTCCGCCAAATGTTGCCGCCAAGCCATAAGGATCAGGCGGAGGTAACCCGGCTTGTAGAGCGCGCGCGGACCTCACCGCGTCGATGATCTGGTAGACCACGAAAAACGCAATGCCGAAGCCGCAAATCACCGGGAGTATTTCGCTGCCGGTGACGTTGCAGCCGGCGATCAGCAAACCAAAAATTGCGAGATGTGCCAGTCCCTTGGCGTATTGGCCGGTGTAGACCGCGCCGACGCCGAACGGGAAGACTCCGGCCAGAATTCCTGCGACGGTGGGATTCGGCCCACTCGCACTCGGTGATGGAGCCATTGGAGGCGCTACGTAAGGCGGCACCGCTCCCACAGGTGGGATCGTTCCGGGATTTCCGGCAACGAATCCCGACGCCGGGACGCCGCTTTCCATTCTTGCACCCAGGCAATCTTCGCAATAGATCACGCCCCGCACGGGTCGTGTACAGTTCGCGCACAGCGCTTTCCCGCAGGTGCGGCAATAGGCCACCGCTGACGCATCAGCATGATTGGCGCAGTTCATACAAACCTCCTGTTCGCGGTCCCCGTCACGGCAGGTGGATTGGCCCGGAACGCTGCCAGTACCGTCTGGCTGTCCTGCCGGGAGTAGTTGCGATCCTGTCTCTCGTCTGGTTGTCCACTGGTGTTGTCATTCTTCTGGTTCTGTTTTTGTTGTGCCGGCGCGGACTCGACGGGCGTGGTTGCCCGCTTCAGCTCGCGCACCTTCGATTCGATCTCATACACAAACCGAATATTGTCGTAATACTTCACCACTTTGATCTGGGCGTCGTTGTAGGCTCGCCGCACCGCCGCGGGCCGCAAGTCGATCCGCGCCACATCCGAGGCCTTCACGCCCGCCACGTTCAACGCCAGCGAGAACGAGAAAAAGATCATCCCGAACGACATCGCGAAGCGAGGCTGCCGCACAAAGGCGGAGACCGGCGCAAACCATGAATCCCACCACTCGCGGGCGCGTTCTCCGAAAGGAGCTGTACGGGCCGCTCCCGAACTCGTTGCCGTCCGCGTGCTCAACACGCCGCTGGTTGCAGCCAGAATGTTGTGCACCAGGTATGCAGGAGGCTCGACCGGTTCCAGCGACTTCAGCCACTGACGGCCAGCCTCGACGTCCGCCAATAGCGGACCACAGACCGGGCAGATTTGCCGGTGCGCTTCGAAGCTTTCTTTACGAGCGCCGCTCAGTTGCCCGTCGCCATCGACGTCCAAGGCGTCCATCAGCAGGGCTTCGAACTCTGTGCAGTTCAGCCCGTGTTTTGTTTCCTCTGGCATCAGATCACCTGCCTATAGGTACGTTGTAGGAGGCGTGCAAGTTCCGCGCGTCCCCGGTTAATTCTTGACTTGACGGTCCCCTCGGGGACCCTCAGAGCCGTGGCAATTTCCCTGTAGTCCATGTCCTGCAGGTCGCGCAGGATGACCGCCTCGCGCAGCTCCGGAGACAGCTTCTGAAGAGCCTGGTGCACCATTTCTCGCGTTTCCCGCGTCTGGACGGCCTGGTCCGGCGGCAAACCCCGGTCGGCAATCTGGTCGCTCAGGGGCTGCGCGTCCTCATATTCGGAGGGCGCAGTATCCAGCGAATCCGTCATGCGGTCGCCTTTCGACTTGCGGAAATGATCTACCAGGAGGTTGCGTGTGATGGTGGTTACCCAGGTCATGAAGGCGCCCTTACCCGCGTCATAGGTGCTCAGGGTGCGGTACATCTTGATGAAGACTTCCTGGGTGAGGTCCTGAGCATTCTCGGCATCACCGGCGAAGCGATAGCACGTGTTGTAAATGCGCCGGTGGTAGCGCTGGACGATCTCCTCCCAGGCCGCGGCATCGCCACCAATGCAGCGACGGACGAGCAATCCGACAACCTGGGCTTCTTCCAAAACAGACTCCGCGAACTTTTGTCGGCCGCCCGACCCAGAGAGGCCATGCAAGGCGTGCAGAACCCTAACAGCACACTGTAGATACGTCTATGTGGGACAGGAAGTTCCGCTGAATCATGGAGCTAGAGATTGTAGCAGGGAACGATGTTCTAACGGATCGCGCTTAACGGAAAGGATTTGCCACCGTGACGCCAAAATACTCCTGGCCCGCATTGAAGTCTTCCGACAAGATCCGTTCACAACCGGCGCGTTCTGCCGCGGCGACAATCATGCCATCGTAGAAGTGGATGCCATAGGCCGCGCGCGCCTCCACGGCGCGCCGAACCAGTTCAGCATCGGGAGTAACCACTCGAAGGTTGGACAACGCATCCAGCGCGGTTATGACCGCGGCCTCGGTCGCTGCGGGAGAAACCTCGTGCAGCATCGTCGCGGCAAACTCAGCGAGAACCTGCGCCGAAACCACAGTTTTCCCGGCAACGCCACGCTCGATCAACTGCCGCGCAATTTGCCGTTCTTGGGGATGATTCTCGTCGTAGGCATACACGACCACGTTCGTGTCCAGGAAATCAGCGCCGCTCATACAGGTCTTCGCGCTTCCACGTGCGTTTCCCAATGTTGACCTTGAGCGTTTCGAAGCTTTGTCGAAGCGCCTCTATCTCTCTGCGCTTGCGCCCGGATTTCGCATGTTCGGCGGCCAGCTCCTGGAGGTGCGCGCGCACCAGCCCAGTCAGCGTAGTCTCGTGATCGACCGCAATTTTCCGGACTTCCCTGACCAGATCATCGTCCAGCGAAAGCGTGATGTTCATATACCCATAATAAGGGAAACCCTTAATAAGGGCAATAGTGTAGAGCGGACACTCCTGTCCGCTGCCTTTGTCGTTGATTTTGCCTTTGACTTCTTCGGCCTAACCCCACTAGAAGGCAAAGAAAGCAAGGTCCCCTAACAGGCTGCGGAAAAAGTCGTTTACGTGGCGAGATGTCCCACAGCGGCTAAAGCCGCCGTTGATTACACGACACTTGCGGTGCGGCTAAAAGCCGCACCCTTTCAAAACAGAATCGAAGTCGAGTTTTTCCGCAGCCTGCTAAAGGGCTCTATGGTCTTACTGAGACCTGAGACCTGGGACCTGACAGCTTGGAGCTGCCTTACGAGAACCTGACCATCACATCCGGCCCTTTATCGAGCTGAATGCTCTCGATGAAGCGCACGCGGCCGGTTTTCAGAGTCAGAATCACGGACGAAGTTCGAGTGCCTTCGCCGAAGAAACGGACGCCTTTGAGCAGCGCGCCTTCCGTCACGCCCGTCGCGGCAAAAATCAACTGTTTTCCCGGAGCCAGGTCTTCGGCCTCGTAGATCTTTTTCCCGTCCTTGATACCCATCTTCGCGATGCGCTCTTCCAGTTCCGGCTTGTCGATCACCAGCCGACCTTGCATGTATCCGTTAAGGCACCGGATCGCAGCTGCCGTAATCACGCCTTCAGGTGCGCCGCCTGACCCCATGACTGCGTGGACGCCGGTCCCAATGACCGCCGCTGCGATGCCGGCCGAAAGATCGCCATCGCCAATCAGCTTGATGCGCGCTCCGGCCTTGCGAATGTCACTAATGAGTTTTTCGTGACGCGGCCGGTCGAGCACTATCACGACCAGGTCCTCCACTCCACGATGCAGGCGACGCGCAATGTTCTTCAGATTTACGTGAACCGGAGCATCGAGTTCGACGGCATTCTTGCAGGAGGGACCGACCACGATCTTCTCCATGTAGCAGTCGGGAGCGTGCAGCAACCCGCCTTTTTCCGAAGCCGCCAAAACCGTGATTGCACCCGGCGAACCAGTCGCGCAAAGATTGGTCCCTTCCAGAGGGTCGACAGCGATATCGACATGGGGAACTTCCTGCCCGTCAGGGAACGTGCTGCCGACCTGCTCGCCGATGTAAAGCATGGGTGCCTCATCGCGCTCGCCCTCGCCAATCACGATGGTGCCGTGCATCGGAACCGTGTCCATCGTCTTGCGCATGGCCTCGGTGGCCACCTCATCGCTGAGCCTGCGATCGCCTTGGCCCATGGTGCGCGCCGACTCGACGGCCGCGTTCTCCACCACGCGCAGAAATTCCAGGGCCAGGTCGCTCTCGATGTTTTGTCCGAAACTTTTGGCATGTGGTTCGTGACGGGTCTGACCCGGTTCTACGTGGGTTGGCATGAATACCTCCTAAGGGTAAAAGTGCGATTTCAAATCGATTAGAAATCGCGACTTGGCAATATATCCCCTTCAGCCCGGAGATGGAAGTGCGTATCACACATAGTTTGGGTCGTCCTGCCTTGACGACTCTGCTAACCTTTTGCCATGAATCCGGAACGCCGAGAGCCCACCTACCTGCTCACCGAAAAGCAGATCGCCGACAAAAGCGAAATCGCCCGACGTTTTCTCGATAACCGCACCCGCTTGAACGCCAACGTCGACAAAGCCGACAATTTCCTCGTCAAGCGCTTCTACAACCTCGATCACAATACCTATCTGGAGGGTTCACTCCCCGCTAAATACAAGGAATTGATGGGACTGGTGGCCTCGACCTGCCTGCGCTGCGACGATTGCATCCACTACCACATTATCCAGTCTTGCCGTCTTGGAGTAACGCGAGCCGAGCAGGAAGAGGCTCTGAACGTTGCCCTGATCATCGGCGGCAGCATCGCCGTGCCGCACCTGCGGAGAGCGTATGAGTTATTGACGGAGCTATACGGATAAGTCGCTGGCGTGTGTGGATTTCTGACCTAGATAAATACTTCGGGTGAGACGTGAAATCGCCGGCTCAATCGCCGGATGTGCTCTGTCGTTAACTGGCGCTTCCCGCTGAGCACCTCAGAAACGATGCTGGGAGTGACAAAAATATCCAGCAGATCCTTCTGTTTTAAACCGTTGGCTGCCATGAGTTCCTCGAGAACCGCCAGCGGATCGGCTGGTTTTAGCGCATACTGCCTGTCTTCAAAATCTTCGATGAGCAAGGTAAGCAAGTCTGCCAGACGTCGTTCGGCAGCACTTAGACGGCTGCTCTTTCGATCGAGCTCTTCAAGCGCGCGGATGCAGCGCTCGTTCGCGGCCTCGCTGCGAATGACGGCGGGTAAGGCACTGGCGAGCAGGGTGGCGTATTCACTTCGAACGGCTGTAGCGCTCATTGCTTCCATCCTCCTCGGTCATACTCAGCGTGCGTAAGAACCTGACGAATATAAATTCGTCCTGCGTTGTAATTGATCTCTGCGATCAACCGGTATTGATTCCCTTTGATATTGAACACCGTCCACTTATCCACTACGTCCGCACTGGAGAAGGTCATGCGCACGTCAGCCAGAGTCGTCCACGTCGCCTTCTTGGCGATGCGAAACCATGCGTCGAGAGGGCCTTCGAGTTCACCGCGCCGCGCAGAAGCTTCCTTCAGTTTCTTGCAGCTAATGACATGCATGCCGCTCTCTACAAGTTCGCAATCTGCGAACTATTATACTATACTTCGCAAAATGCGAAGTTGTCAATGAGGACTGGGTAGCTCAGGCGGGCCCCTTAGCAGGCTGCGGAAAAAGTCTCTTTCGATCGAGAATCGTCACCTCAGCGGCTGAAACCGCATTCAAAACAAAGCGGTTATCGCAGCGGTGAACCGCTGCGCCACCCAAAATCAAACACAAAATTGAGTTTTTCCCCAGCCTGCTAGAACGCGTCAATCCCCGTCACGCTCGACCCAATAATCAGCGTATGAATATCGTGCGTGCCCTCGTAAGTCTTTACGCTTTCCAGATTCATCAGGTGTCGCATGATCGGGTAATCGTCGGCTACGCCGTTTGCACCGAGGATGTCGCGGGACATGCGCGCGCACTCCAGCGCCATCCAGACGTTGTTTCGCTTCGCCATGGAGATGTGCTGGTGCTGGACTTTGCCGGCATCTTTCAGGCGTCCCACCTGCAGAACAAGCAGCTGTGCTTTGGTGATCTCGCTGATCATCCAGGCCAGCTTTTCCTGCACGAGTTGGTGCGAGGCAATCGGCTGATCGCGGAATTGTTTCCGGAGCAACGCGTATTGCAGGGCGCAGTCATAGCAGGCCATCGCGGCACCGACGGCGCCCCACGCGATCCCGTAGCGCGCCTGGTTTAAACACATCAGCGGAGACTTCAGGCCGCCCGAACCCGGCAACAGATTCGATTCGGGTATATGTACATCCTGCAGCGATAACCCCGACGTCACTGACGCGCGCAGCGACCACTTGCCGTGAATGTCGTCGGCTTTGAATCCGGGCCGATCGGTCTCGACCAGAAAGCCGCGGACCTTGTCGTTCTCGTCTTCCACCTTGGCCCAGATGACGGCCACGTCGGCGATGCTACCGGAGGTGATCCACATCTTCTCGCCATTCAGTACATACTCTTTGCCGAGCTTGCGAGCGCGCGTGCGCATCCCTCCGGGGTTCGATCCGAAGCCGGGCTCGGTCAATCCGAAGCAGCCCAGCTTTTCGCCTTTCTGCATGGCGGGGAGCCAGGTATTTTTTTGTTCGTCCGTCCCGAACGTGTAGATTGGATACATGACCAATGCCGACTGTACACTGACGAAAGAGCGCACGCCGGAGTCGCCGCGCTCCAGTTCCTGCGTTACCAGTCCATATTCGACGTTGCCCATTCCGGCGCAGCCATAGCCCTGCAATGAGGCGCCGAAAAACCCAAGGTCGGCCATTGGCTTGACCAGTTCGCGCGGAAAACGCCCGGCTCGATTGCACTCTTCAATGATCGGGACAAGGTTGTCCTCGATGAACTTGCGCGCCGTGTCGCGCACCAGGCGCTCGTCGTCGTTCAGCAACGTATCGAAGTCGATAAAATCCACACCGCGAAATTTAATGGCTGGCATTTGTGTTTGACCCCAGAAGTCAAAGAACAGGACTGGAAAACATTTCAAATTAGCAGAAGGCCGTTTTTGGCGCTAGGCTTTGGGGCTCATGCTAGCATTCGCGCATGCGACTCCGTGTTTTTGTTTGCCTTGTCCTGATGGCAGCCTGTGCGTCCCCAAGCTTGCCTGGGGCAAAGAGATGCATGAAAAAATTGCCGAATCGCAGTTGGTGATTCTGCCCAGCAGCGGCCACATGACGTTTGTGGACCAACCTGAGCAGTTTCTGAAAGCAGTACTCGACTTCGTGGAACATTGATGCCGTTCCAAAATGGTTCCGCAGGAACTGAAAGTCTGTGATTTTTCTCTACGAGTGCCGGTTGCTGGGGGATATGCTGAATGAGTGATCCCGGAAGAACCGCATGACCGATATTTTTCGCTTGTTTCAAGCTTTTCTTGCACCCGCCATTTTTGTTTCCGCGACTTCGCTCCTGATTCTTTCGATCAATGTCAGACTGATGGGAATCGTGAGCCGGTTGCGGCAGTTCGTTCACGCACAGCACGATGCCACGCAGAACGATCGCGTGCAGGAGGCCGAAGCCTACACCGCTCAGATTTCGTCGATTGAAAAACGGGCCGAGATCATCCGCCGCAGTTTTCTGATGGCGCTGATTTCTCTTACCGCCACGATTGCTTCCTGCCTGCTGCTCGGCCTCGGCCTTTATGTCAAAGACGCCGCGCTCGCTGCCGTCATCGTTTTTGTCCTGGCCATGGTCTGCCTGCTGATCGCGACGTTGTACTACATGCGCGAAGTCATGGTCGCGCTCAGTTCCGTGCGAGATGAAGCGCGCGACTTGCGGTTTATGGATTTGGGTACACGAGGTGAGATGCGGCCTCGCGACACGCTTTAGTCCAGACGGCGCCCTCCCTGGTTGCCACCTCCATTGCTGCAATCGTGTAAAATCACTGTGGCGAGTACATTGCACCGATTTGCGTGTGTTGATCCTGTCGGGCTGGACGGTATGCGGGCCCGGCGTTCTTCGATCACTTAACGAAGATCACTGAACGACGATACTCCCCAATTACCAGGTAGAACCCCGGCTCGAAAGCCGGTGGCACATTCCTGTCAGGAGAACCTGAATGGCGAAGATTGCTAAAACGGCCGACCGTAAGAAGGTCATGGATACCACGAAATCAACCGCTTGTCCGAAGTGCGGCAAGGACACGCGCATCGTCAAGCGCATGAAAGATCGCGAACGCGGCGTGCCCGGCGGGATCTACATTTCGTGTTCCGGCTGTGAATTTTTCGAAAAGCTCTAGGACGCTCTTAAGTTTTTTCGAGCACTCTCAAAACGAACACAAGTTTTAACCACCGGAAACAATCAAAGCTGGGGATTGCGCAACTGGTTGATTGCGCTTTCCCCAGCTTTTGACGTTCGCCCCGAAACTTTCAATTCGTGGTTCAGGATGGATGCTGAGGAACAGCCGGCTCAATCGCGGAAGTAAGAGTTCTAGCAGGCTGCGGAAAAAGTCTCTTTCGATCGAGAATCGTCATCTCAGCGGCTGAAGCCGCATTCAAAACAAAGCGGTTATCGCAGCGGTGAACCGCTGCGCCACCCAAAATCAAACACAAAATTGAGTTTTTCCGCAGCCTGCAGGGTGAAGACCCGATCCTCTGCCGAAGGCAAAGACCGGACTGACGCCAAGTAATTCGGCCCGGCGTGGAACTCCTGAGGAAAGTTTTCGGTTACGCGGCCAATTGTCCCAGGATGGCCCGCGCTTCCGCCGCGGGATCACCCGCATCCGTGATCGGCCGCCCCACCACAATGTGCGTGGCACCTGCTGCAATGGCTTCGGCGGGAGTTACCACGCGCGCCTGATCGTCGTGCCCGCTTCCCGCAGGACGGACGCCCGGCGTAACAATCGCGAACTCGTGTCCAAACTCATGCCGTAACGCAGGGCATTCCCGGGCGGACGCGACCAGTCCCTTGCATCCATTCGATAGGGCGAGGGCCCCGAGCCGCAGCACCTGATCAACCACTGCTCCGCGCAACCCAAGCATTCCCAAGTCCGGTTCACCCAGACTGGTGAGAACTGTCACCGCCAGGATCACCATGTCCGGGTTAGCTTTCTGGCCTGCCTCGACGGCTGCGCGCAGCATCTTTCCGCCGCCAGAAGCATGCACAGTCAGCATGCTCACGCCCAGCCCTGCCGCCTCGTGGACTGCGGCGCCAACAGTGTTTGGAATGTCGTGGTATTTAAGATCGAGAAACACGCGCCGGCCCGAGCCCACCAGTTCGCGGACCACTGCCGGACCTTCCGCCGTATAGAGCTGCATACCTACCTTGTAAGCCAAGGCAGAGTCGCCGACGGCCGCCACGATCTTGCGGGCGGCCACCGCCGTCGATACATCCAAAGCAACGATCAAGCGCTGGCGCGGGTCTATATTTTCGACCATCGCTGCGAGTGTATCGGTTTTAATTTGGATTGGCTACAGGATCCAGCTGCGCTAGCGTGGCGGGCTTGTAGAGATCCAGGCGGACCTTCTGCACACCGCGCTGTTTGAATCCCAGGGCCTGCGCGGCATTGTAGGAAACGTCGATGATCCGGCCGTCCACGACGGGACCCCGGTCATTGATTCGTACTACCACGGCATGTCCATTCCTCAGGTTCGTCACCTTGACGAAACTTCCCATGGGAAGGCTGGGATGGGCGGCCGTAAAGTCGCGCATATCGTAGGGCTCACCGCTGGCTGTCTGTTTACCCTGGAACTGTTCTCCATACCAGGATGCGGTTCCCACTTGGTAAGCCTGGGACTTCTTGGGTTTCTTGGTTGAATAGGCGCTGGTGTAAAGTACCGGCGTCGGTCTGACCTTGGCGGCTTCCAGGCTGCTTGGCCCGGATGCGGCTCCGGCCCCCAGACTGGCAATCGATAAGAGCACGGCCAGGCCTTCGGCGAAACGTCGTCGCATTCGTTACCTCCTACATGAAAGTCGTTTTCGGTCGTCTGCTCCTTTGTCAAACGATTGTGTGATGCTACGGGGGCCTGTAGCTTATGTCAATCAGAAAAATCCCTAATGTGATTAACTAAGTGGTAATTAATCAATGGTTTAGCACACTGAAAACGCTGATTTTATCCGCTATGTCATTGATTACAGTTGGAGGCGGCTATTAACCATACAGTTAAGATACATTGGTCACCTCGCCCGAAGATCCCACTAGGCCCTATGTAATGTTAGGTTTACGCACAATCTCGATTAAAACATATTGTAATCAATAACTTATGGAATAGTGCTATTACTCTATGGTAAATACATCGCACCATTCTTGAGGCGGGAAGCGTTGCCCGGAAGTGGTATGCCCGGATTTCTGATATTTCGAGTAAAGTGGGCTTATGCCGTCCCAACCCCCCATCGTACTGACTATCGCTGGCTTCGATCCGTCGTCGGGGGCCGGCATTACGGCCGACATTAAGACGATTGCCGCCCATGAGTGCTTTGGTATCGCCTGCATCACGGCGCTGACAGTCCAGTCGACTCAAGGGGTTCGGAGGGTCGAGATGGTCGCGCCGGAAACTGTCTCGGCAACACTCGAGGAACTGGTCTCTGATTTTGAGATCGCAGCCGTTCATGTCGGTATGTTGGGTACCGAACAGATGGTCGCCACGGTCGCTGCTTTTCTGGATCGGGTCCGGCTTCCTCACGTTGTTCTCGACCCTATTTTGAGGTCGAGTTCGGGAGCCGAACTGCTGAATCTAGCCGGTAGACAGCTGATGGCCGAACGGCTGTTTCCTCTCGCCGAGGTCGTTACCCCCAATCTCGATGAGGCCGTCGTCCTCACAGGCATGGAATTGGCGAGCGGTGCCGCAGCAACGGCCCCCTTGTCCGGTTCGTCCGGGACGGTGTCGTTGGGCCAATCCATGGAAGCGATGCGCGAGGCCGCCGAGCGCCTCCATGCCCTCGGTGCCGCAAATGTAGTTGTTACCGGTGGCCATCTCGAGAAGGCAATCGACCTGCTCAGCTTCACGACTGATCGAGGAGTGGAACAGGAGGTCTTCAAGTCCGAACGCCAACGGTCCTCTTCTACGCACGGAACTGGTTGCGCCTTTGCCACTGCACTGGCCAGCCATCTTGCCCATGGGCGCGGACTTCCGGAGGCGGTTTTGCTGGCGAAAGCCTATATCTCGGCCGCGATCGCAAATGCCCAGGGGCTTGGCCGCGGCGTGGGACCATTGCACCATCTTTACCGGATGCATGAGCAGCGCAGACCGGTCTCGACTGTCACCGAGAAAGAGCAATCTCATTCGAGAAGCTAAGAAGTGCAGGGGGAGTGGGGAGGGAAGAGCCCGGAAAGTGGGAATATCTCAGTAGCCGCTACTGCGATGAGGATCTCTTGAGCACACAGCCCGCCACAAAGCTGGCGATGGCGGCCAAGAGCCACTCTATCCTCCACAGCTGAATGGCCTGCCAGTCCAAGGCGGTCCGGGAGGTAAAGATGATACCTACGGACAAGGCCCCGACGAGGCAAAACAAGCCAAAAAGAAACGCTGCCAAAGCTGGCGCCGTGAGCCCAAACCGCTTGCCGAGGGCGGCTAGTTCAGTCAGGCCGGGAATCTCGATGGTGCGGGTTGCGGTCAACTCCAGCCGGCTGGCACCGCAACTGTGGCAAAAGCGCGAACTGACGATGAATTCGGTTCCACACTGACGGCAGGCTTCGCTAAGGTCCTGGCTGGCGGCTACCTCGGGCACCGAGACGGGTGGCCGCCAAAATTCGTTTTGGGCCTGGTTGACTACCTCTGCCATGGCAAACGTCCCTCTTAATTATCCGCTTTATATCGCAAGCGAATCACCAAAACGACTGATTACAAAGACGGCAGTTACCGGCTGGCCAAAGGGGGAGGGCGGCCATCCGGAGGGCAAGATTTACGCGATCAGGCCCGAATTTCCCTTCCATCTTGCCCGACTTTACCTTGCTCGGGACGTACCCGGTTTGGTTCCCCGGCCAAAGCTGCCCAGACGATTTCGACGGTCAATTGCAGGGGCCTGTTCCAGCGAGGTTCTCCACCGGTTGATCAGGTAAACTGAATCTGCTTGCTTTCCACCCTATCCCTGTCCCGCCTGGTTTCGCGTGCGGCTGTTCCGCTGGCTCTCGCCCTCTTTACGATGGGTATTGCGATCCCGGTCATGGCTAGCGGGACCGGGGGTTCGCAAGTGGCAAGCGCACTCCGCCCCGCGGATCCTCTCAACCAGGCGGCCAGCGATCACTATTACAACCTCGATTACGACGCAGCCATTCAAGATTTTGAACGGATCTCCGCCCGTCACCCCAATGATCCCTTTGCCCTGAACCATCTGCTTTCCGCGATCCTGGTCCGGGAGCTGTATCGCATGGGTGCGATTAACACGGGCGAATACACCAATGACAGCTTTATCGGACTCGCTCACCGGCCTGCCGATCCGGCGCAGAAAGAGCGCATCAAGCAACTCGTGCACCAAGCCGAGAAAATCGAAGACGCCGCGCTTGCGCTCAACCCTAATGACGTCGACATGCTCTATGCGCGAGGTGTGACGCGGGCGCAGTTCGCTTTATACACGGGACTGATCGAGCGTGCCTGGTTTTCCGCGCTCCGCAATGCGGTGGGGGCTCGCCACGATCACGAGCGCGTCCTCGAACTGGATCCGCACTACACCGATGCCAAACTCGTGGTTGGCACCCACAACTATGTAATGGGCAGCCTCTCGTTCGCCGTCAAAGTCGCAGTCGCGTTGGTGGGGCTCAGCGGCGACAAGGAGAAAGGCATCCAGTATCTCTACGATGCCTATCGCTCGAACGGCGAAACGAGCGTGGATGCGGGGATGGTGCTGCTGGTATTCTTGCGCCGTGAGCACCGTTACAACGAAGCTCTCGAGATTGCGACCGCAGTCGGGCCGCGCTTCCCACGCAACTATCTTCTACCCATCGAACAGGGCAATCTACTGCGCGTGTCCGGCAAGTTGGATCTGGCCGAAGCGCAGTATCGCCGTATATGGCAAAACGGACGGGAAGGAAAATACGGTAGTCTCCACTATGAATTAGCCGCCCAGGCACTGGGTGACCTTTTGCGCGGCGACAAGAAATATTCCGAAGCGGCGGCGGCCTATGAGCTGGTTGGCGAAGTTACGGATGCCGATCCGGAAATGCTGCAAAAGGCCGATCTGGGTGGGGGCGAGATGTACGACCAGCTCCAGAACCGCGATCTCGCGCTGAAGAAATACCAGGCCGCGATCGCCGTGGACTCAACGAACGCTCTCGCCGACCGGGCTCGTAAGCGGTTGAAGGAACCTTATCGGGAGTAGTTCGTTCAGGCCTGTTTGACCGTGCCCTGCCTCTGCGAGTTTGGACAAGCTCGGCTCCCGGAACCTTTTCACCACACGCCTCGTATAATGAGGCAGGAGGCGAAACGTATGTATTGCAATGCGTGTGGCAACTCGGTTGGGGATCAAGCGTATTTCTGCTCTCATTGCGGCCGATCCGTGGCCCAGCCCCATTGCGCCCGGCTGATGCGTCTCCGCTATGACCGCAAGGTTGGGGGTGTTTGCTCGGGACTTTCCGAGCATCTTGGTCTCGACACTTCGCTCGTGCGCATCCTGTGGGTATTTCTCACATTTGCGTCGGGATTTTTCCCCGGCGTGATCGCGTATATTCTCGCGTGGATCATCATTCCGGAAGAACCGTACGCGCTTATGCCCGGTGCGGCAAATCATCAACAGCCGGTCGCTGGCTGAGACGGAAGTCGAAAAAGTTTGATTTGCGTACGAAGAACGTGGGGCTAAAGCCCTTGTTGAAGGGGACCGGGTTACGCGGCCCTGAAGGGGCGCTCTTCCACGGTAGCCCCAGCATTGGTGCGCTCCCTGTCTAACCGTTCCCTGTCTAACCGGTGCTTGTGTAACCGTTCCCTGTGTAATCTTTGCCTGTGAAACCGCTGCCAGTGCAACCGCCCCTAGCCGCTCCTGGCGCGGCTGAATTGTATCCTTCAAGTTTGGTAATCTGAATCGCGATGCAGAGCCTGCGTAGCGACGATGCCGAAATCTTGTACGAAATCAAAGGCGACGGTCCCGCCGTCGTTCTCCTTCACCCCTTCCCCGCGCATCACGAATTCTGGTCGCCCGTCATTCCAGCCCTGGAGTCACGCTACCGCCTGATCCTTCCCGATCTTCGCGGGCACGGCGAATCCGAAATCGGACAGGGGCCTGCATTCATGGGCAAGCACGCCGCAGACATCGCCCGCATTATGGATGCGGCTGGAGTCGGCAAGGCTGCGTTCATCGTGTGCTCGATCGGCGGATACATTGTGTTCGAGTTTTTGCGCCGGTTCCGGTCGCGGGTTTCCGCGATCGCCCTGTGTGACACTCGTCCCCAGCCCGACACCGTGGAAGCGCGCGTCAACCGCCTGAAATCGGCGGATTCAGTGCTCGAGCAGGGAACTGAGCAATTTCTTCAAGCCATGATTCCCAAGCTCCTCGGGCAGACGACGGTATCTTCGCGCCCCGATCTGGTTGAAGGGGCGCTTCGCATGATGCGCAAGATGTCGCAGGAAGACATCAGTATGGTTTTGCGTGGAATGGCAAAGCGAGCAGATTCCGTGCCTGACCTCAAGCACATCAATTTGCCGACGCTCATCGTGATCGGGGAAGAAGACATGTTGTCGACCGCCAGCGACGGGGAACTGATGCGCCAAAACATTCCCGGCAGCCGATTGAAAATCATTCCGAAGGCCGGTCACTATGCGCCTTGGGAGCGTCCCGAGGCGGTCGCGCCATTGCTGCGACAGTTTCTGGATTTCGTGCCGCTGGCGTAAGAAAGCGCTCAGGGCGAACGGCTCACGGCCTAAAGACGAGCATCTGAGGAGATCAGTGCCCGGTTCTGATTCGATGTTAGCCGTCAGCGGTTCCTGTGACCGGTGACCTGTGACCCGGATCGAGCCTCTGCTAAAATCGGCACGTCATGATCGAAGCCTTCCTCGTCCCTGAAAAAACCGTGGCCACGGCCAAAGGCGACGGCCCCGCCCTCGACGTCGGCTCCGCCGAGACTCGCGTCTTCCTGCTAACTCTTGCCATCACCGACATCATCGAGCAGGAATCGCTCGATGTCAGCGTTCACACGTCGACCGATGGCGCCACGTTTGATGCCAAGCCGATCGCGGCCTTCCCGCAGAAGTTCTATCGCGGAGAATACCCGCTGCTGGTCGACGTATCGGCGTTGCCCGAGGTGAAAGCGATACGCGCGCACTGGGAGGTCAACCGCTGGGGCCGAGGTACCGAGACTCCGATGTTTGAGTTCTGCGTGACACTGCGCGAGGTGCCGCAGGAAATCCTTGCCGAAGCCGCCGGGCGCGCTCGCACGCAGTGAGCGGTGCGCTAAGCCGAGTGCGGAAGGGCAGTCTAGATTAGCAGGGTGCGGAAAAAGTAGATTTGTGTGCAAAAAACGACGACTGGGGCTGAAGCCCTGGTTGAATAGAGGCAGCTTACGCGGCCCCTTCGGCAGGCTCAGGGCAGGCCCTGAAGGGCCGCTCTTCCACAATAACGCAGGCACAATAACGCAGGCACAGTAACTCAGGCATTCGTGAGTTTTTCCGCAGCCTGCTAGGGATTATTCAGGTCGCGCTTTGGGGTCAGCTTGCGGATGATGAATTCCTGAAACAGATTGCCGATGGCGGTGGCGCCGATCCCGATGGCTGCATTTTCGAACGTCAGTTCTGCGCCGTCACGATCCTGCCGCGGATAATAAAGATTCGAGAGACCGCCCGCCGCGAGGCTTCCGAGAACATTCGAATAATTGGGCTGCCAGCGTCCGTTATCGCCTTTGCAGATTACGGAATTCGCGATTGCATATAGAAAGCGCGAAGTATCGCTGCCGGTTCCTTTATAGAAATAGCGCGGATCCTGCTTCAGAAGAGATGGCACGATCGCGCCTCCGATGAATGTCCCGGTGACCGCGTCGGCATAGCCGGCGCCGAAACGCTTAGCATAACCCTGCGCGCCTTGCCCATATTCGGCGAAATGATTTTGCGCCAGCTCCACACCCGCGCCCCCTGCCACCACCACGAACGTAAACGGATCGATGATAGTCCGCGAAGCGAGCTTGAATTTTTGTTTCGGGGTGAGGGGCGCCGCCTTGGGGACGTAGCTGACATAGAAATTCGGAATGACACCCAGCACACGCTGCTTTTCTTCCACTTTGATCTGTTCTTCCGCGATCTCCGCTATCTCGTCGCGCGTGAGCCCCACCTCAACTTCCGTGCGAGTTTCGGCAATTGTCAATGCGATCTGGGGGACCGTCTCATCCTCCCCGGAATGCAGCGTTCCAGAAACCGTTTTCGGATCAAAACCAGCTGAGGTAATCGTCAGTTGGAAAGGTCCCGGAGAGACCGCCGCGAAAGAAAACTGACCGTTGTCATCAGACAGGGTGTCCTTCTTCACAGAGTGGTTGCTAAAGATGGGGTTTTCCGAGGGCGCTTGCGTAAGCCGGACCAGTGCTCCCACCACCGTCGCTCCACTTTCGTCCACGACAGTCCCGTGAATGCTTCCGGGCAATGACTGAGTGGCAGGCGGAGCTGTATCCCCGCTGCCCGGTGGCTCTTGCGACGCTGTCTGTCCGATGCTGAAGGAGCTCCAGCCCAGCGTGACAAATGCAAGAATGATGAGCTGAAACGTCAACTGACGGATCATGAATTGCCTAACTTTACCCCCTTGGGTCGCAGATATCCAAAACACATTGGTGACACGCCTATTGCGCTCAGCCAGATGCGCCAATGAGCGCGACCCGTACCGCTGCATGCAAAAACCTGTGTTTTACCGGTTATCGGGACTTGTTCTAGCTTGGATGCGGGCTGACCGGCTTTTTTTACTGGAAAAGAATCCCGCTCGTGAGGCCGCAGCGGTTCCCGGCCACGGTGGGAGTTTTTTCGGCGGCTGCTTTAGTATGGAATGCTCATGTCAGCTGAATCAACGGCCATCATCCGTTCCGCCCGCACAGTTCAAGGAGTCGTCCGTATCCCGGGCGACAAGTCCATTTCTCATCGTTATGCCATGCTGGCCGCCATCGCGGAAGGCACCAGCCGCTTTCACAATTTTTCTGCAGCACAGGATTGTGCCAGCACATTAGGATGCATGGCTGGACTGGGTGCGGAGTGGCGGCGATTGGGGGATGGGGCAATCGAGATAGGCGGCATGGGCAGGCATTTAAAGCCTCCCACGAGGCCGCTTGATTGCGGCAACTCCGGGTCGACCATGCGCATGCTGAGCGGAATCCTGGCCGGTCAGCATTTTGTGAGCGAGCTTTTCGGCGACGAATCTCTTTCCCGGCGTCCCATGGCGCGCATTATCATGCCGCTATCTGAGATGGGGGCGAGAATTTCCTCGAATGAGGCCGGCCGCTCTCCGCTCAAGATTCAAGGCGGGGCGCTGCGAGCCATTCACTACAAGCCCGAGGTGGCGAGCGCCCAGGTAAAATCCTGCGTCCTCTTTGCTGGGCTTTTTGCCGAGGGCGAGACTGTGGTCGAAGAGCCCATCCGAACGCGCGATCATGGAGAAATTGCCCTTCGCGCTTTCGGGGTTGAGGTCGAAAGCAATGGTAATATCGCGAGCATTCGTGGAGGCCAGCCGCTCGCTGCGATCGAGGCCCACGTGCCCGGCGATCTCTCCAGTGCCGCGTTTTTTCTCTGTGCCGCCGCGCTTTTTCCCGGGTCGCAGATCTCGCTTCCTGGAATTCTCATGAATCCCACGCGCGCCCGTCTGCTCGACATCCTCATACAGATGGGATTGAAGATTTCCGTCGCCCAGGTCGAACAGCAGCATGGCGAACTGGTTGGCGCCATCGAGGCCCGCGGTGCAACCTGGCAAGGTGGGAGCGTCGCCGGAGCCGACACGGCCGCGCTCATTGATGAGATTCCAGTGCTCGCGGCGATCGCGCCCTACTCCGAAAATGGGATTGAGGTGCACGATGCCAAGGAGTTGCGCGTCAAGGAATCGGACCGGATCGCTGCCGTTGCCACGAATTTGCGTAAAATGGGGGCCGAGGTTGAGGAGCGTCCTGATGGCCTGCGTATCCCTGGAGGCCAGCGCCTGCACGGGGGCGAACTCGACTCCTTTGGCGATCACCGTATCGCCATGGCGTTCGCGGTGGCCGCGTTGCGCGCTGAAGGCGAGACGGTAATCCGCGGAGCTGACGCAGCAGGTGTTTCCTATCCGACGTTCTTCGAAGATCTGCGCTCGATCACTGGCAGCTAGAGGTTGATTCGCAGGATCGCAAACACCACTTGCACCGAATCGCAGCCTGTCACATCTATTACCTTTCATCTACATCTTCTAACGGTGAATAAAAATGTCTACCTGGCCAACCCCCAGTGCACTCGATGCCCGCACCCAGATCTTCCCAACCCTGACTGATGCGCAGATCGATCGCGTCCGTCCCGTCGCAAAGGCGCGCAAGGTAAAACCCGGCGAGATATTGTTTGAGCCGGGAGACTCGGGTGTCCCGTTCTTCGTCCTGCTTTCGGGGCAGATGGAAATCGTGCAGCCTGACTTGAACGGCGAACGGCTGATCGTGAAGCACGCCGCTTGCGAGTTCACCGGCGAGATGGCGATGATCTCTGGTGCGCGCTGCCTGGTGCGCGGTCGTGTAACCGAGACGGGGGAGTTTCTTGAGGTCAGCGCGGACGGCCTGCGGACTCTCATCGCCAAGGATGCCGAACTCAGCGAGATTTTCATGCGTGCTTTCATCCTGCGGCGTCTGGCGCTGATCACGCATGGCTATGGGAACGTGGTTTTACTGGGCTCGCGCCACTCCGCCGACACGCTGCGGTTGCGGGAGTTTCTAACCCGCAATGCACATCCTTACACATACGTCGATCTCGATACCGACAAAGACTCGCAGGCGCTGCTGGATCGTTTCCAGGTGAAGTTGTCAGAGATTCCAGTCATCATTTGCAACGCTCGCGGCACCGTCTTCCGCAACCCCACTACGCAACAACTGGCGGATTGCCTGGGTTTCGATGCGAACGTCGATAACTCCCTGGTGCGTGACGTTATTATCGTTGGCGCCGGGCCGTCCGGCCTGGCGGCCGCGGTTTACGCTGCCTCGGAAGGCCTGGATGCGCTCGTGATTGAAACCGAATCTCCGGGAGGACAGGCAGGATCGAGTTCGAAGATCGAAAATTATCTTGGCTTTCCAACCGGTATCTCCGGACAGGAGTTGGCCAG
>JBELAC010000050.1:0-23141 GCA_049509215.1 Terriglobales bacterium
ATCAATTTCAATGATTGGAAAAACGCGACAAAAAGCGGCACCAGAGAAAAGCGGCGCTGATCTCGAAGAGGTTTTCGATCCGGAAGTCGGCCAGGCGCGCGGCATGCTGCGGCGCACCATGACCGCCGGAAAAATGCGGCACGCTCGCCGCCAGCCGGCGCCGGAACTCACGCCCTGGATCGCTCATTACTGGATGATCCAGTGGGACCTCCGAGGATGCGAGCCCTACGTCGCCGAGAGTTTGCCTCATCCCAACGTCCATCTTATTTTCGAAAATGAAGCGGCGGTGGTCGCTGGTGTGCAAACCCACAAGTTTTGCCGCCTGCTGGAAGGCAAGTCCCGCGTCTTCGGCGTCAAGTTTCGCGCGGGCGGATTTCGCCCTTTCCTCGACGCACCTGTTTCGAAATTGGCCGACCGCATCATTCCTGCCAGTCGCATTTTTGGCAAAGACCTCGACCCGTTGGCCGAAATCGCTCTCTCTTCCTGCAAAGAGAGCGACAAGGTCCAAGCCGCCAATATTTTCTTTCGTGCGCGCATACGTAAAGAAGATCCCGCCATCGCGCAAGCGGGGGGACTCGTTGACCGCATTCTCCGCGATCCCGAAATCAAATCTGTCGACGATCTGGCCCGCAACGCGCGCATGGGCAAGCGCTCCTTGCAGCGGTTGTTCAGCGAATATGTTGGAGCCAGCCCGAAGTGGGTGATTCGCCGCTATCGTCTGCACGAGTTGATCGAAAAATTCAACTCGGGCGCCAGAATGGATTGGGCGCACTTAGCCCTCGACCTCGGCTACTTCGACCAAGCGCACCTTATCAACGACTTCAAGTCCATGGTCGGCCTCTCCCCCACGGAATACCAGAAGCTGCTATCGAACAAGGCGTAGAAACCGAACTTGCTCCATCGCCCCGCTCCCAGTTTCGCCTCCCTGCTTGCCCTAACCACCTCTTCGCGAATAGCTTACGGTCCCACAGCAACAACCGCGCCCAGCCCGTGTTTACATCCATGAGCTCGCAGTACGACAGTCTGAAGCCTTCAAAGTCGGAACGCCAGCAGCAGCAGAAGGCGGAAAAGGCCGAGCGCAAACAAGCGCAACAGGCCCAGAAAAAGCACAAAGAAGACGAGAAGAAAGGCCGGGACCGCTAACCAGCGGCCTGGACCCCGAAGTTGGGAATCCAGCAAGGCTTCCGCTTCCAACACGATTTGTGCGAAGCAGCGGGAGCCTTCTTTCTTGGCACCACCCCCTGCCCTTGAACGCCAAAAATCTCGAAGCCTGAAACTCCGCGTCGTTTGCTATTATGCTTCTTTCGGTTACCAGACACCTTGCCTAGCCAGAAGCAGCTCAAGTGGTCGCAGCTCCGAGTAGGACTCACCGTCCTGGTCGGGAGTGTTATCCTCGCGGTTCTCATTTTCATGATGAGCGGCACCGGTGGATGGCTCACGCGCAAGATCACTCTGACTTCTTACTTCGATAATGCCGGCGGCCTGCGGGTGGGAGCGCCCGTGCGCCTTGCTGGAGTGGACATCGGCAACGTAACGGGCATCCGCATCGTGCCCGGCAAACCGACCACTCCTGTCGAAGTCGTGATGAAGGTCAATACCAAATACTCTTTCGACCTGCGCAAGGATTCGATCACCACTCTCGCCACTGCCGGAATTCTCGGGGAAACGTTCGTCGACGTCGACAGCACCGTTGCCAAAGGACCCGAGGCCGGCGATGGGGACACACTGCCGGGCCGCGATCAGCCCGATGTGCAAGATGTGGTGCGCGCCAGTCAAGGCACGCTCCAGAACATGGACGCTCTTCTCAAGCGCCTCGACCGCATTCTCGCCTTCGTCGAAAGCGGCCAGGGTTCGATCGGCAAAGTCATCTATGATCCCGGTTTGTATGATCGTCTGAACGGTACGGTCTCCGAATTCAAAGGCCTGATGGATGACATCCAGAAGGGCAAAGGCTCGCTCGGTCCGCTGCTGACCAGCGATGAAGCCTACAAGAAAGCTATCGCCGCCATCGATAAGGTCAATCTTCTGATTGACGATTTGCAGGCCGGCAAAGGCTCGGCCGGAAAACTGCTCAAAGATCCCGAACTCTACCAGAACACCAACAAGACGATCGCCAATATTCGCCAGCTTACCGATGACATGAACGCCGGCAAGGGCGCTCTCGGTAAGTTCACGCACGATCAGGATTTCGCAAACAAACTGCAAGTCACCATGAACAATCTGGCCGCGCTCTCCGACCGCATGGAAAAAGGCGAGGGCAGCGTAGGCATGCTCTTCAAGGACCCGGCACTCTACAACAACAGCAACCAGATGCTGGTGGAGACGCGTGAACTGGTGAAGTCAATCCGCGAGAATCCGAAGAAGTATCTGACGTTCCACGTTAAGGTCTTCTGAAGAAGCACAGATCGTAATTGCAGAAGTGAAAACCGGAAAGTTTTTGGCATTCTGGCCTGGTTGACCGATTTAAGATCTATCCGTCCAACATAATGGCTTGGTGTGTTTTGAATCCTTTGCCACTGACCGCATTGCTTCGCCGCTTAAATCCCGATTCGAGGAAATTCATGCGCAACTGTAAGTCGTTTGCCATCGTGATCATGCTCATCCCCGCATTCTTGCTGCCTCTGTTGGGCCAGAACAAACCCGATTCTTCCGCGCCTGGAAAGACAACCAGCCTGCGTTTTTCCGCCGACATGCTGGATAAGGATGTCGACCCCTGCAACGACTTCTACGCCTACGCCTGCGGCAAATGGAAGACGGAAAATCCAATTCCTGCCGATCGTTCCGGGTGGGGCCGCTTCAACGAACTGCAGGAGCGCGGAGAATACATTGTTCGCGACATATTGGAAAAAGCGGCGGTCGAGCGCACCGGCCGCGCCCCCGCCGAGCAGAAGATTGGCGATTACTACGCGAGTTGCATGGATGAAAGCGCCATCGAGAAAGCGGGCCTCAAGCCGCTGGACTCCGACTTCGCGGCCATTCACTCATTGAGCTCGAAAAAGGATCTCCCCAAGGAAGTTGTCCGCCTGCAACGTGAAGGCGCTGACGTGCTGTTCAGCTTTGATTCCGGCGCCGACTTCAAGAATGCCAGCCAGATCATCGGCCAACTCGACCAGGGGGGACTCGGTTTGCCCGACCGCGATTACTACTTCAAAGACGATCCCAAGTCGGTCGAGCTGCGCGAGAAATACGTAGCTCACGTGCAGAAAATGTTCCAGCTACTGGGCGACGATCCCAGCAAGGCTGCGGCGGAAGCAAGAATCGTAATGGAGATCGAAACGAGCCTCGCCAAGGGCGCGCTCGACCAGACCAGCCGCCGCGATCCCCAGAAGACTTATCACAAGATGTCGAATCAGGAACTGGCCGGGCTCAATTCCGAGTTCAACTGGACTACCTACTTCGAAGGCGCAGGAGCGCCGAAATTCGATTCGCTGAACGTGGTGGAACCGGAATTTATCAAGCAGATGCAGTCAGCGCTCGACACGCACTCCCTCGACGACTGGAAGATTTATCTGCGCTGGCACGTCGTACACGCCAGCGCGGCCATGCTGCCCACTGCCTTCGTTGATGAGAATTTTGAATTCTTCGGAAAGACGATGCAGGGGACAAAAGAACTTCGCCCGCGCTGGAAGCGTTGCGTGAGCTTTGCAGACGGCGATCTGGGCGAGGCCATCGGCCAGATCTATGTGCAGCAGAATTTCGGTGCCGATAGCAAGACTCGCATGTTGGCGCTAGTTGGCGCACTCGAAAAAGCTCTCGGCCAGGACATTCAGAGCGTCTCCTGGATGGGCGATGACACCAAGAAGCAGGCACTCGTAAAACTCGCCGCCATCACGAATCGCATCGGATATCCGGATAAGTGGCGCGATTACTCGGCGCTGGAAATCGTGCGCGGAAACGCCCTTGGAAATTCAGCGCGCGCCAATCAAAATGAGTTTCAGCGCCGCATGAATAAAATCGGCAAGGTGCTCGATAAACGCGAGTGGCCCTATCCGCCGATGACCGTCAACGCCAGCTATAACCCGACCGAGAATAACGTCACTTTCCCTGCGGGAATTCTGCAGCCTCCATTTTTCGATAACCATGCCGACGACGCTATGAACTTCGGGGCCATCGGAGCGGCCATCGGGCATGAGCTCACCCACGGCTTCGACGACCAGGGCAGCCAATTCGACGCGGAAGGCAACCTGCGCGACTGGTGGACGGCCGACGACAAAAAGAAATTTGAAGAGCGGACCAGTTGCATCCGCGACGAGTATGGCAGTTTCGTCGCGGTCGACGATGTGAAACTCAACGGCAAGCTGACGCTCGGTGAAAACACGGCTGACAACGGCGGCCTGCGGGTTGCTTATGCGGCGCTTCTCAATACGCTGGGTGGCAAGAATCCGGCCCCGGTCGACGGCCTCACCACTCAACAACGCTTCTTTCTTGGATTCGCCAATGTCTGGTGCACGAACCGTACCGATGCGCTCAGTCGCATGTTGGCGAACATCGATCCGCACTCACCGGGGAGATTCCGCGTGAATGGCACAGTCTCAAACATGCCCGCGTTCCGCGAAGCCTTCCACTGCGCCGCGAATGCTCCCATGGTGAGTCAAAACGCGTGCAGGGTCTGGTAGGGACGTCGTTGGTGGGTGGTCGTCGGAAAATGCAGATTCCTCAGAAATGCGGGGATGGGGATGATAGCGGGAACTACGAAGGGTCGGTCTGACAATGAACGAACGCCGACTAACGACTATTTTGGCGTCCGAGCGGCAACATCCGCCTGCTCATGCGCGTGGTAGCTCGACCGCACCAGCGGCCCCGACTCCACGTGACGGAACCCAAACTTCAGGGCCTCTTCCTTCAAGAAGGCGAACTCGACCGGGGTGTAGAACCGCGTCATCGGCAGATGATCTTTGGAAGGCCGCAAATACTGGCCAATCGTCAAAATGTCGACCCCTCGTTCGCCCAGGTCGCGGAAGACTTCAATCAGTTCCTCTTGGGATTCTCCGATGCCGGCCATCACCCCGCTTTTGGTAACCGTCGAGGGATCCCACTTCTTGGCATTCGACAGCAAATCGAGTGTGCGCTGGTAGCGCGCCCCCGAACGCACCGCGCGATAAAGACGCGGCACCGTCTCGGTATTGTGATTCAGGACATCGGGCTTGGCTTCGAGCACGATGCGCAGCGGCTCTTCCAGTCCCTGGAAATCGGGAATCAGCACTTCCACCCGGCAGCCCGGCGTCAGTTCCTTGATCAGCCGGATCGTCTCCGCAAAAATCTTTGCGCCGCCCACGTTATCGTCATCGCGATTCACGCTTGTCACCACCGCATGACGGAGGCCGAGAGCAGCCACCGCTTCCGCCACGCGTCGCGGCTCATCCCAGTCAATCGGCTCCGGACGCCCCTTGGGTACGGCGCAAAATCCGCAGCGCCGCGTGCAGATATCGCCCAGCAGCATGAACGTCGCCGTCTTATGGTTCCAGCACTCCCCAATATTCGGGCACTGCGCCGACTCGCAAACCGTATGCAATTCAAGCCCGCGCGCGAGCTTTTTCAGATCGTGAAAATTGTCGCCAACCGGAGCCTTAGCCCGCAGCCACGAGGGCTTTGGAGTAGAGATCTTTGGGCCAATATCGATCTGGACGAGTTGAGAAGAGGCAGACATCGCTATTTAGATTCTAGCAAACCAAACCAGAAGCCTTTCGGCCCTCAGCAACCTGACCTCTGCGGTCTGACCTCAGGCCTCAAACCCTCGTTTTTACTTCTGCATTCTGACTTGAGGTTTTCACCTCTGCAATCTGACCTCGAACCTCTGACCTCCCTTACAATCTCCCTGTGCTGCAAGAGCGCCTCGATTTTCGCCCGCACCAAGACGCCGAGTTCTTCTCTGCGATCCCTGCCGCCCCAGCCGTCTTCCTTCTTCGCGGCGCCGAGTCGGCTTCCCAGCCGTACGTCTCGAAGACCGCGAACCTGCGCCGCCGCCTTGAACGTCTGCTCTCGCCGCCGGAAGAACGCAGCAAGCGGCTGAATCTGCGCGCTCGCGTCCGCGTCATCGAATACTCCCGCACTGGATCGGACTTTGAATCCGGATTTCTCCTTTACCGACTCCTCCGCGAGTCGTTTCCCGACGCTTACGAAAAACGCCTGCGCCTGCGCTTTGCCCCGCTCGTCAAACTGCATCTCGAAAATGAATATCCGCGTGCATCGATCACCACTCGCCTCAGCCGCCTGACTGGCAAGAACATATACTACGGCCCGTTCCCTTCACGCACGGCCGCGGAAAAATTCATGAACGACGCGCTCGACTTTTTCAAAATGCGCCGCTGCGTCGAAGACCTTCATCCCGATCCCAAATTCGCGGGGTGCGTTTATTCCGAAATGAAGATGTGCCTCGCCCCCTGCTTCAGAGGCTGTACCGACGACGAATACCGCACCGAAGTCGTGCGCGTGGAAGACTTCTTCAATACCGGCGGCGAGTCTCTGAAGCGCCAGCTCTCGCACGAACGCGACCATGCCTCCGAATCTCTGGCGTTCGAAGAGGCAGCCGCGCTGCACACGCACCTCGAAAAGCTGGCACCCGCCCTGCAACAATTGCCCGACCCGGTTCATCGCCTCGACCAGATGCACGCGCTCATCGTGCAGCCATCGGCCCTTCCCGAGAGCGTTGCTTTCTTCCGCGTTGATTCCGCTGCCATCGCTGGCCCGCTTAGCTTTCCCATCTCTGCTCCTGAACACACGAAAACACAGTCGATGGAAGCCCGCATCCAATCCGCGCTAGAGGACTTTCCCGTCGGCAATCCGCGTGCGGCCATTGAGCGCATGGAGCATCTCGCCATTCTCAAACGCTGGTGCTATCGCGGAACCCGCAAGGGAGAAATCTTCTTCGCCGACGCAAAGGGAGAACTCCCGATGCGCCGGATCGTGCGCGGTATTGGCCGTGTCTATAAAGGCGAAGCGCCAGACGCTCCTGCATCCGCGACGCCCCAAGCGTCTCCGCCGGAAACGCAATAAAATATTGTGATTCCGAGAAGCACACGCGACGAGCAATCTCGGACAAGAGGAACTATGCCCAAGAAGAAAAAGGCAGCCAGCAAGAAAATTGCGACCATCAAGAAAAGGACCACAAAGAAAACTGCCCCGGCCACACAGTCTCCCGACAAATCTTTGCGCAAACATTTGCTCGAACTGCTGAAGGGAAAGAGCGCTCACGCCGACTTCGATGCCGCCATGGGCGACTGGCCCGCGCAGCTTGCCGGTGTCAAAGTGGCCAACTTCCCTCACACGGCCTGGATGCTGCTCGAGCACCTGCGCATCGCGCAATGGGACATCCTCGAATTCAGCCGCAACCCAAAGCACAAATCGCCGCCCTGGCCCGAAGGCTATTGGCCGGAGTCAGAAATGCCCCCGACTCAGCAAGCGTGGGTGACGGCAATGAACGATTTCAAGAAAGATCTGCGGGCCGTTGAGAAACTGGTGGCGGATCCGAAAGCGGACCTCCACGCGAAATTGCCTTGGGGAGACGGCCAGACCATCCTGCGCGAAGCCCTGCTCGTCGCCGATCACAATGCATATCATCTCGGACAGTTGGTGATGCTGCGGAAATGCATCGGGATCTGAGCATCGGGTCATCGGGATCGGGCCATCCGAAACCAGCGTTTACTTAGATTTGGGATCATCCGATGCCACGATCGCCCGATGACCGATTGTTGATCTTCACGCCGGAATTGCTTCCACCGCCTGAGGGTGCGCGGATCTTTTCCGGAACACGACTCGCAACTTCTCCCGCCATCGCTCGTCGATCCCTAACATTTCCCACTCAATCTCCGGCGAGAAATAACGCAGAATCGTATCTGTCGAGGGATGCACGTGCAGCGCCGGAGCCACCAGCATCAGCAGTGGCTTCTCCGGCGAAATCTCGCGGCCCGGGAAATAGCCGAACTTCGCAAACTCGTCCCGGCCCTGGTGCCACGCCACGCGCGACCAGTAATCCAATCCTTGCAGCGGCAAGTGGATGTCTTCATCCGCCTTGAGCTCGATCACCGCCAGCCTCCCGTCTCGAGTCGCGGCCAGAATGTCAATCATCGCGCGGTCGGCCGCAGAAAATGCCGGTACTTGCCGGTAGACCTGATCCGTCCGCAACCGTCCGTCGAGCGCGGCGACATTTATACCGGCGAGTGATTCCAGCCATCGTTCCGGATGCATCCGCCACAGCGCATGATTTTTCGGGCCATCTTTATGCCGTACGGTCGCCGCCAGCCGCACCAGATCGGCGAACTGCATCTCGTTCCTCGCCTCGAGCAGTCGTTCCTCCGCCCCCAAACCAAAAACAATTTCTTCTCCAATCTGAAAATTTCGCGGATCATGCGCCACCCGGGCCTGCGCGAATTCCAACCCGCAGCGCCGGAATGAAACGAGCGCCGGAGAGAGCACCTCGATTTCGGTCTCGGGCAGTATGCCGCGAATTTGAGCGATCGATTTTGCAAAACGATCGAGCGCCTGCCGCTCATCCACGGCCCGCAGCAGCCGCGTATTCAAGTTTCCGCGGTCCGCAATCTCCATACGAACCAGCGTGTCTTCGCGCTGGTTGAATTCGTTCAAATGCCATTGCGCTGCCGTCGGATGCAGGTGCGCCAGGCGCTGCGCTGTTGTTGTGGCCGCGCCTTTGGGGACCACCAGCACCAAACCTTCCACCACGCGCCGATCAGCCTGCGCCAGACGGCACTCCTCCAGCCAGAGGATCCCGCATGTCAGCGCGCCATCGATCGTCGACTGCGTTTCCTGGTCGTTCACTCCGACAATTGCAAGTGCGCGCTGGCCTTGACGCATCCATCCCCGCAAATAAGCCGGCCCAAAAGACCGTTCCAGATCCATGCCGGTCGTCAGCCGCACGACGCTCCATCCGAGAAAATTCCGTTCTAACGCCCGCCGCAGCCAAGGCTCATAGGCCGCACGCGCCGCACGCCGCGCCGCCGGAGAACGCTGGTCCCGATCGCGGCAGATATCGAGCCGCGTCGGACGACTCTGCCCCATCCGTTGCACCTGCAACCGCAGGGTCGGACCTTTGACCTCCGCATCGAGCACCCGCCGCACCACGTTGCGCTCGTTCGACCACAGGTGGACCAGGCACTTTTCGTACTCCCCCGAAATCGAATACTTCGCGTCCGCCAGATCAAACACAACCCCACCGTCTTCGACCACGACAGCCGCCCGCGATCCCGCAAGAAAGTCCGAGAGCGTTTCGCCCAGCGATTCGGGAGTCATAGGGAAATTGTTCGCCGAGCGGCCCCCGCAAGCAGTGACCCGCGCACCTTCAATTTGTGTCGAATCCGCCTTGCACCACTGACAGCCGTAATCGGGCAAGTCTTCGCCGCCGCTCCTCTCGCGATCCCTCTTCGTGGGATAATGGTTCATAGGCCTCGCGAGTCGTTTTCCCGGACAAAGGCATCCAAATATGGTGACCGCCCAACAATCGCATTTCTTCTTTGAGCATTACGGCCTTACGAATCAGGATCTTGAGCGCTATCTCGGGGCTGCCCTCTCGGCCGGGGGCGACTATGCCGACATCTACTTCGAATACCTGACTTCGACCTCGCTGATGGTCGACGAATCCATGGTCAAATCCGCGTCGCAGGGTATTTCGGCGGGATGCGGCGTGCGCGTCGTCTCCGGAGAGCGCACCGGCTATGCCTATACCGACGATCTTTCACCGGAGCGCATTCTGCACGCTGCCCGCACCGCCGCGCTCATCGCCAGTGCACCTGCCAAGACCACTGTCGCGGGATTTCAGCAGAAACCCGCACGCAGCCTTTACCCGATCGCATTGCCTTCAGTCGACGCCGACATCACCGCCAAAGTCGAACTGCTCATGCGCGGAGACCATACGGCACGCGCCTTCGATTCGCGTATCAAAGAGGTCCGCGTCAGCTACGCCGACGAACTCCGCAATATTCTTGTCGTCGGCTCCGATGGAACCTTCGCCGAAGATTCGCAGCCGCTGGCGCGCATGAATGTCTCGTGCATTGCGAAAACCGAGACTGTCTCCGGCCGTGGTACATCGGGCGGAGGAGGGCGCGTCGCGCTCGACTTCTTCTTCGGAGAAAAGACTCCCGAATTCTTTGCCAAAGAAGCCGCCCGCCAAGCGATTCTGCAGCTCGATGCCCGCGAAGCTCCGGCGGGAGACATGGAAGTCGTGCTCGGCCCCGGCTGGCCCGGAGTTCTGCTGCACGAGGCTGTCGGGCATGGGCTCGAAGCCGATTTCAACCGCAAGAAAACTTCCGCTTTCGCCGGACTGATCGGCAAGCGGGTAGCGAGCGAGAAATGCACAGTGGTCGATAACGGCACCATGCCGTGGCGTCGCGGTTCGCTCAACGTCGACGATGAAGGCCAGCCCACGCAGGAGACCGTCCTCATCGAAAACGGAATCCTCAAGGGCTATCTAAGCGACAAGCTCTCTTCGAAGCTTATGGGCCTCGCCGATACCGGCAACGGACGCCGCGAGAGCTACGAACACATTCCCATGCCCCGCATGACCAATACCTACATGCTCGCCGGACAAGACGATCCCGGCGACATCATTCGGTCGGTCAAGCAGGGCATCTACGCCGTCAATTTTGGCGGCGGCCAGGTCGACATCACCAACGGCAAATTCGTTTTCTCCGCATCCGAGGCTTATCTGATCGAAGACGGCCAGGTCACCGCGCCGATTAAGGGCGCGACGTTGATTGGCAACGGGCCGGATGTGCTGACGCGCGTTTCGATGGTCGGCAACGACCTAAAGCTCGATGAAGGCGTAGGGACTTGCGGGAAAGATGGACAGGCCGTTCCCGTCGGCGTGGGTATTCCGACAATAAAAATCGACCGCCTCACCGTCGGCGGCACCGCCAGGAAAGATCCCGGCGGATTTATGCAGTGAAACAAAATGATTCCGTGTGAAGTCCGCCCAGAGCTGCAGCGAAAAATTGAGAAGGTCTACCAGGACCTCTGGGAGTCAGCGGAGGCTGAATCGGATAAATCGAAATCCGATTCAAGGGCTAGAGTCAACAGACTCCTAATCCAGAAGCACTCACACGAACGCAAGCACAATTGTCTACGGGACCCTAAATAGACGTCTCAGTGTTCCGTACCAAGCGTTTTCTCCCTGCCTCCGTGTCTCCGTGGTAGATTCGGAATTAGGAAATGACAACAACAATAGAAACCAGCACCCAGCAAACCGCCACCGACCTCAAGTCACTGGCCGCCGACGTAGTCTCCCGCGCCATCCAGTCCGGCGCGTCGACCGCCGAATGCGTCGTTCGCGAGGGGGACGAATTCTCCACCACTGTGCGACTCGGGCAGGTCGAAACACTTAAGGAATCCGGCTCGCGCGCCATCGGAGTGCGCGTCTTCTTCGGGCAGCGAGCGGCTTCCACCTACTCCAGCGACTTCTCGGCGGCTGGTATTGAGCGGATGCTGAAGTCGGCGCTGGAACTCGCCAAGATCACTTCCGAAGATCCCTTCGGCGGGATTCCCGACGTGGCGATCCTGGGCAAGCTCGATACTCCGCTCGATCTCTACCACGAGGACGTCTATTCGCTTCCCGGTCCCGAGCGCATCGATTACGCTCGCCGCGCCGAAAAGGCCGCCCTCGACACCGATCCTCGCCTCAAGAACTCGGATGGTGGATCGTTCGACGCGGCCACCGGGCGCAAGGTTCTCGCCAACTCGCACGGATTCCTCGGCGAATACCGACGCTCTTACTGCTCCGTTTCCGCCGTTCCGATCGCGCAGGACGACCGGGGCAACATGCAGCGCGATTACTGGTACTCGGTCTCGCGCAGTCTGGCCAAGCTTGACTCCGCGGAAAGCGTCGGCAAAGAGGCCGCCAGACGCACGCTTCGCCGTCTAGGCGCTCGCAAGGTCAAGACCGCGCACGTCCCCGTCGTCCTCGATCCCATGGTTGCCGCATCCATGCTCGAACACATCTTCGAGGGCGTCAACGGAGACTCCGTTTATCGCGGAGCGTCATTCCTGGCCCACAAACTCGGCGAGCAGATTGCCGGCCCGAACGTTACCGTGATTGACGATGGAACCATGGTTGGCGGCTTCGGTACAGCACCGTTCGACGGCGAAGGCATTCCTACCCGCCGCACGATCGTCATCGAGAACGGAGTGCTCAAGTCGTACCTGCTGAACACTTACACGGCAAAGAAGCTCCATCTCGCAACCACCGGAAATGCCTCGCGCGGACTGGCCGGAACGCCGGGCATCGCTCCCGGAAATTATTTTCTTCAGCCGGGAACAAAGACTCCGCAGCAGATGATTGGCGAAATCAAAGACGGCCTTTACGTCACGGAATTTCTCGGCCACGGCGCGAACCTGGTGACGGGAGATTATTCGCGCGGCGCTTCCGGATTGTGGATCGTCAATGGCGAGATTGCTTATCCGGTCGAAGAAATCACGGTCGCCGGCAATTTAAAGGACATGTTCAAGAACATCTCCGAGATTGGAACGGACCTTGAATTTCGCGGGAGCGTCGCTTCGCCAACCATTCGCATTGACGGGCTGACTGTGGGCGGCGAGTAGTGCACCGGGCCTGGCTTCGGGAATGATCAAAGCGAGCGTCTGCTCGCGTTCTACCCGCACCGGCTTGTTCGGGATGCGCCGTTTCCCTTGACACCTTCGCCTCGCGCTGAATAAACTCCTTATCCACAGCGGCTTTTGCCGCGAAACCTCTCCCTAAACCAGCATCGTTCTTCCTAGGAGGCTTCCATGTTGATCTCCCGGTTCCCGAAATCCGCCGCCACTATCATTTTGCTCGTCACGCTCTCTTCGACTCTGGCCTTCGCCGGACTTGGCGTTGGCTCCTCGAACACCGCCTTTGCCGATCCGCCCGTCCCGCACCCGAACACGCAGCCTTGCAAAGTTGTTCTCTTCGATCACTACAAGTTCGCCAACTTCAACGCGCAGAACTTCAATTACGTGCCGCCCGCCTGCGCCGCTCCCTGGGCGAAAGTCATTCTCGTCGCCGATTTCGCCGTCACCAAGGGAATCCAGTACGACCGCACCGCCAACATCTGGATCGGTCCCACCAACATTTATTTCGGCACCACCAGCGAGCCTGATCCCAGCGACGCCCGCCACTGGCAGATCCAGCGCGACCTCACCGACTACACTTCCATTTTCACCACTGCGCAGGTCGGCACCGTCGATCTCGGCAACCTCGTCAACAAGACCTACACCGGCGTGA
Organism: Terriglobales bacterium; assembly: GCA_049509215.1. GTDB lineage: Bacteria > Acidobacteriota > Terriglobia > Terriglobales > Acidobacteriaceae > Acidiflorens. The sequence goes on from JBELAC010000050.1 coordinate 13,208, forward strand.
TTTACGGCTCCGCCACTGTGCTCTTCTATCCGGTACCGGCAAAAGGAACCGCGCCCGTCACCGCTGACCAGGTCATCGGATTCTCCGGTGGCCCGGACGGCGGCACCGTCGCTCTCGACACGACCGGAGCCTGTTGCCAGCCTTCGCTGTCAGAAACCTTGACGCTGCCCATGAACATCCAGCGCGTCTATTTCGACGTCTTCGCGCAGAGCCAGAATGGCGACGAATTCTGGTATACGTGCGTTCCGAACGATGTCGCGAATGAACTCGAAAGCTGCGGCAACACGTCGTTCCGCGAAAGCGAAGTCACCATCGACGGCACTCCGGCCGGAGTCGCACCCGTCTATCCCTGGATCTTCACCGGCGGTATTGATCCCTACCTCTGGTTCCCGATCCCCGGCGTTCAGACCATGAACTTCCAGCCCTATCGCGTCGACCTCACGCCCTTTGCCGGCATCCTCGACAACGGCCAGCCTCACTCCATCGCCCTCAGCGTCTTCAACGCCGACGACTATTTCTCGGCGACTGCTTCCCTGCTGCTCTACCTCGACCACGGATCCACGCAGGTCACCGGCGCAGTCACGAACAATACTCTCACTGCTCCTTCGCCGACGATCACCGAAAACATCGTGGTCGCCAAGAACGGCGACATCGACGGCAGCGTCAATACCGTTTCCGGTCACAACTTCCAGATCTCCGGATACGTCAACACTTCGTCCGGTACCGTGACCACCACGGTCGCGCAGAACATCAACTTCTCCAACCTGCAGAAGTTCACCATCAATGCCAGCGAGTATGTGCAGGACATCAACCAGAACACGACCATCGCTTCGACCACAACCGTCAACAACTCCGCCGGTGCTTACGTCAACACGGTGAGCACGGGCTGGCCCGTAACTGTGGACCTCGTGGAAACCGCCGCGGGCATCCTGACCACTACCATCAACCAGAACTTCGCGCAGAACCAGGAGGCCACCCAGAACGGCCAGGTCGTCTCGTTCAGCGTATTGCACAATGGCGTCACGCCGACCGACAGCATCAACTTCAACACCGGCGCGAATTCCGGACAGTCGAGCGCGCAAAGCTATTACGTCTACGACATGACCGGATATTGCTATAGCCGTTCTTTGACCGCGGCTAACAACATCCTCACCAGCGTCACCAACGGCGTCGGCTGCAACTAGTGGCTTGTCCTTCCGTTTGACGGATCGAGAGTGTCCCATCCAAGCGTCGCGCTTTTTGCGACGTTTTGGGTGGGATCCCGCTGCCGACCGATCCCTTGGCTTCGGAGTGAGCGGAAAGATCTTTCTCCGTGCGCCTCCGTGTATTCCGTGGTTTGGGCTTTTTCCAACCTGAGTCACTACCGGGCTTTCATTTTGGGATGCAATTCCTTAAGGAACCTGCTGTGCATTTGTTTGCACTCATGTCTTCTGACTGCGACGAATCCCGACGAATCCCGATTGACAAGGCCCTTGCCCTATCGCATACTCCGGGCCTTCGGGAAATCCCCCGCGGAGCTTTCCCGCCCCGATTCCCACCAAACCAAGGAGTGTGTTCCATGACAAAATCTCGTTTCTTCCAGCTCCTCGCCATGCTGGCCATTGTTGTAATTTGTGTCTCCGGACAACAAGCGCTGGCGCAAAATCCACATCACTTGCAGATTCGGGTTGTGCCCGGAGTTCATGCTGACCGAGCTTTGGGAAAAACCGAAAAAAAGGCTCTTGAACCTTTGTCCTACGGCTTCGGAGTGCTGCCCCCGGTCGATGGCGGTGGCAACGACGAGTGGCCATGCTTCCCCAACCAGAACGCCAATGGCGCCGATTGTTCGCAGATTTCGACCGGTGGCGTCGTCATCGGTACACCCGCTTACACGCAGTCTCTCTCCAACTGCGATGCCAATAATTCCGGCGCTACCAATTGCGGCCAGGTCTTCTGGTTCTACGAAGACGACACAGCCGACACTACAGACGATCTCGTGGTCTCGATCGTAGTCAAGCAGGGGAAGAACTACGTCATGGATACGGGCCCGTTTAATTTCGGCCCTAATCCCTTCGGTTCCACGCCTGGTTCCGTCATTGTCATTTCTGACGACACGGCCTTCGGTACTCTCGGACAGACTGGCCCCGGAAACGGTTTTTGCGCCGGCAGCACGGAAACTTGCGTGAACCCCGTCAAAGGTGTGGCCACCGTCACCGTAACAACCACAGTCGGCATTTCCACGATCCACAGCTCATTCAATATCTTCCTCGAGTAGTCACCCAATCCCACTCATCGTGCGCGTAGCGATGAGTGGGATTGTTTTCTCGTTTGTGTCCTTAGCTGTTGCCGTTGTAGCTGTTGCTGTTGCTGTTGCTGTTGCCGTTGCTCTCACCTCTGCAATCTGACCTCTAACCTCTGACCTCGCCTTTCTGATTTTCCTGTGCACTCACTGTGTAAATTCTGTCCCCGCTCTCCGCCGGGATCGCCTCCCGCAAACTCTGACGCGCTCAAACACCTTCTCTCGTGCGCGATTTGCGCCGCCTCTCAGCGCACTCTTCATTGCCATCCATCTTCCAGATTCCATTTCTTGAATTCCACCGTTGCACCAATAATGTGTAATTGACCCGCCCCAATTCTCCGCGTACATTCACACCACCTTCATAGAGGAAATTCTTAACGGAAAACTCGCAGCCCGAACCTCGAACAGCAAACTGCGAATGCAGTCTTCGGATAAAAAAGATGATGAATACAAAAAGTTCCTGGAATATTTACCGCACTCGTTTTCTCGTCCGCGCCCGTCAACTCACCGAACCTCTCCGCTTCAGCGACTCGCTCGGCCGCGAACATTCCGGCCAGATCGGCGACTATCTGGTCGAATTTTCCGACGGCATTTGCCGCATTACCACACAAGTCCTTTTCGAAGATATCTACGTGCCCCTCCCGCCACCGCAATACGCATCGTCTGACTTAACCGTCCGTGATCTTCCATCGAACTCCGCTTTGACCGGATCCGCAGGGTCGGCGATCTCGAAATCTGCCAAGTCTGCCACGGGCCGGCCCGCAGCGCGAGCCTCTGCCGAGAATCATTTTCGGGCCACTGCATGAATTCGCAGACGCAAACCGCAGCCGCAGTCGCTCGAAGTCATTGCAAGAAAACGCTTTCCACAGGCGGCCTCTTTATCAATTCCCAATTCGATACCCATACCACGATTGGGCCACAACATATTGTGATTTCTTCTTGACATGCACTACCGGTGGGAGTACGTTAAGCATCCCAAGAGCATTTATTACAGACCTCGCAAACGGGGCTATGACTAAAAAACCTCCGGGGCGCAGTCAAAGTTGAGCTGACTTTGCGTTCGCTCCTTTATGGGAACCATCCCTCCTGAGTGGATGAAGTTTTAGCGGTGACTTCCCCCTTGGCCTGGCGAGGCTGGTCTGGCTCCGCCGAGGCATCCCCTAGGGGGGATTCATCTGAAGTTTCGCGCAGGGAACTGCCCCCGACCGGACAGATTTCCTCGCGATAGTTTCGGTGTAATTAGAGGAGCCCTCGATGGAAGGTTTGATCGAACTCGTTGCCGCTTCGTTTGCGCGCCATGGCATCGAATGCCCCGTGCCGAAATCTCTGGCCGGTCAATCGATTCGCAGCACTGAGCCGAACCCTCTCGCCTCGCTCCCCGAACACAGTTTTCGCAAGAAGCCAGAAGCCGAAGTCGGCACTTAGTCGCACTCGACCGGTCTTCCGCGGCACGGCATCTTTTGAACCCATGTTCCACCGATCCTTGAAATTATTAGGAGTATTGCTTCTGGGTGGCGCAGCGCTTTAGCGCTGCGATAAGTACCGCTGCTTGACCTGCGGCTTTAGCCGCCGAGGTAACGATAAATCAATGGCTTAGCCGGGCTCCAAACATAATCGTTTTCATCCCGCCATTCATCTAATCAGGAGAAGGAAATGCCCGAAGTGCGAGAAAAAGATCAACAGAAAGATCAGGTCAAAACTCAATCCGCCGTCACCACCAATAATAAGAGGAAGGCCCCCGGCCTGGCCTTCCGCCGCCTCTTCACCAAGCCCGGCGTCTCCCCCTACAACGACGTCGAGTGGGAGGTCCGCACCGCCTCCATCACCGACTCCCAGGGCGGCATCATCTTCGAGCAGAAAAATGTAGAGGTCCCCAAGGACTGGTCCATGACCGCGACCAATATCGTCGCCTCCAAGTACCTGCATGGACAGGTCGGCACTCCCGAGCGGGAAACCGGAGTCCGCCAGCTCGTCGTCCGCGTCGTCGAAACCATCCGCGATTGGGGTATGAAAGACGGCTACTTCCGCACCAACGAAGACGCGACCACGTTCCACGACGAGCTCGTCCACCTGCTCATCCGCCAGTACGCGGCCTTCAACTCGCCCGTCTGGTTCAACGTCGGATGCGACCGCATCGAGCCCAACTCCGACGCCACCAACTGGCACTGGAATACCCAGACCCAGCAAGTCGAATTCGGCGTCACCGGATACACTCGTCCGCAGTGCAGCGCCTGCTTCATCAACTCCGTAAAGGATTCCCTCGACTCGATCCTCACCCTCGCCAAAACCGAAGGCATGTTGTTCAAGTGGGGCTCAGGCACCGGCACAAACTTGTCTCCGCTGCGCTCCTCCACCGAAGTCCTCTCCGGCGGAGGCACCGCCTCAGGTCCGCTCAGCTTCATGAAAGGCTTCGACGCCTTCGCCGGCGTCATCAAGTCCGGAGGCAAGACTCGCCGCGCCGCCAAGATGGTCATCCTCAACATCGACCATCCCGACATCTTCGACTTCATCGAGTGCAAGCAGAAGGAAGAAGCCAAGGCCCACGCGCTCGTCGCTCAGGGATACGACGGTTCCCATCCCGACTCCGACGCCTACAGCTCCATCTTCTTCCAGAATGCCAACAACTCTGTCCGTGTCACCGACGACTTCATGATCGCGGTCATGCGCGACACCGACTTCTCCACCCGCTCCATCGTCGACGGCCGCGTCATCAACACCTACAAAGCCAAAGACCTGCTCCAGAAGATCTCCGAAGCCACCTGGCATTGCGGCGATCCCGGCATGCAGTACGACACCACCATCAACCGCTGGCACACGAGCAAGAACACGGCCCGCATCAACGCCTCGAACCCTTGCTCCGAGTACATGTTCCTCGATGACTCCGCCTGCAACCTCGCCAGCCTCAACCTGCTCAAGTTCGCGCCCAATGGCACGTTTGACGTGGACGCCTATCGCCACGCCGTCGACATCATCATCACCGCGCAGGAGATCCTCGTCGACAACGCCGGCTATCCCACCGAGATGATCGGCAAGAACTCGCACGACTATCGTCCGCTTGGCCTCGGCTACGCCAACCTCGGCGCGCTCCTCATGGCCGCCGGTCTTCCTTACGACTCCGATGCCGGACGCGACTACGCCGCCTGCGTCACCGCCATCATGTGCGGACAAGCCTATCTCCAGTCCAGCCGCATAGCCGAGTTCTGCGAGCCTCTCGGCCCTGCGACCTCGACCATCCAAACGCGTCTCGGCGTCACCAAAGCCGAAGACATGCCGGGAGCTGCTTGCCCCGGCTTCTACCTTAATCGCGAGCCGTTCCTTGACGTGATCCGCATGCACCGCGCGTCCGTCAACAACATCAACAAGGCCAACGTTCCCACCGCGCTCCTCGAAGCTTCCAAGCAATGCTGGGACGAAGCTCTCTCGAACGGCGAGAAGCACGGCTACCGCAACTCGCAGCTCACCGTCCTCGCGCCCACCGGCACCATCGGATTCTTCATGGATTGCGACACCACCGGCATCGAGCCCGACCTCGCCCTCATCAAGTACAAGAAGCTGGTCGGCGGCGGCATGATCAAGATCGTCAACAACACCGTGCCCTCCGCGCTCTTCAAGCTCGGATACACCCACGAGCAATGCGACGCCATCGTCAGCTACGTCGACGCCACCGGCACCATCGAAGGCGCGCCCCACATCAAGGACGAGCATCTCGCCGTCTTCGATTGCTCCTTCAAGCCCGCCAAGGGCACGCGCTCCATCCAGTACATGGGCCACATCAAGATGATGGCCGCCGCCCAGCCCTTCATCTCGGGAGCCATTTCCAAGACCGTCAACCTGCCCGAGAACGCGACCGTCGAAGATATCTCTGACGCTTACATCCAAGCGTGGAAACAGGGGATCAAAGCCGTGGCCATCTATCGCGACGGATGCAAGAAAGCTCAGCCGCTCTCCGCCGCCGGATCAAAGACCGCGACTTCCACCAAGGACGACGCCGCCCGCGCCGCCGCCGCGCCACTCTTTGAAGAGGAAAACCTGAACGCTCCTCCCAAAGCCGTCCGCCACAAGCTCCAGGAAGAGCGCATGTCGGTCACGCACAAGTTCAACATCGGAGGCCACGAAGGCTACATCATCGTCGGCCTGTATCCCGACGGCGAGCCCGGCGAGATCTTCATCAAGATGGCCAAGGAAGGTTCGACCGTTTCCGGCCTCATGGACAGCTTCGCGCTCGCCATCTCGGTCTCGCTCCAGCACGGCGTTCCGCTCAAGCTGTTCTGCGAAAAGTTCGCCCACACCCGCTTCGAGCCCGCCGGATGGTCCAACAATCCCGACATCGGCTTCGCCAAGTCGATCATGGATTACATCTTCCGCTGGCTCCAGCTCCGCTTCTTGACCGGTCAGCAGCAGTTCTTGTTCGACCTGCGTCCGAAGGGAATGCCGGAATCCGCAGGCACATCCTCTCCGGCAGCAGAAGGAATCGGCGATCTGCACGGGATGGGTTCAAGCCCAGCGACTAACGACCAGCGACCAGCGGCCAGCAGCATCCACGCCGCCGACGCCCTCGCCGGAATGATCGACATGGGCGACGCTCCCAGCTGCCACGTCTGCGGAAGCATCATGGTCCGCAACGGCAGCTGCTACAAATGCATGAGCTGCGGCTCGACCAGCGGATGCAGCTAAGGACGTGGAGCGCGGACACTCTTGTCCGCGGGTTCGCCGGAGAGTTTTGGGTAGGGCATGGCTTCAGCCATGCCGAAATGGCAACTTACCTCGACGGCTTTAACCGCCGAGGTAACGCCCCGCGAACGTCACTCAATGAATGCGGCTGCACGTAATGAGCTTCAGCGGTGCGCGCACAATGCACTTCAAGATTGTCGGTCCGATCACAGACGTCGAGACGATTGCGACCGGCACTGCCATCCGTGAGCGCAGACGATTGTGGAAAGCCTATGGCAAGGCCCGCTGGCGCAAGATGAAAGGCATGACGGACGTGGAATTTCCGAATGGTACGATATGCCATGCGGAAATCCATTGGTACGAAGCCCATGGCATCGGAGCGAAGGAATATAAGATCAAGCGCATTCTTGACTGACATGAAACGCAACGGACACTTCGTGATCTGCGTGGGCAACAAAGGCTATTCCGCCTCATTGGAGCTGCGGAAGGTTTATCAGGTGCTTCCTGACAAGGCGGCACTGAAGCTCCATCAGATCCGTGTAATCGACGAATCCGGCGAGGACTACTTGTACCCGGAGGAGTTCTTCGTTCCGGTCAGGCTGCCGCAAGCCGTCGAGCAAGCGGTACGACGCGCAACGGCCTAGCGGGGCTCGATCATGGTCCGCAACGGCAGTTGCTACAAATGCATGAGCTGCGGCAGCACCAGCGGCTGCAGCTAGGTCAGTAAGCGTGGCGCGGGCGCTCCTGCCCGCGTGGCTGCTGGTTTTGTGGGTAGGGCACGGCTTCAGCCGTGCCGAAACGAGAACCAACCTCGGCGGCTTTAGCCGCTGAGGTAACGTGGCACGAGCACGAAGCTCGATTTAGACGCTGATGCCGCGAATACCACATATGGAGTTAACTATTTAGTTAAGATAATTTGTAGACACGGCCGGTACTACCAGTAGCGCTCGATTGAAATACGCCCAACTGGATGGTACGATGGTAGTGGGTTAGAATTTTTTGTTTCGAAAGTTCGATAGGTGCTTTCGCTGACGTAAGTTCCGACTGATGTTCTGGCCGTGCTCGCCAGCAGATTGCAATGCTGGCATCTCGTTTGATCGCAGAGGTCCTCTCAGTTCATCCGAGGTAAGTGCGGCAGGAGCGCAACTCCACTAAAGAACGGGAAACAAAACTTTGGCCCACCGACGGATGTCGGAGGGCCAGTTTGCATTGCCTAGAGCGGGTGCTCTATTTCCATGCGCCGTGCTGTTGTACGTGCGCCAACTTGCCTTGAGAAATGTTCAAGCATTTCTCAGGGCTAACCAGGTGCTAACAGAGCACCGCTTGGGCCGCTGAGCCCAAACTTGCAAACAGTCAGTAGATTCGCCTTGACGACGGCGAGTTGCCAAGCCGTTAAACGGGAAGAAGAACTTTAGCGTTAGATTCCCGAACAAGTCAAGTTGATTCTTTGATTCTTCGACAAGCGCTCAGGCCCAGGTAACTGAGACGGAGAAAATCAGTTATGTGGGATCTAAACAAAAGCAGCGAACGCGTGGCTAAACAGTGGGAGGATCTTAAAACCGAGGAAATCACCGTAGAGCGCCTGAAACGGGAGATGGACCTCTCCAACCTGTCGGCAACCGATGTACGCATTGTGCACGGGGCACATCTCTACCTCGACGTAACAAACATCAGGCACCTTGTCGAGAGCGCAGTCCTGCGTCGAGAAGACTTTAAGCCGCTCCATCGCTACGTGCATGTCCTGCGCATCGAGTTGCGTCGCATCGTGCAGCAAGTTTTCGACGGTGACAAGATTCAAGTGCAGGGCCCCAAGTTCCACGGTCTTCTCTATAAACCCTACGACGATGATGAGGTGCTTGCGTGGAATGCTGTGCTAATCGGCATAGCTTTTACTGAGACTGTTCGTGCAAGCCTGCCAGAAGTGTTTTCCGAGTACCCGTCCATGACACCAACCGTTGGGATTGCGCTGGGAGACACGATCGTGGCAAACCTCGGCGCGCGAGGGAACCGCGAATTGATTAGCATCGGCTCAGCCGCGAATCACGCCGCGAAGATCCTGGGTTCGCCGAACGCCATCACTGTAACCCCCGACCTGTGGAGTGCATTGTCAGAGAAACACCGCGAGCTTTTCGCGGAGGATGGCGACAACTACAAGCTCGATTGGTCGCTAGTAGGCCCCGGCACTATACGCGAAGAAGGATTCGATTGGTCGGCGGAAGATTCCGCGAAACGTATGCAGGAGAGCGTTGATGCTTTACCGCTATCCGAGATCGAGAGTCACGGTGCCCAATCGCGGATTGACCTCGAGGAACTTGGCCCCAAACACTTCAAGACATGCATGGCTGGAACCATCTTTGTGGATATCGACGGGTACACAGCTCTGATCGATTCCAAAATGGACGATCTGGACGAACTGAAAAAGGCGGTGAAGCTGTTGCAATTATTCAGGCACGAACTGCACTGCGTCACCACCGATTTCGACGGCCTCACCATTCAACATCAGGGCGATCGATTGCAGGCAATCGTCCACCTTCCTGCCGACGACGACGATCGCATAAGGGAGAAGCTGGCGAAGCTGTGCATAAGCTGCAACTCCTCCGTGGAGCAGGTCCTGAACGAAAAGTACGTCGTTTTCGATAAGTACCATGTGGCGATCGGCGCCAGCTATGGCAAAACGGTCGTGGTTCGCTCTGGCACAAGAGGTGACCTCGACGCTGGATGTTTCGGCGATCCCGTATTGAGCGCGGAAGCACTTCAGATGCTGTGCAAGGGCGGAGAGATCCGCATCTCCAAGGATGTGTTCGCGAGCATTGGCGATGAAGCAGTACGCGGGTTTTTTAAATTTGATTCAGGGGACGATTGCTACAAGGCAGTCGGACTTACGTGGTCAAAAGTAGACGACGCCGAGGCCCGAAAGCACCTAACCGCAAAAGCAGGCGTCGGCTTCAATATGCTGACACGACAAATCGACAATCGCGAAAAACC
>JBELAC010000051.1:0-23067 GCA_049509215.1 Terriglobales bacterium
GTCGAGAGCGGTGTTTTGCAGGAGGCTGAGTTTTTCGGGCGGCGGGGTCAGAAGTTTGAAGTCATGGTCGGGGCGGAGGATGCGGGCGGGGTGAGGCTCGAAGGTGACGACGACGGATTTGGCTTTTGCGGACTGGGCGCGGCGGACGATCTCATCGATCACGGCGCGGTGGGCGCGGTGGACGCCGTCGAAGTTGCCGACGCTGGCGACGGAGGGGCCGAAGTCGTGCGGGATGTCTGCGAGCTTGTGGAAGACTTGCATCTTAATTTCTTTTTACCGCCATTTTCCTTTACCGCCGAGACGCCGAGGGCTGCGAAACCAAAATGCAGATTCCTCACTTCGTTCGGAATGACAAATCAAAAATACAATCTAGATTTCAAATTCCAACTTCATTCCGTCATAGGCCAGGCGCACGTTGGGCGGTAATTTGGCGTTCGTCTCGTCGTGCGGCAGGTCATGACAGATGTGGGTGAAGAGTGTTCGCTTGGGCTTGACCTCGGCTGCGATCTGGAGAGACTGCTCGACGGTCGAGTGCGTGGGATGCGGGTGGTAACGGAGCGCATCCAGAAAAAGAATGTCGAGGCCGCGCAGCTTGTCGAGTGATTCGGGCGGCACGGAGCTGTGATCGGTGAGGTAGGCAGCCGATCCGAAGCGGAAGCCGATGATCGGGGTTTCGCCATGAATCACGGTGATGGGGACGAAGCGCGCGCCGAACAATTCGACGGGGCCGTCGATCGGCTTGAGTTCGACGAGCGGGAGGCCTCCGAATTTGTAACTGGCTTCGAAAATGTAGCGGAACATGTTGCGCAGGAATTCGCAGTTGTGGGGTGTTGCGTAGAGCGGCAGTTTGCCGGGCTTATGGTGATAAGTCAGCGGGCGCAGATCGTCGATGCCGAGAATGTGGTCGGCGTGGGTGTGCGTGTAGAGGACGGCATCGAGCTGGGTGATGTTCTCGCGCAGGGCCTGCTCGCGAAAATCGGGCGTGGTGTCGATCAGGACGTGGCGCGCTTTGTGCCGGGGATCGACGTAGGTGAGCATGATGGACGGACGGGTGCGGCGATCGTGGGGATCGGAGGAATGGCAGACGGCGCAATCGCATCCGATGGTTGGGACTCCCATCGAGGTGCCGCTGCCGAGAACCGTTAGAGTCGCCTGCATGGTTGAAAGTGAGATTGCTCGCTGCGCTTGGAATGACAATCTCTAAATATCGGAATCACGATCGTTAAATGTCGGCCAATCTCTAAGTCAGGAATGACAAGCTCTCAATAAATCCCAATGACTGTCAGCCATTGGTTCCTGTGATGGGGCCGGGAGTCTGCGGAGCGCGCGCGATGGCATTGGTCACTTCCACATAGGCCATGCGCAGTTCGTAGAGGCAGTTCTGGAGGAAAGCCTGCTCCTTCGGCGTGAGGTTGCCTTTGGTTTTTTCGGCGATCATGCCGAGCGTGTCGATGGTTTGGCGGGCGCCGAGGAGGTCAACGCCGGGCTGGCCGCCTTGTTCTTGCATCAGGCCGAGCTGCATCATGGCGCTCATGTAGAGGGAAGCCATGAAACGTTCGAAGGTGATTTCGAGTTCTTTGGCGGAGTGGCCGCTCAATTCGACGCGGCGGTCAAGGTCGCGCGAGGACTCTTTGTAGGCGTCGTGCTGAGCCTGCTGTTCGGTGGGGGTCGGAGGTACGGGCAAGTCGGACTCGGGAGGGGCGGCTCCGGCAGGTGTGGTGCTCTGGATTGGAGATGGGGGAGAAGGCTCCGCCGCTGGTGGCGGGGCTGGTTCGACGCGGGCATGTTGGGGGCGATCCTGTTCGGGACGATCTTGTTTGGGGCGATCCTGGCTTTCTTTTTCTTCGTCGAGGGTGGTGCGGAGTTCGCCATCGGCGGTGAACAGGCGCCGGTCGGTCACTTTCAACTCGCTGTCTTGTCTCTTGTCAGCCATATGTTTTTCCTGGTTATCTCAAACTTTCTGGATACGTGCTGCAAATCAAATTATGGGGACGGCAGATGGTTTTAACGTTGCCGGGCCCACGAGTAAACTTTTGTTAGCGGCTTCCTGCCGAAGATAGCCCAGCGCGACGGAACAGTTTCCCGCGGGCAAGGGCAAGTCGGCACTGCTGGTGATCTCGCCGACTTCTTTGTCTTCTTGTCCGGCGACGTGGATCTTTGTGCCGGGCGCTGGCAGCGGGCCTTCGACCACGAAGACAGTGAAATGGCGATGCACATTTCCGCGCGAGCGGATGCGCTCGACGATCTCCTGACCGAGGTAGCAACCTTTGGTGAAATTCAGCGCGCGCATCTGACCGGTTTCCTGGGGAAGATCTTTTTCATGGATGTCGACGCCGTAGCGAGGAATGCTAAGGGCGATGCGGCGTTTTTCGAGCGCGTCAATGCCCACCGCTGTTGCGCCCGCGGCAAGCAGGGTGTCCGACGCCGATTTCATCTGATCGGGTGCAAGCCAGATTTCATACGCCGGGTGGCCGGCATCATCCTTCCGAAGCAAGGTGCATTGCGTACAGTTGCAATTGCATTCGCATTTCGGAGTACACAACTGGAGAGGAGCCAGGCCGGGCGATTGAATGGAAGCCGCCTGCAGAACGGCCTGCGCACGCGGACCGGCGATGCCGAGGGCGGTCAGCGTTGCGCTTATGTCTGCCACTTCGACGTCATCCATAATGATGAACTTGTCGAAGTGGGCGAGGACTTTTTCGCGCAAGGTGGCGTCGACGTCGAGCAAAAGGGAATCACCCAAGTTGTAGGCATAAAGATCGGCCTGAATTCGTCCTTGCGCGTTGAGGAGAAAACAATAGACGCCGTGGTTGGGCGCAAGATCGCGGATGTTATTGGTGACCATGCCGTTCAGCCAGCGGACGCGGTCGCTGCCGGTGAGTTGGATTTTTGCTCGGCCGCTGAGGTCGTAGAGTCCGCATCCTGCGAGAAGCGCATGGAATTCGGCGCGCACGCCGCCGGAATGTGACGCCGTATCCGACGAATCGAGATTTAACGCTGTACCCATGACTGTCATTTGATTATAGCGAAGGGCTATCGGCTTCATGCGGTCCCAGGCGGTTGAGGGGCTGCGGAAAAGTGTGCTTTTCGCATCCTCACCTCAGGGGCTAAAGCCCCCGCTTCTTGGGAACCGCTGAGGTGCGGCTGAAGCCGCACCCTTTCAAAACAGTCGGATACTTAATCCACGAACTTGCGGGACATGATACGAGAGTGGTGTCTCGGAAATACGTCGAATGACTAACCGGTCCTGTTTCGCGAATCGGGTGGCCGCCGACTGGGGCTAAAGTCCTGTTAATCAAAGCTGGTGCCTACGGCGCGCCCTTTCAAAGCCTCCTAACCTGTGCCGCGAATTTACGAGACACCACACAAAAGGGGCGAATCAGACGTGTGGTGACTTATGATGAGCGGATTCTGGTATCTTCGTTTCGCATGAATCAGAAAAGACGAATCGCGATTATCGCAGGCGATGGGATCGGCAAAGAGGTGATCCCGCAGGCTGTGCGAGTCATGCAGGCCTCGGGCGCGGCGGTCGAGTGCGTGCCTTTCGATTGGGGAGCGGACCGCTATCTGGACGATAAAACTACAGGGCCGGCCGACGGTTTTGCCATGTTGGCGCGCGACTTTGACGCGATCCTGGTCGGGGCGTTTGGCGATCCGCGGGTGCCTTCGAATATTCATGCGCGAGAAATTCTGCTGGGCATGCGCAGCAAGATGGACTTGTATGCCAACGTCCGGCCGGTGCGGTTGCTCGATGGAGCCCTGTGTCCGTTGAAGGGAGTTGAGCCGAAGGACTTGGATTTCGTGGTGATTCGCGAGAACACAGAAGGCGTATACGGCGATCTGGGCGGAGTGTTCAAGCAGGGGACGGCGGATGAAGTCGCGATTCAGGAAGATGTGAATACGCGCAAGGGCGTGGAGCGAATCATCCGGTATGCATTTGAGTATTGCGCGAAAAATGCAAAGCTTGACGGTTCGCCGCGGCGGCGCGTGCTGATGTGCGACAAGTCGAATGCCATGACGCATGCGGGCGGATTGTGGCAGCGTGTGTTTAAGGAAGTTGCGGCTGAGTATCCGAATGTAGAGACGCAGCACATGTACGTTGATGCGCTCTGTATGCAGATGGTGCGGGATCCGCGTGGGTTCGATGTGATCGTGACCAACAATATGTTTGGCGACATCATCACCGACCTGGCGGCAGGACTGCAGGGCGGGATGGGGATGGCGGCAAGCGGAAATATTCATCCGGGGAAGACTTCGATGTTTGAGCCGGTGCATGGGTCGGCTCCGCCGATTGCGGGGAAGGACGTGGCGAATCCGTTGGGCGCGATTCTGACGGCGGCGATGATGGTTGGGTATCTGGGGATGGGAGTGGAAGCCGCGAAAATTGAGGCAGTGGTGCTGGACGCAGTGCGGCAGAAGAAAACGACGTCGGATATTGGCGGAACATTGGGGACGCGCGAAGTTGGGGAGTGGGTGGCGGCGAGGGTGGCGAGGCGGTGAGTTAGCGTTTTCGGGCTGAAGAGCTATACAGGTTTTCGTTGCGTAGCGTGCTGTTATCCTGAGAGTGCGCGGTGAGAATTCCCTTACGCACCATCGGTCGTTTGAGTTTGTAGGGGTCCTTCGACTCCGCTGATTCATTCGTAAGCGAATGAATCAGGTCCGCTCAGGATGACAATGAAGATGAAGTTTCGTTTGTCCCTATTCGTTTTCTTTCTGCTCACATTGCTGGCGGCCGTTGTGGGCTGGTCTCAGACTGCTCAACCGCAAACACAAACGGACAAGTCTCAGGCCCAGCCAGCGGCCAATCAGCCGCCGGCGGCGGGCGCCACACAAGACTCCACGTTTGCGCCGGAGAAGGTTCTCTCGCCGAAGGATGCTAAGGAACTGTTTCGCTCGGTTGACGAATTGCTTAAGTTTGCCAGCGACGACACTGGACTTCCGATTAGGCATGAGGTTAAGCGCAAGCTGGCCGATCGCAAGGAAGTTGAGTCGTATCTGGAAAAGGGGATGAAGGACGACAAGGATGCGAAGCGGCTGGAACGGTCGTCAGAGGTGCTGAAGAAGTTCGGGCTGATTCCTCGAGATTTTCAGTTGGGGCCGTTCATGGTGGCGATGCTGAAAGAGCAGGTGGCGGGCTATTACGATCCCAAGAAGAAGACGGTCAATCTGTTGAACTGGGTGGATCCGGAACAGCAGAAGCCGGTTCTGGCGCACGAATTGACGCATGCGCTGCAAGACCAGTCATTCGGCATGGAGAAGTGGATGAAGGCCGCGGAGACGGAGGGCGACAAGAAAAACGATCCCATGCCCTCTGACATCGATACCGACGAAGAATCGGAAGCGCGGGAAGCGGTGGTGGAGGGGCAGGCGATGGTGGTGATGATGGACTACTCGCTGGCGCCTGCGGGAAAGACGCTGCTGGAGAGTCCGCAGATTGGCGACGCGTTGAAGCAGGGAATGCTGGATGGGCCGGGGGATTCTCCGACGTTTCGGGATGCGCCCATCTTTTTGAAGGAAGAGCTGACTTTTCCATACCGCTACGGAATGGACTTCGCGCTGGCGCTGGAAAAGGCGGGCGGAAAAGAACTGGCATATGCCGGAGCGTTCCAGAATCCTCCGGCGACCACGCGCGAGATCATGGAGCCGGAGACGTATCTGGCGCACGAGAAACTCGATCCGTTGAAGCGCCTTGATTTCAAGAAGGATTTCGAAGGATATGACACGTTCGACATCGGCGCGATCGGGGAGTTCGATGTGGACATACTGGTGGAGCAGTATGCCGGGCGGAAGGAAGCGGAGGTGCTGTATCCGTCATGGCGGGGCGGGTATTATTTTGCGGGGCGTGCGAAGGGAACGAAATCCGGGCCGCTCGGGGTGGTGTACGTTTCCCGCTGGGCGAGCGCCGAGAAGGCGGCTGAGTTCGCGGCGGTGTATGCGAAGTCGCTGGCACAGCGGTATAAGCAGCGGCAAGCCCTGGGAGGCGAGGGCAAAGTTGCGGAAGATGCGCCTCCGGCGGATTCATGGCGGACGCTGCGCGGACGGCATGCGTGGATGACGGAAGAGGGAGCGGTAGTGATCGAAGTGCGCGGGGACTCGGTTGTCGTCAGCGAAGGGATGGACGACGGGACGACGAAGCGGGTGGAGGGAGATTTTTGGGGAGATCAGAAAAACTAGGTCAGAGG
This sequence comes from Terriglobales bacterium, assembly GCA_049509215.1. GTDB lineage: Bacteria > Acidobacteriota > Terriglobia > Terriglobales > Acidobacteriaceae > Acidiflorens. Next base: position 6,183 of record JBELAC010000051.1, read on the forward strand.
TTAGAGGTCAGATTGCAGAGGTGAAACCTAAGTCTCCGCGCGGGCAGGTTTTTAGTTGTTCAATCTGACTTCTGACTTCTGACTTTTCGTTATAATCACGAGTTCCGCGGTCATTCTTCTTCTATTCAGGAGCGCAATTGCAACAGGCAGAGATTGGAATTATCGGAGGCAGTGGCCTGTACCACATGCCGGGGTTCAGCGATGTGCAGGAAGTTCAGCAACAGACGCCGTTTGGCGAACCTTCGGACGCATATGTTCTTGGGACGCTCGATGGGCGCAAAGTCGCGTTTCTGGCGCGCCATGCGCGCGGACATAAGCTGCTGCCGAGCGAATTGAACTTTCGGGCCAACATTTATGGGTTCAAGCAGCTGGGAGTCGAACGGATTATTTCAGTTTCGGCGGTGGGGTCGCTGAAAGAAGAGCACAAGCCGCTCGATTTTGTGATTCCGGATCAATTCATTGATCGCACGCGGCACCGGGTAGACACTTTTTTTGGCGATGGAATTGTGGCGCACATTGGATTTGGCGACCCCGTATGCGGAGATTTGGCGCATGTTGTCCGGGACGCGTGCAACAGCACGGGCGTTAGGGGAAAACTGGGCGGGACCTATGTTTGCATGGAAGGGCCACAGTTTTCGACGAAGGCCGAGTCGAACGTATATCGCAGCTGGGGCGCGGATGTGATCGGGATGACGAATCTGCAGGAGGCGAAACTCGCGCGCGAGGCGGAGATCTGCTACGTGACGATTGCGATGGTGACCGATTACGACTGCTGGCATCCGCATCACGATCAGGTGACGGTCGCGCAGATCATTTCGGTGCTGACGAAAAATGCGGAGAACGCGGCGAGGGTCGTGAAAGCCACGGTCGCGGCTGTGCCGAAAACGCGATCGTGCAAATGCGGGTCGGCTCTGGCACACGCGATCCTGACGGATCCGACGAAAGTTCCTGCGGCGACGAAAAAAAAGCTGGAGTTGATATTGGGGAAGTATGTTTAAGCGGTAAATTGTCGCCGGTCGTTCGTTCGTTCGTTTGCTGGCCGTTCGCGAGGTTGGGTGATCCACGGGCGATGGTACGACCGCAGTGTTTGGTATGGACGATTGAGATTTGTCCTAAGCGACCAACGACTAACGACCAAGGACGATTCTCGGAGACTCATGAGCATATTAGTAGTGGGTTCGGTTGCATTTGACACGATTGCGACGCCTTCGGGGCGGGTGACTGACATTCTGGGCGGCGCGGCGACTTATTTTTCACTGGCGGCCAGCTATTTCACCGACGTGCGCATGGTGGCGGTGGTCGGCGAGGATTTCTTGCCCGAGCACGAGGCCGTGCTGACGAAGCGGGGCGTGGACACGCGCGGCATCGAACGGGCCAAGGGCAAGACATTCCGCTGGGGCGGGCAATATCTGGATAACCTGAATGAGGCGAAGACGGACTTCACGGAACTGAACGTGTTTGAGAAGTTCCAGCCGCGTATCCCCAAGGAATATTCGGATACGCGGTTTCTATTTCTGGCAAACATTCATCCGACATTGCAGGCGGCGGTGCGGTTGGAGATGGAAGGAGTGCGGCTGACGGGCGGCGACACGATGAACTTCTGGATCAACGGCACTCCGAAAGAACTGGCGGAGACGTTGAAACTGGTGAACGTGCTGCTGATCAATGACACGGAAACGAAGATGATCGCGCAGGAAAAAAATCTTCCGCGGGCGGCGCGCAAAGTGATGACGATGGGGCCGCAGGCGCTGGTGGTGAAGCACGGCGAGTATGGCGCGACGATCTTCTTTCGGGAAGGCGCGTTTGGTATCGGATCGCATCCGTTTCGCGCGCCCGCGCTGCCTCTGGATGAAGTGAAGGATCCGACGGGCGCGGGCGATTCATTTGCTGGTGGATTCATGGGATACATTGCCTCGCAGGGCGAGATCAACCGCGAAGTGCTGAAGCGCGCCCTGTTTTATGGCGGTGTCATGGGCTCATTCGCCGTCGAACGCTTTGGGACGGAACGGCTGCAGAGTCTGACGCGCGAGGAAATTGACGCGCGTTTCCAGGTGTTCCGGGAACTGACGCATCTTGAGTAAGGCTGCAATCTCGTCGGGCGATTCTTGCGGCCGGGCTCCATCATTTATTCTCAATTCATGAAACAGCGCACTGTGAGCGCACACGCAGCCGGCGTTCATGACCGGCATGCAGCCCGGGTGGGCGGCCTGGCGGTATTGGTATCCTTAAGTTCCTTCTTTTACTACCTGCAGCGCGGGGACATTCTGATGCACGGGGACGCGACCGCGCACATCAATATTGCCCGGCGTGTGTTCGATTCGCTCACTCCCAGTCCGCTGGCGCTGGGAACCGTCTGGCTGCCCCTGCCTCATTTGGTGATGATGCCATTCCTGGTATCGGACAAAATGTGGCAAAGCGGGATCGGTGGATCGATTCCTTCGATGATTGCTTATGTCCTAGGCGTGCTGGGGGTCTTTCGGCTGGTCGGGGGACTGCTGGAATCCGATGCGCGGACAAGATCGGGAGCGCGGTTTGGTGCGTGGGTGTCGGCATTTGCGTACGGAGCCAATCCCAATCTGATCTACATGCAGGCAACCGCGCTGACGGAGACGCTGGCGCTCGCTTTCTTCATCTGGGCGATCGTTTATATCGCAGAATTTGTCAGGGGTATTCACGAGGGCAACTCAGTCGATGGTCTGGCTGGGCGGTCTTTGTGGCAATCATTGCGACGGTGTGCCTATTGCGTGGCTTGTGCGGAGATGACGCGGTACGACGGATGGTTTCTGGCGGGCGCGACGGGTTCGATCGTAATCATGATCGCGCTCCGGCACTGGGACGAGCGCGCTTTGCGGCGGATGGCGCTGAAGTTCTTAATGGGGATCGCGGTGGCTCCCGTGTTGTGGTTGGGATACAACGCGGCTGTGTATGGGAACCCGTTGGAGTTCGCTACCGGGCCGTATTCCTCGAAAGCGATTGAACTGCGGGTAGCGGCGCCGAATGGGGCATTCCACAATCCCTTGGTCGCGGGCCAGGAATTTCTGAAAGCGGGACAGGCGATCCTGGCGGTTGGAAACTGGGGGCGGTTCTGGCTGCTGGCTGCCGTTCTGGCGACGTTGCTCACATTCGTGACGCTGCGGAAAAAAGCGCTCGCGATCTTGCTGCTGCTTTGGGCGCCGCTGGCTTTCTATTCCTATTCGATCGCGTTTGGCTGGGTTCCGCTGCACGTGCCGATGTGGTGGCCGTTTGCGGTGTTTAACATTCGATTCGGATTGGAGTTGCTGCCGATGTTCGCCGTGACGGCGGGATTGCTGGTGGCGGCTGTAACGTCGTTGCCCGGGATAAAGCGGGAGTGGATCGGGGCGGCCTTGATGGCAGCGCTCACGGTCACCAGCTATGCGTTCGTTCTGAAAGCCCAGCCACTATGCTGGGTGGAAGCCTCGCGGAATTGGGAAATGCGGCGCGCCATGGACACATCCGTCGAGCAAATGCTGATGGAATTGCCGCCAAACTCACGCATTTTGATGGACCTCAGCGAGCATGTGGGCGCGCTGGAACGGATCGGCTTCCCGTTGCGCCGGGTGGTCAACAGCGAAAATCATCGGGCATGGAAGAGGCCGAGCGATCCGGAGGGGCTTTGGGAGAAAACGCTGGCCGATCCGGCGCGTTATGTGAATTATGTAATCAGCTTTGACGGCGACGCGGTGGACCAGAACGTGAACCGGACGAATCTGAAACTGCTGACGGTGATTCACGCCCTGGGCCGTCCGGCGGCGCGCGTTTTTGCTACAGGCAATTCTGCGACCGGCAATCCGGTGAATCAATCACGTTAACGTTGCGCGGCGAGCGATACGGAAAGCGGCGAGACGCGGTGTTAGAATCCGCCCGAGGTCGAAGGAAGCATGAATGCAGCCCACGAAGTGATCGCGCTTCTGCGGAACGAACTCGGCGTGGTGTTGAGTTCGACGCTGGCGCGGCTGGTGCTGGCGGCGATCCTGGGCGGCATTATTGGACTGGAACGCCAACTGCGGCACAAGCCGGCCGGATTGCGCACGAATATGTTCATTTGTTTCGGCGCAGCCATGTTCACGGTCTTGTCAAAGCAACTGGCGGGCGTGGAATCAGATAGCGCGCGGATCGCGGCGCAGATCATTCCGGGGATCGGCTTCATTGGCGCGGGATCGATACTTCATGCGCGGGCTTCAGTGACCGGGTTGACGACGGCGGCGACGCTTTTTGTGGTCGCTTCGGTAGGGATGGCGGCGGGCGGTGGACTTTATCTGACGGCGATTTTTGCAACTGCGATCATTCTGATTGCGTTGGTATTGCTGGGAAGGCTGGAGGGCATGTTCTCGCTGAAGACGGTTTTGACGACGTACGAAGTGAGCGGCCGCGATGTGGACTCAATGTTGCGCGAATTGAACCGGGTCCTCGAAACCGAGCAACTCACTATGCAGAGTGTGCACATGGCGGGCGAGACGCCGGCAATCCGCGTAGTGTTTACGGTCGACAGCGAGCGCGATACGCAGAGTGCACTTGCGATTCGCCTGCACGAGTCGAATGTGTTTGGCAGCGTACAAGCTCTGGGGACGATGGAACACGAATGAACGCTTTGCAAAACAAGAGCATTCCATTTACGAAGGCGTCAGCTTGCGGAAACGATTTTCTGATCGTGACGGGGCCGGATGTTTCTGGCGATTTGAGTGCGCTCACGCGGCGGTTGTGCGATCGGCATAACGGAGTGGGCGCGGACGGCGTGGAATGGCTGTTTCCCGACGCCGAGGCAGACGTTCACGCACGGTTGATCAACGCGGACGGGTCCGAGGCAGAGATTTCCGGCAACGGTACACGCTGCGTGGCGGCGGCGATTTGCTCGCGCTCGGATAAGGCGGAAGTTATGATACGCACGGGAGCGGGGCTGAAAACCTGCCGGCTGATCGCGAACAGAAATCCGGAGTTTGAGTTCGAAATCGCCATGGGCGCGGCGGTGGTGGGAGAGTCGCTGACGATTGAGACGGCGTCGCTGCGGGCGACCGGGATGCGCGTTTCCATGGGGAACCCGCATTTCGTAACTTTCGTGGAGCAGTTTCAGGATGGTTGGCAGAAGCAGGCGGCGCTGATTCAGGCGCAGCCGCAGTTTCCGAAGGGAACGAATGTGGAATATGTGGTGGTTCGCGGGGCGAATGAAATCGAGATTCGGCTGTTTGAGCGCGGTGTAGGAGAGACGCAATCGTCGGGCACGGGATCGTGCGGGTCGGCCGTGGCGGCGATTGCAAGCAAGCGGGCAGCTTCTCCAGTAAGAGTGATTGCGCCCGGAGGGCCGCAGACGGTGCGCTGGGAGGATCAGGTTTATCTGCGCGGGCCGGCGACACTTGTGTGCCGGGGAGAGTTCTTCGTTTGAAGTCGTCATGCAAGGTTGACTTGTCAGGCCGGGCAGAGGGAGATAGCGACATTTGGCGGCCCGAACTGCAGATCCCTCGCTGCGCTCGGGATGACAAAGTACTTCTCGTGACGGCAAAGTAATTCTCGTGACGGCAAAGTATTTGCGGCAGAGTATTTGAAGATGTTGCCCACTGACCAAAGGTCGCGAATCAAACCGCCCGCGCTGCGCAGCGGCGACAAGGTCGGGATCGTTGCGCCTGCGTCGAACATTAAGCGCGAACAACTGGAAGCGGGCTGCGATCAACTTCGTCGCATGGGGTACGAGCCGGTTTATTCCGAATCGATTCTGGAGCGTGATCTGTATTTTGCCGGTTCGGTCGAGCGGCGGGCGCGGGAACTGGAAGGGATGTTCGTGCGCGGGGACGTCCGGGCGATTGTTTGTGCGCGTGGTGGCTACGGTGCGAACTATCTGCTGCAGGCGATCGATCTCTCAGTCATTACTGCTCATCCGAAAATCTTTGTTGGATATAGCGATGTGACGACGCTGCTGACCTGGTTTGCGGATGAAGTGAATCTGGTGACGTTTCACGGTCCGATGGCGGCGAAGGATTTCGCGGTCGCAGGCGGCGTGGATCTGACTTCGTGGGAGAACGCGTTGAGTGGGGAAGCGGGGTGGATGATCGGCGAAGGATCGGGCGCGAAATCGCTGGTGACGGGCGAGGCCGAGGGGGTTCTTTATGGCGGGTGCCTTTCCATGGTGGTCGCCGGTCTGGGCACGCCTTACGACGTACACAGCGCGGGGACGATTCTGTTCATCGAGGATATTGCGGCGAAACCGTATCAGATCGACCGGATGCTGATGCAATTGAAACTGGCGGGCAAGTTAAAGGATGTGCGCGGGATTATCTTCGGCGAGATGACGGATTGCTGGCAGAACTCGACGCAGGATTACACACTCGAGGAAGTCGTGCTGCGGGTGGTGGGAGATCTGGGGATTCCGATCGCATTTGGATTGCGATCGGGGCATGTATCGCAGGCGAACATCACTGTTCCTCTGGGAGTGCGCGTCCGGCTAGAAGTGGGGGACAGTGTGAGGCTGCGGATTCTTGAGGCGGCGGTCGAAAGGCGATAACCACGGAGGGCAGGGAGGAACAAGAAACTCAGTGATAAACAAGAAACACAGAAGAACACGGAACCCAGAGGAAATTAGAAATCGGCAATGAAAGCGAATTCAAAACACATTCACCTGATCGGGATTTGCGGGACGGCGATGGCTTCACTGGCGGGCATGCTGCGGGAGCGCGGGTTCCGCGTTACGGGGTCGGATGCGGCGGCGTATCCGCCGATGTCGACGTTTCTGGAGAGCCTCGGAATTCCGGTGGCGCAGCCTTTTGCGGAGACGAACTTAGATCCGCGACCTGACCTTGTTGTGGTCGGTAACGCGCTGTCACGCGGGAATGTCGAACTGGAGCGCGTGCTCGACGAGAGGATTGCTTTCTGCTCACTACCGCAGATTTTGCATGACGAGTTTCTGGCAGGGAAAGAAGTACTCGTCGTTGCGGGGACGCACGGGAAGACGACGACGACTTCGATGCTGGCGTGGATCTTCGAGTCGGCGGGGCTTGAGCCTTCGTTTTTAATTGGCGGGATCGCGGAAAATTTCGGCAGCAGTTTTGGCTTGGGCGCGGGCAAGCATTTCATACTGGAAGGCGATGAATACGATACGGCATTTTTCGATAAAGGGCCGAAGTTTCTGCACTACTTCCCGGATTCGCTGATTCTTACCTCGGTCGAGTTCGACCACGCGGATATTTACAAAGATCTGGATGCGGTTGAGACGGCGTTCAAGCGGCTGGTGAATCTAGTTCCCCGGCGCGGCAGAATCATGGCTTTCGATCATGGCCCAAGCATGGAGCGTTGTCTGGCGAAAGCGTTCTGTCCGGTCGAGAGCTACGGCGCTTCGGAACATGCCGTCTGGAAAATTTCGAATCTCAAACTACAAGCGGAACGAACGGCGTGGTCGGTGCTACGCGGCGGGAAAGCGTGGGCCGATTTCGAATTTGTGCTGGGAGGGGAATACAACGTTTGGAACGCAACGGCGGCGGCGGCGCTGGCGGCGCACTACGGAATTCCGAAAGATGTCATTGCGCAGGCGCTTGCGAGCTTTCGCAGCGTAAAGCGGCGGCTGGAGGTGAAGGCGGAAATCGATGGCATTACGATGATCGACGATTTCGCGCATCATCCGACGGCGATCGAGCAGACGATTCGCGCCTTGCGGGCGCGTTATGTGGGACGCAGGCTGTGGGTAATTCTGGAGCCGCGTTCGAACACGATGCGCCGCAATGTGCTGCAGGGTGAGCTGGCCGGGAGTCTGGCGCTGGCGGATCAAGTGATTGTGGCTGCGATTTTCAAGTCGGAGGCGATTCCACAGGCGGAACGGCTGGATCTGGATCGGGTGGTGAGCGAGATCCGGAAGCGGGGAAAACAGGCGCGCATTCTTCCGGACGCGGATGGAATCGTCAGCACTATTTCGCCTGAACTCAAGTCAGGCGATGTTGTTGCTATCCTATCGAATGGCGGATTCGGCGGCATCTATGAGAAGCTACCGGCACGTCTGCGCGCGCTTGGGGCGAAAGCGTAGACGTTTCCGTCCTGATGCTCGTGTTCGCTGCGGCTTTTGCGAAAAGCGATGACCGCAGGGGGTTCGGAGTATCCGGAGGAAAGGCCAAGGTCTGACCAGCAGCATGAAAGTTTGGCAATGAACATGGAGCAGACGGAGTCCGCGGTGGGCGTGGAAGGCTGTCGAGGTACCGGGTCGGGCATCCGCACTGTTCTGATGCTGTTGTTCTGGATGGCCGCGTTGCCGGTAGCGGCGCTGCTGGGAATTCCGTGGACGTATCTGACCAAGGACATCAGTTTTTTGTATTGGGGCTGCATGCGGGCGGCATGGATTGGCGTGCACATTGCTGGAGTCAAGGTGAAGACTGTAGGCCTGGAAAAGATTGATCCGGCGCGGAATTACATCTTCATGTCAAACCACATCTCAAATCTGGACCCGCCGATCACGCTTCCGCTGATTCCGCGGCGAACATCGGTGATGGTGAAGAAAGAGTTGTTCAAGGTGCCAATTCTGGGCCAGATCATGAGAATTGGATCGCTTGTGCCGGTTGATCGGGGAAATCGGGATGCGGGGATCTCGGCAGTGCGCGATGCGGTCGAAGCGATTCGCGGCCAGAGTTTGAACATGACGATCTACGTGGAAGGGAAGCGCTCGTTCGATGGCAAGCTGCTGCCGTTCAAGAAAGGCCCGTTCTACCTGGCGGAAGAGTGCAAAGTTCCGATTGTGCCGATCACGATTTCAGGAACTGAGGACGTAATGCCGAAAGCGCGGTTTCAAATCGAGCCGGGATGGGTGACGGTGCAGTTCCACGATCCGATCGAGCCCGAAGATTTTGGCAGCCGCGAATGCCTGATGGCGAAGGTGCGGGCGGTGATTAACAGCGGACTGCCGAAGGAGTTGCAGGAGTAGGCCCCGCTTTCCGGCCGCTGCTTTCAAAATCTCCTTTTCCGGTGTCTACTACGTGGGAAAGGAGATAAGGCAATGCGGCTCCAGACTAAAGCCCAAATCGCGAGCGCGAGTTTGTCTTTGCTTACATTCGTTGCTTCGCTAATTTTTCTAGGCGTTCTTGTCCTCGTGCTGTGTGTAGGTTTTCAAATTAATCCTTTTCGCGAAACCACGAGCTCATTTCTCGGGGCGGCATTTGCGGGATTGACCGGTGTTGCGGCGGTTCTGGTTTTGTTGAATGTCGCAACCAATGTCAGCCTGATTGCCGACGCTAAAATCGTGGAGCTGAAAATAGAGCCGCGCCGGAATGCGCTCCGGAAGTGGTTTGTCTCCTTTCTCGCAGTTGCTGCCCTGCTGACAGGTGTCGTTTTTGCCGGTAGTTACCTGTCGAAGGAGAAATACTTGCGGGTTGTTCGATCGCAGGCTGACGACGTGCTCAAGGCCAACAACGAACTCCTGGAAGAAATCAGCCAGCGGTTGGCCTCAGGCAAGCCTGAGGACTACAAACGGATCGGCGAGATACGTTCTTTTCTCCAGAACCAGCGCAGTGGCCTGCCACAACTCACGGTGATCTACTCTGGTGACTTCTCGGGCAAGATGGCGCTTTACAGCGTCAACACATACCTTCCCGTCAACCCAGAAAAGTACGAGCCGCTTTATTTTGCATGCACACCCAATGTGGACTGCGATTACCTGAGGAGATTCTTCTCCGGCGAGAAAGTTGAGCCATTGCAGCGGTACACGATTCGCGAGGACCAGTTTTACATCTATATTCCGTTCACTGGGAAGGAAGCGCGGTATGTCCTGCTGTTTGATCGTAGAAACAGCTACGGCAAGATAGGCTCGTGATCACCGGGGAATAGCCGGCTATTCTCGCGCTGACAACTTCCTTACTGCCTTGGCGATCTCCGGCAGCTTGGGATAGGCGGCGCAGCACTTCAACCACAATCGATGATCGATGGCGGGAGCTCCGCTGACCATGGCTCCGGGAGCGACGTCTTGCGGGACGCCGCTCTGGGCGATGACTACGGCGCCGTCTCCAATCTTGACGTGGCCGGAAACACCCACCTGTCCGGCGAGGATCGCGCTGTTTCCAACTTCGGTTGAACCCGCCAAGCCAACCTGCGCGCACAGCAGGGTGTCTTCGCCGATGGTGCAGGAATGTCCGATGTGAACGAGGTTGTCGATCTTTGTGCCGCGGGCGATTGTGCTAGCGCCGATGCTGGCGCGGTCGATGCAGGTGCCGGCTTGAATTTCAACGTCGTCTCCGATGATCACATTGCCGGACTGGACGATTTTGAACCAGTGGCCGGAATCGTCCTTGGCAAAACCAAAACCGTCGGAGCCGATGATGGCGGCATTTTGCAGGATGACGTTGTGGCCGACGCGGCAGAACTCGCGCACTACGGCATGGGTGTGAGCGAAGAAATTCGCGCCGATTTTCACTCCGCGATAGATTGCGACATGGGCGAGGAGGACAGCGTTGTCGCCGATTTCGACATTCTGATCGATTACGACGTAGGGTCCGAGGTGCGCGTTCTTGCCGAGCTTTGCCGTGGGATGAACGACCGCTGTGGGATGAATTCCCGGAGCATAGCGAGGCGGCTGATAAAAGAGCTCAACAGCTTTGGCCCAGGCCAGATACGGGTTCTTCGTGCGCAACATGCCGGTGGAGATGGCAGGAAACTTCTCGTCGATGATGACGGCCGAGGCTTTGGTGGTCTTCGCGGCGGCGGCATATTTTGCGTTGTGGACGAAGGTGACTTGTCCCGGGGCGGCATGCTCGATGCCGGCGACCCCTGAGATTTCGGTATCGGGTGAGGCATTTTCGAGGCGGGCGTTGAGGGCGATGGCGATGTCGGATAGTTTCATGGGAGTGTCACGGGAATTGTAGCAACCCAGGTCTCAGGTCGCAGGGATCAGGAAAGTGAAAACCGCTCGACGGATTTCGCAGATCATCACGGATCAAGCCAGATCTTGAATGGTCTGTGATGAGGGGGAATGGGCGAAATCCGTGGAGAAGCTCAGCGGCTAAAGCCGCAACTACAGTCAGTCGATCACCGCAGCGCTAAAGCGCTGCGCCACCCCAAAACACAGGGTCTTCGATTCTAGGACTCAAACAGGGTGACCTGCCGAGTATCGGGCGCACCGCCTCGACGGCGGCGGTTGGCTGCTCCGATGACCGCCAGAACGGACACGGAAGCCAAGGCGGAGCGCGGGACAAAGACGCGCTGCGTATTGGCGCGCAGGTCAGGAGGATTGATCAGAAATCCTTCGGCAGGGTTTTGGATCAGATCGTTGGGAAGAATGCCTTCTACCACGTCATTGTCTTTGAACTTCAAGCGCACCCACAAGCCCTCAGTGCGAGGACGTGTGGTAAATGTCTTGCGGAGCATCAGGTCGGTGTCGGAAAACTCGCGGACAAAATAAACGGCCTTGATGTCACCCAGGTCGATGGCCACGACGTTACCGGAAGTGTTCAGCAACTCGAGTTTGCCGCCGACGACGAAGTTGGCGGGGGCGACGAATCCGCTGACCGAGTCGCGGTCGTGCTTCCGGACAATCACTTTCTTGTGAGTCGAGGGCATGTATTAAGAGCCTATGGAGCCGTAGCACACCGAAGTGAAGTGCGAGTTGGGCAAAGAAACGTGACCTCAGCGGCTAAAGCCGCAATCACAGTCAGTCGATCACCGCAGCGCTAAAGCGCTGCGCCACCCCAAGACACATTCTTCCGGCAATCTCGGGCCTGTGCAAAGCACTTTTCTGTTTATGGAAGCCCAGTTCCCGTGTTGAAAGCAGTTTCTGTTCGTGATGACACAGACTCAAGGCGAAAGCACACCTCGGTTACGGAGAGCGCGCTTCCAATCAGGATTTTCGCACTTCCTGGGGAAAATCGGACAGTTTGTGCCTTCACAGTAGCCAAACTGTAAACCTTGTGTTATTTTCTGTTGTTTGCTGGAATTGTGAATTTGCGGTATAAGTCTAATGGCTAGAAAGAGTTAGATTCCGTTGCACGGGAAAGCTGTCGGAACCCGCGCGCGCCCCTGTGGAAAACTTGTGAATAACGCCCGGATCCAGCCCCGGCACGACGATTAGGAAGGCATGGCCGATTACATCTACACCCTGGAAACCCGGCTCTCGCCGGATCAACAAAAGGCAGTCAAACTGGTCGTAGACGCCGCCAAAGCGGCAGAAATGAATGTCTATCTGACCGGCGGCGCCATCCGCGATATCATTACCGGATTTCCCATCCGCGACCTGGACTTCACCGTCCAGGGCAACGCGCTCAAGCTGCAAAAGGACCTGGAGCGGACGGGGGCGGTAATCGGCGAGGCAAAGGAAGACACGCGCTCGCTTTTACTGACGCTGCCGGGCGGCGTTCGCGCTGAAATCGAAATGGCGCGATCGGAACGGTATGACAAGATCGGCAAGCCTCCGCAAACGGCTCCCGCTACGATTATTGAGGATCTGCGCCGACGCGATTTCACGGTAAATGCGATGGGCCTATCGCTGAACGAGGGATCGCGCGGACTGCTGATGGACCCGTTTAACGGCGTGGCCGACATTGAGGCCAAGGTCATACGCGTGCTGCACAATTATGCGTTCCTGGAAGATCCGTCGCGGATGATCCGCGCTACGCGGTTTAGCACGCGCTTCCACTGGCCGCTGGAAGAACGCACACAGGCGCGCTACGAGTCGGGCAAGGAAAATAGCTACATCGAGCACATCCGCAATGCGAGCATCGGCTACGAAATTGAACAACTGGCATACGAGGATGATGCGCTAGCAGTTCTGAAAGCGTACGAGAAGGAAGGCTGGCTGAAAGTGCTGAATGCGCACTGGAGCACGGCCAAGGTCGATTCCGCCGGGCTTGGGACGCTGATGAAGACGCGCCAGCAGATGAACGAACTCGGATACACGCCGGATGTGGCCGCAGCGGTGCTTTACTTCCTGACAGAGCGGATGGGCGACAAGGATGTGGCGGATCTGCGGCGGGCGATTCCGCGTAAGGACCTGGTGGAAGCCTGGAAAGATCTGGAAGACAACGCCAAGGACCTGGCGAAGCGGTTGTCAGGAAAGGAAGCGGCGACTCCTTCGCGGACATGGCATCTGCTGTCATCGGCGCGGCCAGAAATGGTGCTCTTTCTGGCGGTGACTGCGCGTCAACAGGCGGTCTCACAGAAGATCAAGAACTTCTTCACCAAGTGGCGGCAAGTGCAGCAGAAGATTCCGTTACTCGAGATGACGGAGCTACGGATTACGCCCGAGCTGCCCGATTACCGCAAGATCGCGAATGATGTTTTTCTGCTGCTGCTGGATGGCAAGCTGCGCTCGCGCACGGAAATCCTCAAGTTCCTGAAGCCGCTGGCGCCGCCACCACCACCGCCTCCTCCGCCACCGCCGAGCAAGCGTGGGCGTGGGGCAAAGGCTGCCGTTGCTGGCGCGGCGAGCGCTCCGGTTGTCACTGGCAAAGGCAAAGGGAAAAGTAAGAAAGACCAGGTATTGCCGGCGATCGCGACCGAGGCCGTTAAGCCGGAAACAAAGAGCGCAAAAGGATCGGTTCCTCCGGCTGCAACCGCCGCGAAGCCGGTCGCAACGGTAAAGCCTGCGGCTGCAAAGCCGGCCGCCGCTCCCGCGAAGCCTGCGAAACCCGGTAAGCCTGCAAAACCCGCCAAGCCAGCGGCTAAGGCTGCGGCCAAGAAGGCCCCAAAAGCGAGCCCGAAGAAGGCGGCTCCGAAGAAGGCAAAAGGCAAGAAAAAATAGGCTGAATTTCGGCGCTCCCGGCCTATAAGAAGCATCGTATAATGTAGTTATGCGTCGCCTTCTAACCTTCGCGGCGTTTCTCCTCATCATCTCGGTAGTGCCGGTGTGCGCGCAGCGCGGAGGCGGGCATGCGTCGGGCGGAAGCCACGGCGGATTCAGTGGCGGTGGCCATGCCAGCTTTGGCGGGGGCCATGCCTTCAGTGGCGGGCATGCTAGTTTTAGCGGACGCGCTTCCGGCGCGACAGGTTTGAGCGGGTCACGCTTTACGTCTCACTCTGCTTTGGGGTTGCGGTCGTATAACCGCGGGTACCGCTATCGGGGAGCGATCGGCGGCTACGGCTACCGGGGTCGTTGCTATGGCTATGGTTGCGGATATCCTTACTACGGCTATGCCGGGATTGATCCTTACTGGTGGTGGGATTCTTATTCCAACGATCAGGACGACGCCGAGCAGCGCGCTATGGCCAACGATATGAACCAGGAGAATCTGGACGAGCAACAACAGCTCGGCGAGCAGGATCAGCAAGCTCATGCTCGGCCGATGAATCGGCCGCAGCCGGAGTCGAGGGCATCAGCGCAGACAAGCATCGATCCGCCGACAGTTTTGGTTTATCGCGACCAGCATCAGCGCGAGATTCAGAACTACGCAATCGTTGGCTCGACGCTGTGGGCGTTTACACCCCAGCGGACCGAAAAGATCCCGCTTGCGGAACTCGATCTTCCGGCAACAACCAAGGTCAACGAGAACCGCGGAGTTGACTTCCGCCTGCCGCGATCGACCGAAGGACAATAGACCACGCAGCCCACTTGTTTTTCACCGCTGTGGATAAGTCGGCAGTCTGCCTAGCCTCGTTCACCAGTAAAATAAACGGCAACATAAGAGACCATTTGAGCCCTCATGCCTGAATTCGTTCACCTGCACCTGCATAGCGATTACTCGATGCTCGACGGCGCCTGCGACGTCGAGAAATTGGTCAACCGGGTAAAAGAACTCGGCATGCCCGCCGTCGCGATGACGGACCACGGCAACATTTTTGGCACCGTGCATTTTGTGAATGCGGCGATAAAGGCTGGAGTCAAGCCGATCGTGGGATGCGAGCTTTATATCTGCAAGAAGGACGATCACGACATCCGGCGGACTCCGCCCGAAGGCGACACTTATAACCACCTGCTGGTGCTGGCCGAGAACGAAGAAGGCTATCGCAACCTGGTGAAGATCACCTCCGAGGCCTCGCTACACGGCTTCTATTACAAGCCGCGTGTAAGCAAGAAGTTTCTGGCCGAGCATTCGAAGGGACTGATCGGGCTTTCGGGCTGTCTTAAGGGCGAAGTGGCGGAACGGCTGACGGAGGGGAACTACGATGCCGCGCGATCCGCAGCCGCGTTCTACAGTGATTTGTTCGGCAAAGAGAATTTCTTCCTGGAGATTCAGGACCAGGGATTGGAGATGGAGCACCGCATCCACGCGGGATTGTTCCAACTGGAGAAAGATCTCGGGCTTCCGATGGTGGCGACGAACGACAGCCATTACCTATGTGAAGACGACGCGCATGCGCAGGACGTGATGCTGTGCATCCAGATGGGGAAGTCGATTCAGGACACCAACCGTATGAAGTTCGAAGGGAACCAGTTTTTCGTCAAGAATGCCGACGAGATGTTGCGGGTGTTCAAGGATGCGCCGCAGGTACTGTCGCGCACGCTGGGGATTGCCGAGCGCTGCAATTTGCGTCTGGAGAAAGTTCCGAGCCCGTTCCCGCATTTTGATGTGCCAGAAGGATTCACGCCCGACAGCTATTTTGAACACATCACGCGGGAGGGATTCGCACGGCGTATGGAGACTTTGCGCCGGCTCTTCTCGGAAGGCCGACTGAAACATTCGCTCGCTGACTACGAACAGCGTTTGTCGCGCGAGATCGCCATCATTCAGCAGATGAAGTTTCCGGGATATTTTCTGATTGTGTGGGACTTCATCCGTCATGCGCGCGAGAAAGGAATTCCGGTAGGTCCGGGTCGCGGATCGGCGGCGGGAGCTTTGGTTGCGTATTCGCTCGGAATTACTGATATCGATCCTCTGCAACATGAGTTGCTGTTCGAGCGCTTCCTGAACCCGGAACGCATTTCGATGCCGGATATCGACATCGATTTCTGCATGAACCGGCGGGGTGAAGTGATTGAGTACGTCACGGCGAAATATGGGCGCGAAAATGTGGCGCAAATCATCACGTTCGGCACGATGGCTGCCAAAGCGGCGATCAAAGACGTGGGCCGCGCCATGGATATCCCATACGCCGACGTGGATCGCATCGCGAAAATGATCCCGACGACGCTGAACATCAAACTGGATGACGCGCTGAAGGAGTCGGTGGCGCTGCAAGAAGCGTACGAGAAAGACCCACAGGTCAAGCAGTTGCTCGATACGGCGCGGAAGCTGGAAGGGATGGTGCGAAATTCCGGCGTGCATGCGGCGGGCGTGGTGATTTCTCCGCGGCCGCTGATCGAACTGGTACCGCTGCACAAGACGAAGAACGACGAAATCGTCACTGCCTTCGATATGGTTGCGATCGAAAAGATGGGCCTGCTGAAGATGGATTTCCTCGGGCTGACGACGCTGACGATTCTGGACGACAGCGTGAAACTGCTGGCGCAAAAAGGGAAGAGCGTGGTGCTCGACGAGATCCCGCTCGACGACGCGGAAACGTATCAGAAGGTCTTTCACAAGGGATTGACGTCGGGTGTGTTTCAGTTTGAATCGTCGGGCATGCGAGATATTCTGCGACGCTATCAGCCTAACTCGATCGAACATCTTACCGCTCTGAATGCGCTGTACCGTCCCGGGCCCATGTCAATGATCGACGACTTTATCGAGCGCAAGCACGGACGGCGGAAGATTGAATACGACTTGCCCGAGTTGAAAGAGATTCTGGAAGAGACGCTCGGTGTTTTCGTTTATCAGGAACAGGTAATGCAGGCGGCCAACAAACTGGCCGGTTACTCGCTCGGAGAAGCCGATCTGCTGCGGCGAGCGATGGGAAAGAAAAAAGTCGAAGAAATGGCGGCGCAGCGCGAGCGTTTTGTTCGAGGAGCGACACAACGCGGCTTACCTGCGAAAAAGATCGAAAAGATTTTTGACCTGATGGCGCAGTTTGCCGGGTACGGATTCAACAAGTCGCATTCGGC
>JBELAC010000052.1:0-22884 GCA_049509215.1 Terriglobales bacterium
TTACGTGGCGAGATGTCCCACAGCGGCTAAAGCCGCCGTTGATTACGCGACACTTGCGGTGCGGCTAAAAGCCGCACCCTTTCAAAACAGAATCGAAGTCGAGTTTTTCCGCAGCCTGCTAGTGTAGTGCGTCAGAAATAAGGGCGGGTTAGAGGGACCGGCGGAAGCCAGCAAAACATCCGAACGGCATTGCCTCAGCGGCTAAAGCCGCATTTATTTCCCGGCCTTCCGGATGGGCTGAAGCCCATCCCTTTCAAAACGAATACAGGTCATTCTGCCTTTCTGAAGCCCATCCCTTTCAAAACGAATACAGGTCATTCTGCCTTTCTGAAGCCCATCCCTTTCAAAACGAATACGGGCCATTCTGCATGACGCACTACACTAGTCGTCGTCGGGAGGGCCGAGGGCTGGGGTCTCGTGTATGAAATCGTGGGCGGTTTTCATGGTGGGGAGAACCTGAAACGGGCGCGGAATCCGGGTCAGGTTATAAAAGGTGGAGAAATCGGTTGAGGCACGGCTGTCGGCAAAGCCGAGGGCTCCTTCTCCCAGGCTGAAGTTGTTTTCGATGAAGCGGAGAACGGAGCCGAAATCGTAATTCAGGTTGTCGATATAGCCCGCCGGTGTGTAGGCGGAGATGAAGAGGAGCGGAACGCGCATGCCTAGTTGGTAGGCTCCTTCGGGGAACGGCAGAATCGGTGGTGGGACGTGATCGTAGAAGCCGCCCCAGTCATCCCAGGTGACGACGACGGCGGTGGTATCCCAATAGCTGCTGCCGTCGGGGTTGAGACAGGGACTGGTGCCGAGAGCGTTGACGATGCTGCCGACCCAATCGGGGCCGCCGTTGGCTCCGCCATGATCGGAATGATCGCTGGTGGGAATGACCCAACTGACGGCTCGCAGTTGGCACGGGTTGCCTTCGGAACCGAGGTCGAGCAAGACGTGGGCTGAGTTGAGATCGACGTTACTGGCCCATTCTGGGCCGGTGCAGAGCGTGTGATCGGGGCTGGGCTGGCAAATCTGCTGGCTGGTGTTGGGAGCATTCCAGATGGAGCTGCCGTGATCGGCGCCGCCGGCCCGGATGGCGTAATACTTCCACGGGACGCCAGCCTGATCAAGGAGATCGGCCATGGTAAGACGCGTTAAGCAGGCAGTGACGCCCAAGGCGTAGTTGATAGTGTTGATGGTTTGTTTTCCATAGGCGTTGATGGAATGGAAAGAGTCGCCGTTCTGGGCGTAGCAGCCGGCTGTGCCAAAGAAGTTTTCCGACATGAAGGTGCCGGCAGCGTCACCGGCGGCGTCGAGGGCGGAGGTGCCTCCGAAGATGTATTGATGGGCGGGGAAACTGGGGCCCTGATTGGTCTGGAACATGTAATTGGCCCAGCCGTACTGAGCCACCATGGTGAGATAGGGAGTGAGAATTCCGTTGGGATATTTTGCGCTCACGGTATTCATCACGTAGCCGAATGAACCGTGGGGAGTTTTGCTGGTGTAGTAGGCGCCATCCATCCGGCATTGCGGCGGATTGAGGGCGAGATTGATGTCACACTGGGCTTTGAAGCCGGCATGGCTGTGGTCGACGCCGTACTTGTTGGCGAGGGGAATGCCGAAAGGCTGAGTGACTCCGGTGGGCGAAGTCTGGTCGAGCCAGTTCGCAGTTTGAATGTTGTACTGCCTTCTATCAGGAGTTGCGCTGCAGGGAAAACTGGCGCAGAGGGCATAGAAGAGATTGTCGGGTGTGCGATTCTCCTGAAAGATCACGATGATGTGCTGGAACTGTGAAATTTGGGCTGGTGCGCTCATCGCGGAGAGGCAGGAGACCAACAACAGAATCGAGAGGGTGCGGTTCATGGGGGTTCCCCTCCAACAGAGATCTCGAGTGAAAGGTTCGGTCGATGTGTTTTGATGCTGATTCTCAGCCAGGCGGTCGCGAATGAAATGTGAGGAATTTCATGGCCGTCTGCCGGCACCGGTGAAGTGCATGCGCCTGGGTTGGCGGTTGTCCGGTGCAAGAAGCGTGGCAAATCGCTGCCGGGCGCGTAAGACTATCGGCGGAAATAATCGGGGCCCAAGCATATTGAATCAGAATGGAAGAAGAATCGCAATGATGGTTGTCGCTGACGGACGTTCGTGAGTTTCACGACTGAGACATTAGTTCCCGATCGCGACTTGGACGCCGGTTTTTTCAGGCGGCTTTGGTGTCGAGGGGATGTTCGAGGAAGATGTCGATCTGATCGCCGACGACCGTTCCGGATTCCTGGATGGTACCGCTGGGCACTTCAATGACGGAGGTTGCCTGGATGCGGATGGCGGCTACGCGCCAGGGCTTGAGACCTTCTTCCAGATGGACGACGATGCGATCCTGATCGAGGTAGACGGCGTCGATCGGAAAGCGCATGGCGAAGGTATGGATACCGTGGGAGGGATGAATCCAGAGACCGCGGCCGTGAGGAAATTTCGAAGAGTTGGTCGCCATGAGTCCACGAAAACGGGACCAGTGGGTGCGGGCGATGACGAGGTCGGTAGCGAGATAGGTGGCGCGGGTGCGGTTGAATGCGTAGCGGGTGGGGGATAGCGGGGGCATGTCGTGATCCTTCGAACCTCGGCGGCTGAAGCCGCAAATCAAGCTGGACAGCGAACGCGGCGCTAAAGCGCCGCTCTTGCACGGCGACTCAAGCAGGGCAACGATTCGATGAGTACAGCGACCTGGCTAACGGTCAGTGTTTGCCTCCGGTTACGGGGAGGATGAGACGCATGAGTTGAATGACGGCGGGACCCACAGTGACGAAGATCAAGGATGGCATGACGAACAGGACGAGCGGAATGATCATTTTCACGGTGGTTTTCGCGGCCTGCTCTTCGGCGCGCTGGCGGCGTTCGGTGCGCAGGGAGTCAGAGTGAACGCGGAGAGCCTGGGCAACGCTGGTACCGAAGCGATCGGTTTGAATGAGCGTGCCGACCAAGGAGCGAACATCTTCGACTCCGGTGCGGGCGGCAAGATTGCGGAGCGCTTCGACGCGCGGCTTGCCGGCGCGGGTTTCGAGGTCGAAGAGATGGAATTCGTCGCTGAGATCGGGATGGGCGTAGCTCAGGTCGGCGCCGACGCGGGTCATGGCCTGATCGAGGGGGAGACCGGCTTCGACGCAGATGACGGTGAGGTCGAGCGCGTCGGGAAGTCCGAGGCGGATCCGCAACTGGCGCTGTGCGACTTTGCGCTTCAGCAGGAAACGCGGGATGAAGAAACCGAAAGCGAACATGCCGAGCATCAGAAGCGGGGAATCGAATCCGGAAAACAGGAAGACACCGAGAAGGCCGAGGACGGCAAACAGGACGCGCAGACCGTTGTAGATGGAGAGGTGCTGCGGGTCGCGATGTCCGGCTTGAATGAGCCATGCCCGGGTTCTGGAAACGTCGTGGGGAGATGCGGGCAAAGCGCGGCTGAGGGGATCGAGGGCCTGCTGAAAACGCGCGCGCATGGGCTGCTTCTGTTCGGCTTTAGGACGGTGCCAGCCAATTTCGCGCAAGCGCGATCCGAGAACGGAAGAGGGCGCGACGGTGGCTGCGCCAAAGGCGAAGACGACCACCGCGATGGTCAGGAAAACGAGAATGGCGAGGATAATGGCCATGGGGCAGTTCTTCGTTGCTAGTTGCTAGTTGTTAGTGCTTCATTCTCATACTTGGATCCTGATGATTTTGCGAATGACGAAATAGCCCATGGTCTGGAGCGTGATGCCGGAGACGATCAGGATGTGACCGATCGGATCATTGAATAGTGGCCGAATAAAGCCGGGGTTTAGCGAGAGCATCATGACCACGATGGTGGGTGGCAGCGCCATCAGAAGGACCATGGTGAGGCGACCCTGGGCGGTGTGCACGCGGACCTGGCGGAGAATTTTGAAGCGCTCGCGAATGATGTGGGCGAGGTTGTCGAGAATCTCGGCCAGATTGCCGCCGGTTTCGCGTTGAAGCATGACAGCAGTCACAAAAAATTTCACGTCGACGAGCGGGATGCGTTCGGTAAGGTTAACGAGAGCGTCGCGCACGGGCAGCCCGAATTTCTGTTCTTCGTAGAGCTGGCGAAATTCTCCGGCGACAGGTTCGGCCAGTTCGGTGGCGATCATTTCGAGCGCGGTGGTAAAGGCATGACCGGCGCGGACGGCACGCGCGAGAGTGTCGATGGCTTCGGGAAATTTCTCCTCAAACTTGGCGAAGCGCTTGGTGCGCATGTGCGAAGCGTAGGCGTAGGGAATGAAGAAACCGAGTACGACACCGACTCCTCCGAAGATGGGGGTTTTGCCGGCGAGGAAAGCGATAACGCCAAGGCCTATCGAAGACAGGGCGCAGAGGATGAGGAAGTTGCCGGCGCGAACATCGACATTTCCCTGAGCGAGCATCTTCTGCAGAATAGAGACGCGCTCGGAGCGGCGGAGGAAGGTGTCGAAGGCCGGAATGCGGCTGAGCATCTCGTCGCGAAGAAGCGCGAGCTCGAGAGGGGGTGCGGCGTTTTTGTCGACATCCGAGAGGCGATCGCGCAGGACACGAGCCTGGGCTTTGCGCTCATCGAGCAGCGACAAGCCGGCAAAGGCGGCAGCGGTGACGACGGCAAACACCAGCAGCGCGACAAGGAACAGCATCCGCTAGACCTCCAACCGGGACTCGAAAAGAGTGGGACTGAGGCGGCAGCCGGCCGTGGCGAGGCGTTCGGCGAAATGCGGAGGACGTCCGGTGGAGCGGAAGACGCCGCGAACGCGGCCGCTCTCGTCGATGCCGCTGCGCTCAAAAATGAAAACGTCCTGCATAGTAATCATGTCGCCATCCATGCCGGTAATTTCAGAGACGGTGATGACTTTGCGGGTGCCGTCGGAAAGGCGCGCGATCTGGACGACGGCGTGGATGGCGTTAGCAACCTGCTGGCGGATGGCACGCTCAGGGATGTTGAGGTTGGCCATGGAGACCATATTCTCGACGCGGTTGAGAGCATCGCGCGGGGAATTGGCGTGGACGGTGGTGAGCGAGCCTTCGTGGCCGGTATTCATGGCCTGCAACATGTCGAAGGCTTCTTCACCACGCACCTCGCCAACCACGATGCGGTCGGGGCGCATGCGAAGGCTGTTGATGACGAGCTGGCGCATGCGTACAGAGCCTTTGCCTTCGATGTTGGGAGGACGGGTTTCGAGGCGGACGACGTGCTCCTGCTTGAGCTGAAGTTCGGCAGCGTCTTCGATGGTGACGATGCGCTCGGAGTTCGGGATGTAGCCGGAGAGAACGTTGAGGAGGGTAGTTTTTCCGGCGCCGGTGCCGCCGGAGATGAGGAGATTGAGGCGGCCTTTGACCATGGCTGAGAGCAGTTCGAGCATGGAGTCGGTCAGGGTCTTGTTCTCGATCATGTTGCGGGCCGTGACGGGATCGCGGCCGAAGCGGCGGATAGAAAGACAAGCACCGTCGAGAGCGAGCGGCGGAATGATGGCGTTGACGCGGGAGCCATCCTGGAGGCGGGCATCGACCATGGGAGATGATTCGTCGACGCGGCGGCCGATGCGGGAGACGATGCGGTCGATGATCTGCATCAGGTGCTGGTTGTCTTTGAACGACAGGCCGGTAATTTCGAGTTTGCCGGCGCGCTCGACGTAAACACGATCAAAGCGGTTGACGAGAATGTCGGAGATGGTGGGATCCTTGAGGAGCGGCTCAAGGGGGCCGAGACCGAAAATTTCGTCGAGAATTTCGCGGGAAAGGCGCTCGCGCTCGGCGAAGCTGAGGGGAACGGCTTCGCTGTTGACGGAGTTGCGGATGAGGATGAGAACTTCTTCACGGGCGGCGTCGCCGGTGGAGCGGCCAAGTTTTTCAAGATCGAGACGATCGAGGATCTTGCGGTGCAGATCGGCCTTAACCTGCTGGTATTCGCTGCGCTCAAAAGCTTGAAGGTTTGCCATAGGACTGCACTATTTTCGCAGAAAAATTGCCGACCGAGGATACTCGCAAGTAACTGGCTGGGCCGACGGTTCCCGGGTCACGGCCAGCCGCTCGCTCTGCACTGCGAAGCAACTACGATTTCAGCGGAGTTCTTTAGACGGTTTTGAACAGGGACCATGCGCTGCGTTTCACATCCAGATCATCTTTGGTTAAGAGTTGGGCAAGCCCGGTGATGGAGCGGGAGATTTCGGTATTGCCCGCCTGCATGAGCGGAACGCCACGATCGATAGCGGCAGAAACAACAAAATACTGATTGGGGATGCGCCAGATGACGGGTGCGCCGATGGCGGCCTCGGTTTCAGCCTCGTTGAACCCGGCGACCTTACGATAGCGATTCAGCAAGAGGGCAAAGCGGTCGCGGGAGCCGCTCTCGCCCAGATATTGGGCGACGCGGCCGGCACTCCAGAGGGAAGCGACGTCGGCCTGGGCGACGAGCAGAATTCTTTCCGACAGATTGCTGGCCAGACGAGTGGCACTGTCGAGGCGCGAGGAAGCGTCCACGACAACGTAGTGGAACATACCGGCGATCATGTCGAATAAGCGGGCGAAATCGGAGGCGGAGGGCTCGATGGCGGTTGGAGCGGAGGCTCCGGCCAGGACTTGCAGACCTCGACTGTGCCGCGCCATGAAACTGTCGAGGAGAGACGAATCGAGACGATGCAGGTTCGTGAGGGCGTCCGAGATGGTAAATGCGGGCTTGAGGTTGAGATGGAGCGCACAGTGCCCGAGCGGGGCGAGGTCAATCAGGGCCGTGCTCGGATGGATAGCCTGGAGCGCAAGAGCCAGATTGACGGCGACGGAGGTTGCGCCGCAGCCGCCTTTCGCATTCACGATGGTGAAGACCTTGCCGCGGGCAGCGTCGCGTCCAGGCTTGCGGCGAGTGGAGGTGAGGCGGACGAAGGCTTCGAGGAGATCGGTAGTGGTGGTAGGGCGCTCAATGTATTCGCGAACGCCAGCGCGCATGGCGCTGATGATCAACTGCGGCTGAGTCATGGGGCCGACAACGAAGACGGCGGTGTCAGGGATCTCCTGGTGCAGGAGTTCGACGGCGCGGAGCGAGCCCGCGATTGCGTCGGCGGCGATATCGACGATCACGACATCGGGTGCAAAACCCTTCGTGCGGCGGAGGACGGGATCGTTGGAAGAGAGCGGAAGCGTGGAGTTAGCGCAAACTGTGCGGGCCACACTGGTGCCGTCGACCAGCACTTGAAGAACAGCGCGCTGATCATTGTCAGAGGCGAAGATGGCTACGGACAATTCCGGCATAGGTCGGAACCTGCTAGCTCTGAAACCCCATCACACGAAACTCACTTGCTTGTTTCTGCGGCTTTTTTGCCGTCAAACTTCTGCTTATCCAGGAAAGGCAGGGGGTTCGATGGTGGAACGGGCGCGGCACCGGACGGCGAGATGCGGCGGGCGGTGCAGAGGACCATCAACTCCGAGTTGCTTTTCTGTGCGCTCTTGCTCTTGAAGAAATTTCCGAGGATTGGAATATCGCCGAGTCCCGGAATTTTGTTTACGAGATCGGTCACGCGATTGTCAATCAGTCCGGCGATGACGAAGCTCTGGCCGTCCTGCAGTTCAAATTCGGTGTCGGCCTTGCGAGTGCTTAGCGCCGGAATGGTCGTACCCGAGACGGTCACGGCATTGGAGTAGTCGAGCGTGCTGACCTCGGGAATCACGTGGAGGTGAATATTGCCATTGGGCTGAATGACCGGGGTGAACTTCAGGCGAACCCCAAACTCGCGAAACTGTATGGTAACGGTGGAAAGGCCAGTGGCGTTGGGCTGCACGACGGGGAAAGGAAATTCACCGCCGGCGAGGAAGCTGGATTCCTTGCCATTAACGGCGACAAGATTGGGTTCGGCGAGGATTTGCAGCAGGCTTTTTTGCTGGAGAGCCTGAATGACGCCACCCAGATGAACCTGCGGGTTGAAGAAGAACAGATTGAGGAAGTTCGAGATGGTCGTGGTCGTGGAACTGCCGGTCGAGCCGGGGTTGGTGGTGATGTTACCGGAACTGATGCCGCCGAACTGGCCGGTGGTGATCTGGCCGATGGTATTTCCGGCGCCGGTCGAAAACATGTTGATACCCAATTGGGTGAGGGCCGTACGATCAACCTCGGCAAATTTGACTTCGAGAAGAACCTCTTCGGCTCCGACGGGGCCGAAGGTGAGCACATTGACAACGTTCTTGGAATAAGCGGAGGCAAGAGAGGCGGCGTGTTTGGCGACATCCTCGGTGGTGACGTGGCCGGAGAGGACGATCGCGGAACGCGAGGGCGTGACGTCAATTTTTTCGGTGGGGAAGAGCTTGTGAATCTCCTCGGAGGCGGCGGTAATATCGACGTCGACGCGGAGATCGAAGCTTTGGGAGCGCTCCAGCTCATCCCAGATGAGCAAAGAGATTTCGCCGGGGGCCAGGCCGTTGACCAGGATTTGAGTGGGCGTCACGACGAGGGCGTCGGCTACGGTGGGGTCGGTGACGGAAACACGCTTCAGTTTCTCGGTCGTGTTAATGAGAAGAGACTTTCCGACCATGACGCGGAGCGGCGCTGCGCCGGCTGCGTCGGGAGAGTTGGAGGCAGTTGAAGGGGCGACCGGAGCTTGCGCCGGAGCCTCCTGGGAGGCCGTAACTGGAGCCGGAGATGGAATTTCATCGGCCACCGTGCGCGCGCAGACGGGGATTGCGGCAAGGAGGATCACGGCGGTGATGAGCGGTAAGAATTTCATGAATGCAAACCTCTGCGAGAAGACGCGAATCGGCCCATGATCAAGAGCTCCTAAAACTTGGTCTCATCCCGTTTACTGCCGCGAATCGTCTCGATCTGATAAGGCACAGGTTTTGGCGGAGGGACAGGCTTCTCCGCTACTTTATGCAGTTTGGGCTTCGCTTGAACGGCGGGAGAAGCCTCGCCCGGATAAAGAGAACTGGTGCGGGTGGCGCCAATCGCGCTTTTCTTGGTATCCAGAGGATTGCGCAGGGACAACTGAATTCGGCCTTCCTGCGAGGCCAGGGCCAGGCGCTGGGCGTCGTCTGGAGAGACGAGCAGGGTAATCACGGGCGCGGGCGCGGCGTCCGGAGGGGCATTGCGATCGAGATTCTTGCCGACCGCGATGACGGCCACGTTTTCCAGGACGGTCGTGGTCTGGCGCTCGTTGCCGGAGCCCTGATTGCCCGTGGAGAGGACATCGACGCGGGTACCGGGCTGGACGAAGCCGGCGACGGAGACGACGTCATTCACGCGGACGGAAACGGCGCGCATTCCCGGGGGAATCATGGAGGGAAGGCCGGCGCCTGCGTCCTCGGCGGCGATTTTGTTGGGCAGAATAAAATCGCCCTTGCTGATCGGCAGAACGGCGCCACGACCGACGACCTGCGATTTGCGGCCAAATGCGTTGGGAGGAACGCTGGACTGCGGGAATACAGCAAGCCGCAAATCATGGTCCGCTAATTTTGCACCCGTTTGAACATCATCGGCAGCGACCACGACCTCAACTGACCGTTCATTGCCAGCTCCGGTGAAGACTCGCAGTTTGTTATAAACGGTAAAGCTGACGAGCAGGCCGACGGCGAGAGCCAGGCCTCCGATCATCAACAAGCGGCTTCGATTCATTCCTCTTCTTCCTTTATCAGGAAACTCCTGTCAGGACGCAATTGGGCGCGTGCAGGCGCACTTTATGTCGCGCGTACAGCAGCGGCCTACTACTGTTGGATGGAACTGGCGACTGACGAAAACACGGTGTTCGCGTTGGTGCCAATCAAACGGACCGTGCCGATCACGATGACGAGAATCACGGCCAGCATAACGGCGTATTCGGCGATGTCCTGACCTTCATCATTGCGCCACAACTGGTTCAACAAGTGCGTCATTCCATTCTCCTTCGACTTGCAGAATCATTGAGCTGGCTCAGAGTTTCTTGCGGAATGCAATCCGAGCCCGCGAAACCTTGCTCCATAAGACATGTGGTCGCTCCGCACGCAGGAGAGCAACTAAAGCCGCAGGCATGGAAGTAACCGAATATGGCCACTAGTGTCGCAGATTCAGGGTGCCAGTAGTATACATTTTTTCACACTCAGCACATTTCAAATTCCGAGGCTTTGGGGCGCATGGGACGACTTGGTCCGGACGAAAATAACCGCCTGGTTGTCCTGATAGAGGCCGGTCCAGCGGGGATCGAGGAAGAGTGCTCGGGCTACTGCGGAGGTGGGTGGAACCAGGATGGTTTGTACATCCCAGTGGTCGAGAACGTTCTGCCAGCCTTTGTGGAGATCGACGACAGTTTCGATCGACTGCCGCAGGATGTTATCGCCATAGAGGTCGGCGCGACCATCTGCGAAGACACGATATTGGGGATTAAGTTTCCAGATCGCGTAGCCTCCCCAATCGTAATAAACGAAAAGACGATCCGGTTGAAGATTGGCGTGCAGGTAGTCCACGGCTTTTTGCGGAAACAGTTGGGCCTCACGGGCGGGTTGCTGGCGGACGAGGGTTTCCCAGCGCAGCAAGGCCAGGACGGCGAGGAGCGCGAGAGCCGCCGCATTGAAAAGCGGGCGGAAACGGGGTTCCGGATGGCGACGCGAGAGCGTTGAGGGATCCGGCAAGCCCGTAAGGGCGGCTGCGATGACGGGGATCGCCAACAAAATGAAGATGGGGATGTGGCGGACGGCATCGAGGGCGGCGAAAGCCGTGAAGAGCAGGGGAAGAAGCGTGCGTCCTTTGAGTGAGAAACGGGACGAGGGGAGCGCAACAAACAACAGCAGAAAAACGAGC
This sequence comes from Terriglobales bacterium, assembly GCA_049509215.1. Classification (GTDB taxonomy): domain Bacteria; phylum Acidobacteriota; class Terriglobia; order Terriglobales; family Acidobacteriaceae; genus Acidiflorens. The sequence continues at coordinate 10,745 of JBELAC010000052.1, forward strand.
ATGAACGGCAAGTAGAGCGATCGATGAAGGTCGGGAGAGAACCACTCGACGATGAGCGCACGCATTCCAGTCGAACGGAGGGTATCGAGGGGATAACGGTAAAGCTGGGCACCGCTGGGATTGAGGGGCACGAGCGCGAGACAGGCGAGAGTTGTCATGAGGATGCGCACGACGATTGGACGGGTCTGCTGCCAGGGGGTGGTACCGGCGATGGATTCGAAGGCGAGGCCTGCGGCATATAAGAAGAGAAGCGCGGGGCCAAGAGCGAACCCGGCGTGCAGGTTAATCCACAACAGAAACAAAGGAGGAATGAAGAGCAAAAGACGGGGGCGATTTTCGCCGCGCTCAATCAGGAACAGAAGGAGACTGGCGAGGGTGAAGGTGAACATCTGCGGCCGGGCACCCCAGGTTGGGGCCGAGGCCCAGGCTCCAAGGACGGTGGCGGCTGCGGCCCAGTGAGGCTTCCCGGGACAGCGCAGATAAAGGAGAAGGAACCCGGCGGTGGTGATGATGGACGAGAAGGCGATGAGTCCCCTTGGGCCAGCGTGCTTCCAGAGTTCGAATAAAACGACTTCGGACAGCCACTCGTGGGAAACCCAGGGACTGCCTCCACGGGTGAAGGAAAAAGGGTCGGAGTGAGGGACGTGGCCGGTTTCAACGATCCACTGTCCGGTGCGAAGGTGCCACCAGAGATCGGGGTCGGTGGCGGTGCGTGCGGTCATCGCAAGCAGGCCGAAGAGAAGGATGCCGGCAAAGAACAGGCGCTTGTTGGCGAGAATGTTCATTGGAAGCGGTCGCGGCAATTATAGAATCAAGCGTTCCGAAAGGCGTGCATGATGCGGGGCAGGTTTGGGCAAAGGAAGGAATGGCTGGCGGGCGCCTTTCTTCTCACGCTGACGTTGATCAATGTGGCCAGCGTCTGCAAACTGGCTCCTATGCTCCGGAAGGGCTATCAGGATTTCACGGCTTTCTACGGGGCGGCGAAGATGGTGCGCGATGGCCAGATAGCGCGGCTCTATGACCTGGACGCACTGTACCAAGTCGAGAAGCAGTTTGCGCCGGAAGTGCCGATCCGGCAGGCGGCCTTGCCTTACAATCACACTCCCTTTGAAGTGCTGGTCTGGTTACCGTTTGCATATCTGAATTATCTTCCGGCTTATGTGGCCTGGACTGTTTTCAATATTGTTTTGCTGATCTTGAGTTTGAGGATGGTGAGGAGCAGATTCCCCGAGGTTGGTGAGTTCAGCCTTATTTTTCTTCTTCTGGCGGTGGGAGCGTTTGTGCCAGTGGTGATTGCGCTCATGCAGGGGCAGGATCCGATTTTGCTAGTGTTTGCGTTCACCCTCGGTTTGACTTTGCTGGAAGAGGGGCGTGATGTGGCGGCCGGAGCGGCGCTGGGGCTCGGACTTTTCAAGTTTCATTTTGTGATCCCGCTGGCGCTGATTCTGTCGGTGCGGCGTCCTCGGGTGCTGTTGGGAATTATTCCGGTAGGGGCGATGTGGATTCTGGTGTCGGCCTTGATGGTGGGATGGGGAGGGCTGGTCGAGTTCGTGCAGTTTTCCTGGCGGTTGGAAAAAAGCGGTGCGGGAGGGGCGATTTCGTCAGTTGGCATGCCGAACCTGCGGGGTCTGATCGCCGAATTACCGGGAATAGTCGGCGGAAGCGTGTTTGCTGTGTCACTGACTATGGTGTGCTCGGTGGTGGTGATGGGGGTTGCGGCTTGGGTAGTTGCTAGAAGTGAGGTTCCGGTCAGTTGTTTGTTTGCAGTCGCGAGTGTAGCGAGCATTTTGGTGAGCTACCACGCAATCATTCATGACGTGGCTTGGCTGGTGGTGGTTGTGCTGTTATTGTTCTGTGCTCCTGGAGGAGGAACACGAAGCGAGATGCGGATCGATGTCATCTTGCTCATGGTGGTGTATGCGATTTTTCTGAGCTCCTCGAGATGGCCGTGGGTGGCTCCGTTGTGGAGCGTGCCGGTTGTGATCTGGATTTTGCGGAAGTATCGACACGATTACGCTGCGGAAGCCGCTGTTCGATCCGGACGCGGGCGAGTGAGAATAACGATCAGCATGGGGAGGTAAAAGCCGAGGACGGTCCAGCGGCCGACCTGCTGCATTGTGAGGGGGACGTGATACCAGCGCCAGATGCCGACCATCCAACTGAAGAAGACGGTGGCGAGGATGGCGCGGCGGGATTTCGGGATGAGCCAGAGGATGAAACTGTCGAAGAACCAGCGTTGCGGCATCAAGGCGGACAGAAGTAAGAGGATGGTGTCGCGGTCGCGATAACGAAACAGAGCCAGAAGGAGGAGCGGTCCGGGCAGTATCAGGAGCGGGAAGAAGTGCTGGTAGTGGCCGAGTTGGCCGAGCCAGAGCAGCGGCCAGGTTGGCAAAAGGGCGAGGCTCAGAATGGCGATGGCGATGCATGCGAGAAAGCCGCGGCGGTTCAAGTAAGAGAGGAAGACGGGCAATCCGACTTGCGGTTTTGCCAGGGTCACGGGCAAAAGGAGCGGGAAGAAAGCGCTGGCCGCGATGATCGTGGACCACTGAACGGTGAGAATGCCGGCCCAATAAGGATAGGCGAGAAAGACAAAAAGGCGTTCGTAGCCATGCCGTGTGAGGCCGAGCGCCAGCAGCGCGGAACTAATTCCGTAGAACAGGCCGGCAGCGACTTCGGGCGGGAGACGCACAAAGGGAAAGGCAAAGACGGCGGCGGTTAAGGGATACTGTTCGAGCGGCGTATCGTAGGGATTCTGGTGGGCGAGAACGCGTTGCGCGGCGTGGATTGCCCAGCGCAGATCGGCGGCATCCTGATGGAAATGTTTCATCAGGAACCAGCAGAAGAGGCCGCTCGCAATGCCGATGAGCGCGGAGACGGCAAGACGCCATGGCAAGGCGGGCGAGGTCGATGGCGTGTGGCGCGCGATTGGTTTGGGCATGAGTTGATTACGGTTGCGATCGAGACTTCTCCGCAGCCGGAGCACTTGTAGTATCGCAGCTTGGGGGAGGAACGATTTTCTCAAATATTCATGAAGAAACAAGCCCTGAGCGCGAAACCGGTCGGAATTGTGCTGGCGGCGCTAGTTGGCGCAGCGGGGATTTGGCTGTATGCGCAGCGCGTACTGATTCCTTACCAAGTGGCCGACGCGGCCGCGCATAACCGGCCGCGCGGGAATCTTTCCGATCTTTATCCGCGGTGGCTGGGGGCGCGGGAGCTGCTTCTGCATGGACGAGACCCCTATAGCGCGGAGGTGACGCGTGAGATCCAGACCGGGTATTTCGGGCGGCCACTGGATGCATCGCGATCCGGCGATCCGCGTGATCAGGCGGGCTTCGCTTACCCGGTTTATGTTGTTTTCTTTCTTGCGCCGACAGTGGAGCTGCCGTTTCCGGTGATTGGGAAATGTTTTTTCTGGCTGCTGGTGATTTTGACAGCGGCGAGCGCGATTGTGTGGCTTCGGGTGGTGCAATGGCCACTGCCGATTTGGGCGCAATGCAGCTTGATACTTTTGATCCTTGGCAGTTTTGCGGGGATGCAGGGGTTGAAGCTGGAGCAGATCACGCTGTTCGTGGTCGCTCTGATAGCGGCGTCGATCGCGCTGCTGATGGCAGACCAGGGAGTGATGGCGGGAATTCTTTTGGCAGTATGCAGCATCAAACCGCAACTGGTTTTCCTTTTGCTGGCATGGCTTGCGATCTGGACAGTGGGCGATTGGCGCAAGCGCTACCGGTGGTTGATTTCCTATCTGCTATCGATGGCGATTTTATGTACGGCCGGGGAGTGGTATTTGCCGGGCTGGATTGCACGGTTCTGGCATGCGGTGCGTGAGTATCAGAAGTACACGGGTTCGGCTTCGGTAATGACGGCGCTCATCGGACCATGGAGCAAACTCTTCGAGTTGCTGGCGGTAATTGCGCTGGCAACGGCTTGCTGGAGAGAGCGACGGAACACCGCGAATAGCGCAGCTTTTGCCTTCATGGTGAGTATGGTGCTGGCGGTTACGATCCTTGTGGAACCGACATCTGCCCAATACAATCAGGTGCTCTTGATTCCGGCGGTGATCATGCTGGTCAAGGAGCGGGAGTCGATCTGGCGCAGGAGCGCCATTCAGCGCGTGCTTTTTGCGATGACGATGGTTCTGATCGTGTGGCCGTGGACTTCGAGCGCGATCCTGGCGCTGCTGTCGTTTCTATTGCCGCCGCAAATTGTCGAACGAAGTTGGACGGTCCCGCTTTGGACGACAACCCAGATACCGGTGGGAGTGGCTGCGCTGATGCTATTCCATTACTATCAGGAGACCCTTGGCGCATCGTCCAAGGCAAGTACGTCGTAGAATGCTGAGGGGCCGGTGTCGAGTGCTGGCACAAAGGCCGGGGAGAGTCCAAGGGTAAATGTCCGCTTCGTCGCATTCGTCGCATTCCGGAATATCGAGTATTTTTCCTATTGCCATCTTCGTTCAGGGAAGCGAGCAGCAGACCCTGTCGCTGAATCACACTCCGTATACGGTGGGGCGGAAGGTGGACCGCGATCTGGTGATTGCCGATCCGCGGGTGTCGCGCGAGCATGCCCACATCGTCGCGGAAAATGGCGAGTTTTTTGTTGTCGACCAAGGGAGTAAGCACGGGACATTCGTCAACGGAGAGCGGGTTGAGCGGCATAAGCTGCAACGGAACGACCGGCTGGAATTTGGCGCGCGCGATGTTGCTTACCTGATATTCCATCCGCTGCACACGACCTCGAATACGGCGCGGGAGTTTTTGAGCCAGATCTCGGGCATTCAGATTGCACCCGAGGCAAGCGATCTGGAAAAGCTGACGCTGTTCATGGAGGCGGCGCGCAAGCTGAATACGATCGGCGTGCTGGATGAAATTCTGGTGACGCTGCTGGAAGCGACCTTGAAACTGACGCGTGCCGAACGGGCATACATTTTTCTCAGGGATAGCGCGGGGACGCTGACGTTGGCGGCGGGCCGCAACTCCAAGGGTGAGCCTTTGCTGGACGATACGACCATTTCGCGCTCGGTGCTGGACGGCGCGCTGACGTCGAACTCCGAATATCTGGTAACGGATACGAGCCAGATGCTGGACGTGAAGGAGCGGCAGAGCATTGTCGCATTCGATTTACGGACGGTGATCTGTATGCCATTGCGCAAGCCGATGGTGCAGACGACGAGGGAGGGGCAGTCGGGCGGCGGAGATGTGATCGGGGCGCTGTATGTGGACTCGCGCTTCGCGTCGCGCGATATCGCGGGCGTCAGCAAGGACATTTTGCGGGCGATCGCGACGGAAGCAGCACAGCTCGTCGAGAACGCGCGGCTGGTGCAGGCGGAAGAAGCGGGGCGACGCTACCAGCAGGAGTTGGGGATTGCGGCATCCATTCAGCAGCGGCTGCTGGCGGTGACGCTGCCGGAAGTTTCGTTTGCGCGGGTGGGCGGACGCAACATGTCCTGTAAAGAGATTGGGGGCGATTTTTTCGAGGCGGTGAATACACCGGAGGGTCTGGCGGTGGTGCTGGCCGACGTCAGCGGCAAGGGAGTTTCGGCGGCGTTGCTGGCTTCGATTCTGCAGGGGATGGTTTATTCGCAGTTGATTTCGGGCATGCCGCTTACGGAGATCGTCGGGGCAGTGAATCGCTTCTTCACTTATAAGCACATCGGCGAGAAGTACGCGACGATGATCATCACTCGGCTGCGGCGTGACGGAGATCTGGAATACGTAAACTGCGGACACATTCCACCGGTCTGGATTTGCGGGGATGAGGTGTTGAGACCGGCGCATGGCAATCTGCCAGTCGGGTTGCTGGCGGATGCGACGTATGCCAGTGACCGTTGTCAGATGCGGCCGGGGGATCGGATGATTCTGGTGACGGACGGCGTTACGGAAGCGGAGAACGCGCGCGGCGATATGTTCGACAGCGAGCGACTGGAGCGGGTCGCCGGAAAGAGCACGTCGATGGAGGATATTTTCACGGCGGTGGCGGATTTTTGCGGCGGGACTCCGTTGAACGACGATTGCACGGTGGTGGAGCTGGCATATACCGGAGATTAGGAATCGTCAGAAGGATGCGGTTGGCGGCGCCATCCACCAGGGCTGAAGCCGAAACCAACCTGCCATCCTTGCGCGGCCCCTTCGGCAAGCTCAGGGCAGGCTCTGAAGGGCCGCTCTTCCACGGCGGTATAGCCGGTCGGGACGTGACCGCGATGGCTAGGGTTGGGCGGCTCTGTGAATCTCAACTGTAGACCAGGTTTTATCGGCGGCGTGACATAACTTCTCAATCGCGCATTCTGCGCATTTCGGGCCGCGGGCTACACAGAGTTTTCGTCCATGCCAGATTATCTCGTGGGAAAAGTCAGTCCAGCGATCCTGCGGGATGATTTTCATGAGATCCAGCTCGATTTTTTGCGCATCTTCCTGACGACTGAGTTCCAGGCGATGCGAAATGCGGGTGACGTGAGTATCGACGACGACGCCGACATTTTTCTTGAACCACGTTCCGAGCACAACATTGGCCGTTTTGCGCGCGACGCCGGGGAGGGTGAGCAATTCGTCCATCGTTTCCGGCACGTTGCCGCCGAAGTCTGCGACCAGTTTGCGCGCGGCGCCAACGACCGATTTCGACTTGTTGCGGAAAAAGCCGGTGGAGCGGATATCGGGTTCCAATTGCTCGGGCTCGAGGGCGGCGAAATCCTGCACGGTGGGATATTTTTCGAACAGGATGGGCGTGACCATATTGACGCGCACGTCCGTGCACTGGGCCGAGAGAATTGTTGCTACGAGCAATTCCCACGCGCCGCGGTGCGTGAGGGCACAGGTCACGTTCGGGTACATCTGGTCGAGCCCGGAGATGATTTGCTGCACGCGGGCGGGATTTAGCGGGTTATAGGGGGAGGCAGATTTCTTCTTCGCAAGGGCGGTCTTCGACACGCTTAAGGGCGACGGTGTCGCCGGGCGAGCGATCTGGCGCGCGGGTTTGGTTTTCAAAGAAGGATGCTGGACGGGGCGCACGCCTTCCTGGCGTCCGCTGCGACTTGGTTGGCGCGGGACATTTCCGCGGGGCATGGGTTCCTCTTTCTTCTGGCAGAGCAACATGGTAACAAAGCCGACCTGATTAGCGCGGAGGGATTCGCTCGACAAAGTCCGATCAGGCTCCTTACGAAAAAGCTTAACCACGGAGGACACGGAAGGAAATCACAGAGGAAACAATGCAGGGAGACCTGGCCGGAGATTGCCCGCTCGCACGTGGTTGCTACCTAAGGTAACTGCCGAGCAATTGACGGGGTGGGGGAGGGTGAGTAGTCTGAAGCGAAGGGGCGATTGTGGCCGTTAAGAGCATCAAACTCGGGCAAGTCTGGCGCCAGGATGAAAGCGGCAAGGATTATCTTGTCACGAAAGTGTATAGCGAGGTCTTCACGCAGTATGCGGTGTTGCGCCCTGCCGAAGCCAATGCGCCCAACGTGCCGGGCGTGAAAGTAAAGGTCGCCAAATCGGCCGACGGCGTCGCCTTGCCGGGCTTCAGTTTTACGCAGGAAGGTGCTTTCTAAGAACAGCCTGGGTTTTCGGCGCTCGGGTTTGGGCCTTCGGCTCCCGCCCGAGCTGGTTGAAGACTATGGGCGCGCAAAGCGAAAGCGCAAACCGTCGAGCCGGGAGCCTAAAACCGAGCCAAAAAAATGCTTAATTCATGACTGAAAAAATTCTTGGCATTCTATTTGTCTTTATCTCGCACCTGGTGGCGGCGACAGGGTATGCGGGGATTGCGATCCTGATGGCGATCGAGTCGGCGTGCATTCCGTTGCCGTCGGAACTGATCATGCCATTCGCGGGATACCTGGTTTTTCAGGGCACGATGAAGCTGGTGTGGGTGGCGACGGCGGGAGCGATCGGATGCAATCTAGGCTCGCTGATCGCATATGAAATCGGCTGCTATGGCGGACGGCCGCTGGTGGAGCGTTATGGACGATGGATTCTGATGGGGCGGCGCGAACTGGATTGGGCGGACCGGTTCTTTCAGCGTTGGGGCGAGATGGCCGTTTTCATTGCGCGTCTGCTGCCCGTGATCCGGACGTTTATTGCATTGCCGGCGGGCATTGCGCGCATGCCGCGGGGAAAATTTCACGCCTATACGTTTCTGGGATCTTGGCCGTGGTGTTTTGCGCTGGCGTACTTCGGGATGAAGCTCGGGGAAAACTGGCGGACGATCGGAAAATATTTCCATCAAATGGATGCAGTGATTGGGGTTCTGCTGGTGACCGGGATTGTGTGGTTTGTCTGGTCGCACTGGCAGAACCGGTTGCGGGCAGAGGAAAGCTAGGGTAGTGCGTCGAAAATGGTGATCGTTATGTTGCGCCTGGATTCGGCGTAAGTTTTGGTGTCCGACGAAGAAGTCAAGGGCTTTAACCACGGAGAGCACAGAGGATCACAGGGAAACCGAGGGATAAATAAACGTCGATCTGTTTGAGGCACTACGCTAGATCCAGCAGCTTCCAATCAAAAATGTTCTTGCGAGAGATTTGCAGACCACCGGCTTTTCGCGGGCGAGGCGCCCGCGCCACACAAAACTCTAGAGTTCAGCCGGTCTCGCCAGTTGAGAGGCCACTAATTTCCATTCTCCATTGCGCTTGAGCAAGACGTCGAGATAGAGGTAATTCACCTTCGAGCGCTGACCGGCGGATTCGACTTCATCGGATTCGGAGCCGTGAACGACGGCGGTGTTGCCGAAGATGCGGATAGTGCGGCCCGTCGAAACGATTGACGGATAGCGGATTGTGCCGGTGCAGAAGTTGGTGAGGATCGCCTGCTTGGTGTGGGGCTTGCCTGAATCGTCATATTGGATGTAATCGTCGGCGAAGATGCGGTCGAGAGCTTCGACGTCGGCAGAGATCAAGGCCCGGTCTCCGGCTTCGAATAGCTCCAGAATCAGTTGCTCGTCGTTCTTCATCGACATCGGTCTGCTCGTGCTCTGCAAGCGAACTAGTGACTGACTTAACTCCGGTCACTTTCAGACTGGAGCCTGTTGTGTTATCTCTCGAAGGAGTCGCTAGTCGAACGACCAACGAGTGTTATGGGATTTCTAAGTTATCTATTTTACCCGTGGGGGTTCCTGCTGCAGGGACTGGCGATTGTGCATTTCATTCGCCGGCGGCCGGAGACGTATTGGATCTTTATTATTTTGTTTCTGGGGCCGCTCGGAGCTATCATTTATTTGGCTGTTGAAGCCCTCCCCGACATCGGCCTGCTCGGACAATCGTTCAAAGTATTTCCACGACGCAAGCGTATCCGCGAGTTGGAGATGGCGATCCGGGACAACCCGTCTGCAGGAAACTACGAAGAACTTGGCGATCTGTATATGGATGACGGCAACTTCGCCGCCGCGCGGGGAGCGTTCGATCGCGCGATTGCGGCGAGGGCCGACACCCTGGATCCTTTTTACCGGCGCGGAGTGTGCGCAATTCAACTGGGAGACGCGGCGGCAGCATTGCCCGACTTGGAGCGAGTTGTGGGCAAAGAGCCGGACTACGATTTTCAGCGAGCGGCTGGGCTGCTGGCGCATGCTTATGCGCAGACGGGGCAAATCGAGAGAGCGGATGCGCTGTTCCGGCAGGTAACGGTTACCTCGACGTTGTCCGAAACATATTTGAATTTCGCGGACCTGCTGGTATCGGAACATCGTAATGCCGAAGCGCGCGAATGGGCACAGAAAGTGCTGGATAAGAAGCCGACGATGCCGGGGTATCTGCGACGGCGAGAGCGGGCGTGGTTCCGGCGGGCGAATGAGGTGCTGAAGAGGGTACCGGCGTGAGAGGTTGAAGGGGGAAGCGGAACGAGGTAGTTTAAGAGCATGCAGCCCCTTAGTGCGGACGAGATTTCGCGGCTGAGTCCTCAAGAGCGCCTGACTTTGATCGGGCAGCTTTGGGACAGCCTCGGTGATACTGACGTATCGTTGACGGCGGCGCAGCGCGCTGAACTCAGCCGCCGGCTCGCCAGCCTGGATCAGGATCGCGCTCAGGCCGTGACGTGGGAAGAGTTGCGGGCAGAGTTGGCTCAACGCAGCCTCGAATGATAGAAGTCATCTTCACGCCAGCTGCGCGTTCCGAATTGCTGGAGGCGCAAGACTGGTACGAAGCGCAGCAGCTGCGGCTTGGAACACAGTTTCGCGAACAGCTTCAGGCTACTGTGGTCCGCATGGCTGAGAATCCTTGTTCAGATCAAACTTTGGAATTGCCGACCAATGCGCAAAATACATCTTCACATCGGCATAGATGCGGGTCATCAGCTCAACTTTTTCCGCCGTTGGGAGCGGCTTGGGCGCAGATTGCGCGAGACCTTGGGTGATCCCCAGAGTAAGCAGCGCCAGCAACCAGCAACGACAAGCTGTGCGAAAATTCGCGTTTCTTTGGTTTGATCGGAGCGAGGTCGAATGTGGCATGCGTTTTGAAGTCCTTCCACTGACTGCTTATCGCCTGCGAATCCATCGGCCAAATTATATCCACTCCCAGGTTTCGGTGATCCTATGCGGCAAATGCTATCCTTCCCTCGATGCGAATTTCTTATCTTGAATGCACTCGTTGCGGAGAACATCTCTCCGCTGATCAGCCTCAGAATGTGTGTCCGAAGGATGGCGGGGTGCTCTATGTCCGTTACGATCTGGCCAGCCTAAACGGGAAGTTGCGCCGCGAAGATCTATCAGGACGCGTGGCCAGCATGTGGCGTTACGCAGAAGTTCTTCCCGAACTTCGGGCAGATGAAAATCCCGTGACGCTCGGCGAGGGATTCACTCCGATGCTGGCCAGCCGCGAGTTTGCGAATGTTCTCATCAAGGATGAAGGGTTGAATCCTACAGGATCGTTCAAGGCGCGCGGGATGTCGGCTGCGGTCACGATGGCGCGACATTATGGGCTGAAGAAACTGGCTGCTCCTTCGGCGGGGAACGCGGGCGGCGCGCTGGCTGCTTATGCGGCGGCGGCTGGGATCGAGGCGCACATCTTTATGCCGAAGGATGTGCCGATGGCGAACCGGATGGAAAGCGACTACTTCGGCGCGCATGTCACGCTCGTGGATGGCCTGATCAGCGACTGCGGGCGCATGGTTGCCGAACGAAAGGATAAGGAAGGATGGTTTGACGTCTCGACCCTGAAAGAACCGTTTCGCGTAGAAGGCAAGAAGACTATGGGGTACGAAGTCGCGGAACAGTTGGGGTGGAAGTTGCCGGACGGGATTATCTATCCGACGGGCGGCGGCGTGGGCATGATCGGTATGTGGAAGGCGTTTGACGAGATGGAGGAACTGGGCTGGATTGGGTCGGAGCGTCGCGGGGCAAAACGACCAAAGATGATCACGGTGCAAGCGGCCGGTTGCGCTCCGATCGTGAAGGCGTGGGAGGCCGGGAAGAGCGCGTCAGAGATGTGGACGGGCGCGCAGACGTTCGCTTCGGGACTGCGCGTGCCGAAGGCTTACGGCGATTACCTGATTCTGGACATCATCAAGAAGAGTGGCGGCACGGCGGTAAGCGCGACCGACGAAGAAATTCTGGCGGCGACTCGGCACTGGGCGAGTGTGGAAGGCGTGTTTGCCGCGCCGGAGGGAGCGGCGTCGCTGGTGGCGTATCAGAAGCTGCGGACGAGTGGATTCTTCGGCCCAGACGATAAAGTCGTGCTGTTTAATACCGGGACAGCTTACAAGTATCTCGACCTGATGGAAGCGCAGGAGAACAAGGCGCATCCGAACGTGCCTGCCGCGCGGAATATCGGGGGAATTATCGGGCCGTATTAGCCATCAGCCATCAGTTAAGTCAGGCTTGCCGGTCAGGCGCTAGCAGCTAGTTGTTGAATCTGATCCGTGATGTTTTTTCAGGCATCTTTCGAAACACGCCGTGAACGGATGGTTCGCACGCAGCTTGCGGAGCGTGGCATTCGCGATGCGCGTGTACTGGCTGCTATGGGAGCGGTACCGCGGCATGAGTTTGTGCCTGCGGAGTTGCGGGAAGATGCTTATGAGAATCGTCCTTTGCCGATCGGTGAGGGGCAGACCATTTCGCAACCGTACATTGTGGCGGCGATGCTGGAGCGTCTGGCGCTGCGAGAGAACGATCGCGTGCTCGAAGTGGGGACCGGCTCGGGGTACGTGACGGCGTTGCTTTCGGTGCTC
>JBELAC010000053.1:0-22830 GCA_049509215.1 Terriglobales bacterium
TCACCAAGCCCGCCACGCTTGAGACCGGCATAGAAATCCGCGTCCCGCTTTTTATCAAGGAAGGCGAAAAAGTGAAGGTTTCCACCGAGACCCGTGAATTCGCGGGCCGGGCTTGAATTCGTTATCGAGAACACCATGAAAATTATGTTGTCGCTGAGCATTCTGTTCGTTGCCGCCATCGTGATTTCTTCCACCACACCAGCATTCGCAGGAACCGCGGACTTCGGCCCATCGAATCCGTTTTATGCCCCGAGCACTCTGCCTTTCGAAGCCCCACCGTTCGATCGGATCAAGAACGGAGACTTCCAGCCCGCCCTTGAGGCAGGCATGGAGCAGCATCAAGCTGAAATTCAAGCCATCGCCGAAAATCCCGCTGCCCCGACTTTCGACAACACCATCGTCGCAATGGAGAAGTGCGGCCGTCTTCTCGATCGAGTCATGTCCGCTTTCAACGGAGTCACGGGCGCTAATACCAACGATGACCTTCAGAAGGTTCGCACCACCGAGGCTCCCAAACTCGCCGCCCACAGGGATTTCATCTACCTGAACACGAAGCTCTTTGCGCGCGTGGATGCCATCTACAAGCAGCGTGCCACGCTCAAACTCGACCCGGAATCTCTCCGTCTGATCGAGCGCTATTACGACGACTTCGTGCACGCCGGCGCCCACCTCTCCGAAGCGGATAAGACGGAACTTCGCAAATTGAACGAGGAAATCTCGACGCTTTCAAACGCCTTCACCAATAAACTTCTCGCCGCGACCAAAGAAGGCGCCTTCGTCACGGCCGACCAAGCTGCCTTGGCTGGGTTCTCCGATGCTCGCCTTGCAGCCGCTGCCGAAACCGCCAAGAGCCGAAAGGTAGAGGGCTTTGTGGTTCCGCTCCAGAACACCACCGAGCAGCCCGATCTGGTTTCGCTTGCGGATCGTGCAACGCGGCAGGCGATTTTCGAGCGTTCGTGGAACCGCGCCGAACGTGGCGATGCCAATGACACGCGCGACACCATTGCCCGCATCGCGCAGCTTCGCGCCAAGAGGGCAAAGTTGCTCGGTTATCCCAGTTTCGCCGCCTGGAAGCTCGAAGATCAGATGGCCAAGACGCCGCAAGCCGCGCTGCAATTCATGGACGCCCTCGTTCCCGCCGCTACCGCAAAAGCAGCGAGCGAAGCGAACGATATTCAGAATGTAATTGACTCGCAGAAAGGTGGATTCCAACTCCAGCCCTGGGATTGGAATTTCTACGCCGAGCAGGTCCGCAAGGCTCGCTACGACCTCGACGACGCACAGGTCAAACCTTACTTCGAGCTTAATAATGTCCTGGAGAATGGCGTGTTCTACGCGGCCAACCAGCTTTACGGCATCACGTTCAAAGAGCGCCACGACATTCCTGTCTATCAATCCGACGTGCGCGTCTTCGAGGTCTTCGACGCCGACGGCAAGCACCTCGCGCTCTTTTACTGTGACTACTTCAAGCGCGATAACAAAAACGGCGGAGCCTGGATGTCGGAATTCGTCGGCCAGTCCCGCCTGTTGGGGACTTCACCCGTCGTCTACAACGTTGCGAACCTGCCCAAGCCCGCCGAAGGCGAAGCCGCTTTGATCAGCTTCACCGACGTCATCACTATGTTTCACGAGTTTGGGCACGCATTGCACGGCATGTTCTCCAATGCCGAATATCCGACTCTTTCCGGAACTTCAACCGCCCGCGATTTTGTCGAATTTCCGTCGCAGTTTAATGAACACTGGGCTCTCTACCCCACCATTTTTGCTCACTATGCGAAGCACTATAAAAATGGAGCGCCCATCCCGGAGGAACTTGCCGCGCGCATCCGGAAGGCTGCCACGTTCAACAAGGGTTACGACATGACCGAATTGCTCGCGGCCGCCGAACTCGACATGCAGTGGCACTTCCTGTCTCCCGACGCACCTCTTCAGAACCCTGACGCGTTCGAGAAACAGGCGCTCGACAAAACCCATCTCAACATCGCCTATGTGCCGCCCCGCTATCGGTCCACTTACTTCAGCCACATCTGGGGAAGCGGTTACAGCGCAGGTTACTACGCTTATCTTTGGACGCAGATGCTCGCCGATGACGCCTATCAGTGGTTCGTCGAAAATGGCGAGCTGAGCCGGGCCAACGGCGATCGCTTCCGTCACATGGTTCTGTCGCGCGGCAACACCGAAGATCTCGCCAAAATGTACGAGTCGTGGCGCGGCGCTCCGCCGAACTCTAAGGCAATGCTCAAATATCGCGGCCTGGAAGAATCCACAACAAAATAGTACCGAGACAGAAAAACGCGGACACCGGGTGGCAACGGGAAGCTGGAAGAACTAATGAGGTTGTCTCGGCCTGACCTCGTAGCTTCAGCGTTTGTCCCATGAAGATGGCGCTCCAGCCAGTCTCCACGACCACATCAAGAAAGATGTGGAAGTGAGGTCAATGCCCGGCTCGGTCGTGCTATACGATTGCACGTTGTCTCGATAAATTGCCGCTTCCGATCTTTCGTACTTGCCGTCCTTGCCGTTAAACACTTTGAATGAGTCGACGCCATTTGCCGGACACCGAAGCATGCCCGGTTGCGTGCCCGACGTCGCCGCATTTGCCGGACCTTCGGTCGCCGCGCCCCAGAGTATCGGCGTGCCGCCTGAAGTTCCGTCGAGCGCTCCCGCCAGATTTGCCACCTGATGTTGAATGCAGTTGGGAAACGTTGTGCCGTCGCCCACGATAAAAGAAGAACCCCACGAGTTCGCGCCCAGAATGTTGCCCAGCCATTGTTGCGAGTACGTGTTGTAGGTGCTTGAGCCGGTCAGATAATAAAGTTCACTGGCCATCACCGAGAGGCCGGCGCCGTGTGACGTCGTATCTCCGTTCTGCCACGGCACGCCAAATCCCCAGACATCGCTTTGCGATTGCGCAATGGCCAAGCCAAGCTGATTTTCCAGCGCTGTGAGCATGGTAGCTTGGTTGACCGCCAAACCACCCGGATTCCCCGCTATCCCTAGCGCCCGATACAACTCAAAGTGCGCAAGACCGCTGACGTCATAAAGATTGAGAGTATCTTCATTGCCGGTACCGTAAATCTTGCTGATGTAGCTCGAAGCATACTGCGCCGCATCCATGAGGTATGTGTTCGGATCTACAACCGGCAGTCCCTTGGGCAACTTGCCTTGTCCCGACGCTAATGCGAAGTAGAGTTCCGTGGCCCCAAGTTCCATGTCGTCGTCCCACACAGTTTCTGGGTAACCATCGAACGGCATGGTTGTGAGCAGGCAGCCTGACTTACAGCTCCCGCTGTTCACCGAATTCGCCGGATCGGCCAGCGAAGTATCGGCCAATGCAAAAATGTCTTCCGCATTCTGCAGCGCCAGCGCCGCCGTCGTCGGATCGATCGTGCTGTAAAGCTGGTAATACTCGGCAAATGCCGCCGCCATGCGCCCCGCCAAATTAGGGCTGATTGGCGATCCCGCGGTTGCGGCAACAAAACTCGGTCGGTAGCAGATGTAAAAATAATCTGCGGTGCAGCCTTTGTAGTCATCGGCCGCCTGCGGCGGCGTCCAGATGTCATACTCCGTTTCAAGCGCGGGAAAGTTCTTCCAGTCCTGGCTGTTGTCGACTTGATAGTAAAGAGTCTTGCTGTTGTCATCCCACATCTGCATCAGCCAGCTGAATCCGAACTGCGCTTCAGCGCTGAAATCGGAAGCTGTCGGCGCGCCTGCCGCAGTTCCCGCATACGAGACTGCAACCGGCGGCGCAGCTGGATTCACCGGTGCATGCGGTCCCATCTGGTTCGGAAAATCACGCACGCCGATTTCCATCAGAGCCGTCGTATAACTGACCGTCTCCACATACTTCATGTAATCGCCTGCATCCCACCAGCCGCCTTCTCCATCGATCACCGAGCCGGTGGACGTCAACGGAGTTCCGGCGTTCGCGATCTCATCGTTTTTGTTCAGCAGAGGCGTGTCATAAACCGTCGTGTTCGCGTCGTTCAAGTGCCCGGGCGCGCTGCGCAGGGCGTTCGGAATGTAATTCGCTCCATCGCGCTCCGTCTCATAAAACCAGAGCGTATTCAGAAGAAACCCGGGATAGAGTACCGATGGCGTATTGACCGCAAACTTCGGCGATGTTGCGCTAACGGGTCCGGCGACAGCGATCGAATAAACATCATCGCCGGGTGCGGTGAAATCAAGCGCGTACACCTGGTAAGAAAGCTTGCCGCTGTTGCTCCAGGTACCAAGCAACGCCCCGATCGCGCCCGAATCAACCGTCTGCCCTTCCGAGTTGATGACTTTGAAAGTTGCTCCCGATTCCGGAGCCGTGGACATCAGATAAGCCTGAAAACGATTATTGCCGGTTTCATATCCCGCTTGATTTACTCGGACATACGCCGACGAAGCAGCTGCCGTCGTCACACTGCAAGCGAGCAACACAAACGTGAAGAAGGCACCCAGAGAACGTAGCTGGGCCGACCGTTCTAGCGCTCTTCTGATCGCTTTCATGCTTTCTCGTCGGACGGCGTTTTTCTAAAAACGTATTAAAACGTTTAAATCAAGGCATTCTTACGTTTTGGCAGTCTATACCATCTTCGAAGAGGTTTCCAGATCGATCTCGGGGAGGGGCGGTCGTCGCGTCAACTATCGCACTTCGCTGAAAAAGCGCCAGATCTCTGCGCTGGCATTTGGCCCCTTCGGATC
This sequence comes from Terriglobales bacterium, assembly GCA_049509215.1. GTDB lineage: Bacteria > Acidobacteriota > Terriglobia > Terriglobales > Acidobacteriaceae > Acidiflorens. The sequence goes on from JBELAC010000053.1 coordinate 4,693, forward strand.
CCCGTAGTGATGAACTTTTGGCGACCCCGACCATGCGTGGCGAAGGCCCTGCACGATCCACTTTTCCATCAATAAATTGCCGGCTTCATCGGTATAGACGTGCCGGTGGTACTCGTAACCTCCCTGCACCTTGCCGTCGGCCACTCTCTTCGACAAGGCAAAGGCGCGATTTCCATATTCCGCGGCAAGACACTCGTTCGTCTTGCTCCATTGGGCGATTAACTGGTCCGCGTTGATGGGATTCACGCTGTCATCCTCGCTTCCGTGGAAGACAATCAGCGGCATGCGATGCCTCGGCCGCCGTGCCAGTCCATCCTTCATCGCGACAAATGCGGCCTGCCCTTGTTCGATGGGATCAGGCCCTCCATGTTTTAGGACCGCGAACGCGCCAGCGACACTCGTCGCGGCTCTGAATTCACCTCCTGCCGCAACTGCAATCCCTGAGAAAAGATCCGGATAGGTCGCACCGGCAATCACAGCCATCGCGCCCCCGGCCGATACGCCCCCGATGTAAACGCGCTCCGCGTCAACGTTGTAATGCATGCGTACATCCTCGACGATCGCCGCCAGAATCGAGGGCTCTCCGCAACCGCGAGATTGATGCTTGGGTTCAAACCAGTTCCAGCACTTCAACAGATTGGCGAGCCGCGATTGCTCCGGATACGCAACCAGGAATTGATTCGCATCGGCAACTGCATTCATGCCGGAAATCTCAGCCATGTCTTCCGCATCGTGCGTGCACCCGTGGAGCAGAACTAAGAGAGGCGCAGGCTTTTCCCTTGCCAGGGTTGTGGGGACCCAAAGCTTGTAATGGCGTGAACCGCCTGTCGCATGTGCGCTCCCATTAGTCCAACCAGGCTCCGCCATCCTTCAGCAATTCCTCCAGTGTTTCGGCCTAACTTGTCGCCACGTAGACTTAAGAGCTTTCTCCATTGGCCAATCTAAGCGTCCGGTCCGCTACCAGCAAGAGCCGATTATTCTACCGCGCTTAGGAGTGCAACAAAGTTCACTTTATCCTTTCCTGTTTTCCGATTTTTTATTCGGCTCCTCCGATGGGCGGTAGTAGAATTGGGGCGCACGTCCCCGCCGCCCCCACAAAAGGAAGGTACACCCAATGCCTCGTCTCCCAATGCTGATCCGGATTTTTGTTCTGTGTGTTTTTGCATTAACGTCGCTCGCTTTTGCAAACGCCGCCAGTCCCAAGACGATCGCCAGCTACCCATCATCCCACGCCGTCTCGGAACGCGTGTCGGACCTGCCCATCGATCTCTCGATGTTCCCAGGCCGCGAGATGCCCGAGCCTCGCCCAAGTCCTCTTGTGAATCGCGCGACTCCAGGTCCCTGGCAGCTCGACCCGGCCCTGCAGAAAGAAGCATTACCCGAAGTGGGCGCAACGCAGGGCGTGAATTTCGATGGCATCGGATCAAACGGTTGGATTCCTTCCGATTCCAATCTGGCCATCGGCCCAACCCAGATCGGGGCGATTGTGAACACGTATCTCGCCGTCTACACCAAGACCGGTACGCTGCTTTCTGGCCCCACTAACATCCCGACGATCTTTGGGCCGCTCGGCGGACTCTGTACGACCTACATTGTCGATCCGATTGTGCTCTATGACCGTCCTGCCGATCGCTGGGTGGTGGCCGGCATCGGCGACAATTATGCTGGCGCCTACGGAGAATGCATCGCCGTATCCACCACGAACGATGCGACCGGATCGTACAGCCTTTATTTCTATAGCTTCGGCGCGAATCTGAACGACTATGACAAGCTGAGCGTGTGGGCGACCGCGAGCAACGCTGCGTATCTGGCCACCTACAACATTTTTGACGGCGGATCCAACTTCGCAGGCGCCGACCTCTGCGGCTTCGACCGCACCAAAATGCTGGTCGGAGATTCATCCGCAGCGATGCTGTGCCAGATGACTCCCAGCAGCGAAGGCAGTTATCTGCCTTCCGACATGGACGGACCGACTCCGCCGGTCGATAAGACTCCGGGACTGTTCCTGACTTGGCAGAACAGTAACCCGGGAGAGCTTTACCTCCGCAAACTGACTCTTGACTTTGCCACCGGCAAAGCCAAGCTCTCCAACGCCACCGTCATCCAGGTCGCCAATGACAACCTGTCATGCGGCGTTGGTTTTGGCACCTGCGTTCCCCAACCGGGAACTTCCCAGGAACTCGACACACTGGGCGATCGCCTGATGTATCGCTTCGCCATCCGCCATTTCCCCGATCACGATCGGGCCGTGGTCAACCACGCCGTTGAAAATGGAAATCAGGTCGCGATCCGCTGGTATGAACTCTACGACCCGGCCGGGACGGTCACTCTCAATCAACAGGGAACCTTCGCTCCCGACACGACCTATCGTTGGATGGCCAGCCTGGCGGAGGATCAGAGTCAGGACATCGCCCTCGGGTATAGCGCTTCCAGCAGCAGCGTCTATCCCGCGATTCGGTTCACCGGACGCGTGCCAACCGATCCTCTTGGCACGATGGAAACTGAAGCCAGTATCATCGAAGGCTCTGGTTCGCAGACCGGCGGTACCTATGCCAATCGTTGGGGCGACTACACGGCGATGCAAGTCGACCCCACCGACGACTGCACTTTCTGGTATGTGGACGAGTATGAACAGGCCAGCGGCTACTACAACTGGAGCACTCACATCGGGTCGTTCATCTTCAATGGTTGCGGTGGCACGGGAGGCGGCCCGGCCGTTACTCTGGCTCCCACTTCGTTAAAGTGGGGCAAAATAGCTGTTGGGACCACAGCGGCCGCGAAAAAGGTTGTGCTGACAAATAGCGGCACCGGAACGTTGAACCTCGGCACGATCGCCACCAGCGGCGACTTCGCACTCGCGACCGTCAAGCAGACCAAGAAGGTGACGCCCTGCGTGAACGGTGGCACCGTGGCTGCTGGCGCCAGTTGCGAAGTCAAGGTGACTTTCACTCCAACGCAAACCGGAACTCGCACCGGCGATTTGACCTTCACCGATAACGCCCCGAATAGTCCTCAGTCTGTGGGCCTGACGGGAACCGGCAAATAGCCAGCGCCGCAGTGGGGCGGGACTTCGGTCTCGCCCCGGCGGTTGATGACTTTGATGCCTTCGAAGTGCCCGCATTAAGGCTTGGGCTTTAGGCTGGGTCAATGACCAGCGTGAAGGTCACAGTCTGCGTAATCGTTCCTGACGTTCCCGTAACAGTCACCGGACTGGACCCAGTCGGGGCGCCCGCGGCAGCTTTGAAAACCACTTTTTGCTTTTTCCCATTTCCGGGCTCGACGGTAGCAGTAACTCCGTTTGGCAGCGGAGAGACCGTCAGAGTGACCGTGCCCTTGAAAACGCCGAAGTCCTCAACGCTAATTGCGGCCTTGGCAGTCTTGCCATCTTTCAAGGTAACGCTGCTTGGCCCCGCCAGTGTGAATCCGCCAATGCCAAACGAGTCATCGATCGCGTTAGCAAATTTGGCTGCCAGACCATTGCCGACAAAATCGTCGTAGAGCCACATGAACCCGCCACTGATCCCGCACTCGTTATGCCAGGCAGTCATCTTGGTCTGGACCGTGTGAGGACTATTGCCGTGATCCCACAACCCTGGAAAAACTGGAACCGTGCCAAAATTCCACTCCGAAGAACACGGATTGTTGCCTCCGCCCCCGGCGTATACCTGCAAATGCACACCGTCCACTGTGCCTGGTAGCTGATCATTGATTTCTGATACGACGCTCATCCAGTAAGTGTTATTGGTATAGGCATCGGGCAGAACGTGAAAACCCAGGCCGCCCAGCATCACGCCAAATTGCACGGTCGTGGGCAGGTTATAGCTATTTTCATCGTCGAAGTCGAGCGCATCCAGCGCGGGAATCGCCGTCTTCAGAGCTTGAAAGTCCTGATAAAGGATGCTTCCCGGACCCGTGCCCTGTGACTGCACCAGCGCCGTAATATCCTGCCAATCTCCCACGTTCGACGACCCGATGCTGAATGTGATTCTCTTCACGCCCCCTTGTTTCAGCTGCGCCAAGTCCGAGGCAAAGTTAGGATAGGTCTGGTCGCCCACATAAACGCCGCCCGACGTTAAGGGGAACTCGCCGTTGAAATTCAAGTCGCCGGCGCTGCTCACCTCGACGCTCCAGACGATCGCCTCGGTGAATCCGGAGTGTTCGAGCTCCGGAATACTTACCGAGGGGTCCTTGTAATACGGTCCACCGCCAAAAATCCCTGAATATCCGGTCTGTGCGAATGCGCTTTGCGCGAGAAGCCCCAATCCCGCAATCACCAGCAGCAGAATTGCGATGCGGTGCACCGCAGCCAGACATCGTTGTCCACTCACTGACCCGGTTCCTCTTGATTGCTTCATTGTTCGCTCCCCGATGATTTCCAGAAGAATTTCGCCCAGATCTATTTTGGCCCCGCCAGCAGCTTGATATTCCATGACAGACTGCTGCCGTTCATTCGGCTAGCCGGCCCAGAACGCGCGCCCAGTGCCGCCGACAGATGAACATTCTACTCCAACTACTCCGAATTCCTGCTTAATTAAGGAGTCAAATTGAAATTCTGTCATGTTCGCGACTTTTGTCCGCACCACGTGTTTATGGCGCCTTAGGAGATATAGCCTCCATGCATTTTGGCCGGGGCTTCCCTCGGCATTCACCAAACAACTCGCACGCGTCAAACTTGCACGCGTCATGTCCACTTAGAAAGGACAATGCCTGTGAAACCCACCCTCAAGGCTGTTGCGCTTCTCGTCGCTGCGCTCACTCCGATTTCAGTTCACGCCCAATACGGCGCCAATCCAATCAAGCATGTGATCGTGATCTTTCAGGAAAACCGCACCCCCGACAATCTCTTCCAGGGCTTGTGCGCCGCCAACGGGGGCGTCCCCGGATGCAGCGTCTCTGCCAAGGGCACTTACGATATCGCTACAACTTACGTGAATGCCGACGGGCAGACCGTGCCCTTACTTCCTGTCGGACTCGCCACCAACTTTGACCTCGACCATAGCCACGGTGGCCCCAAACTCGACAGCACCGTCAGTGGATGGAACTTCGAGTATCTGAACCAGGGCATCACAAACAAACCCGGAGCCAATGTCCCGTCCGTTTGTGGCGCGAACATTTACGGATGCGTCGTTCCTGCCAATAACTATTCTCAATTCATGTACGTCTATAACACGCAGATCACGAACAGCAATGGCAATAAAGGTGGTCTCCTCGACCCCTACATCACCTTGGCCACGACTTACGGCTGGGCCAATCGCATGTTCCAGACGAATCAAGGCCCCAGCTACCCCGCTCACCAATTCATCTTCGGCGCTACTTCTGCTCCAACGGCTGCTGACGACGCGGCTGGGATTTTTGTCTCCGAAAATGCTCCTGGTGATTATGGCTGCGGTGGTGGAGAATCAGTCCAACTGATCCGGCCGAACGGTGGCGGAGGATTTCCTTACGGCACAGAAACGCCGGGCGACATTACGCCCGAATGCTTCAATCGCAATGCCATGGATTATCTCTTCGCCCAGCCAACCCCAAGAATTACTTGGACCTATTATGCGGAAGGTCAGACCAGTTTGTGGGTTGCTCCCAATTCGCTCGCAAACATTTGTCTGGCGGTCAACGGAGTTTGCACCGGACCCGACTGGACCAAAGGTGAGTCGAACGGCTACGTCGACACCGTGCCTCCCGACGTCTTGAACGACATCTCCAACTGCGCCCTCTCGCAAGTAAGTTGGATTACTCCCGCCGGGCAATATTCCGACCATCCCATCAACAGCGGTCAGGGACCTTCCTGGGTAGCCGCCATCGTGAACGCCATCGGCGCGAATTCGTCTTGCGATGACGGCGTTGGCTACTGGAAAGATACAGCGATCTTTATTGCCTGGGACGATTGGGGCGGTTGGTACGATCACGTTCCGCCCGTCTTCCAGAGCGGCGCCAACCAGGACGACTACCAACTCGGATTTCGTGTGCCGCTTGTTGTTGTCTCAGCCTATTCGCCCAAGGTTGGCTACATCAGCAATCTGAAATACGACTTCGGCAGCATCGTCAAAGGTATCGAAGGTATCTTTGGTCTCGGCAGCCTCGGTTTCGCCGACGCCCGAGCCACCAACGATCTCCACGACTTTTTCGATTTCCACCACCCTCCATCGATCTACAGAACAATTCCGGCGCCTCTCACCGGAGAATTCTTCATCAAGAGCGCAGAGGTCGAGAGAGATGCGCCAGACACCGACTAGTCTGCGTCGCAAGGAATTCCTTATCAACCTGACGGGCGGATGGGCCTAGGGGCCCATCCGAACGTCGCGCTCTTTGCGACGTTCGGACCTGCCCTGAGCGGAGTCGAAGGGGTGGAATTCCACTGCCGCCGATCCCTTAGATCTTGACGAACACCTACTTCGCCGCAATAACTTCCAACAGCAGATGATCCTTAAACGAGGCCGGCAATTTCCCGACGCCGTTGTTCCCCACCTCAACCGTGCCCAAATCCTTGCCTTCGCCATAGTCGGACACTTGGTACCGCCCGGGCTTAAGCCCCCGCAGTTCCACATCACCTTTCCAGCCCATCGGTTCTGCGAAAAACGCATAATACATTTTGCCGTCCTTCGCGATCGCATATCCTTCCGGCAGGTCGAATCCGGTAACGTAAAGGTCCTTGAACTCGCCCTTCGAAAGCATCTTCTCGTTGTACAGTCCGATCCACTTCTTCCAGCGTTCTTCCTTCTGAGCAGTCAGATTGACGTCCTTGAATTTCGGCCCGGGATCAGGCCACACGAACTTCGTCCCCACCACTCCTCCCGTGCCGATCGTCGAAGCAAAGTCCTCGCCATGTTCCTTCCAATCGTTGCCCACTTTCGTCATTGCCGAGAGTTCGACATGATCGCCGTACACCGCTGACTCCGGCCCCAGCAGAGCCTTGTACATCTTGATCCGACGCCGCACCTGTACCGCTCCCACCGGGTCAGCCGTCACGGCCTGGTCCAGGAACGGTAGCCACGCCAGCGATGGCGGCGTCCCGCACGGACAAATCTGTGTCACGCTTTGCGGCTTCAAGGTGCGGCTGGTTTCGTAAATCTCCTTGTAGATATCCCCCATCGCATTCACGGAATCCTGCGGCGATTTGTGATGGTGCGCCGGGTTGAAACATTGCGGAACGCTATAAATATTGTCCAGCTTGCTGCCGTCAAATCCCCAGTCGCGAATGAACTTTTCCGTCAGTTGCTTGTGATACGCGCGCACCTCAGGCACCGCCGGACAAAGCGCCGCTAGACCTCGCGTCATCCGGGCATGCTTGCCGTTCTTATCCAGGATCAACCACTCCGGATGCTCTTTGACAATGCTCGAAACTGAGTACTTGTGCGCTTCGTATCGTCCCTCGCCGTCCTCAACGCCGATCGGCAGCCACCACAACTGCGCCAGCATTCCTTGTTTGTGAAACTCATCGGTCATCTTTTTGATGGAGTCTCCCGGAAACGTATCCGTCCGCGGATTCCAGTCGCCATAATCGTCGAACCATCGGTCGTCGAGCGTCACCCACTTGATGCCCATCTCCTTCAGCTTCGGAACCGTGCCCAGCATCTGCGCCGGAGTTACATTCTCCTCGTATCCCCATCCGCACCAACTCACGTTATAGGCCTCACTCGAAGGCTTCGGCAGATCCCAGCCTTCTTTCTGTAGCACGCTCGACCACATCCGCAGCGGCTCGTAGAAATCGCCCGCATACACCGAGACGAAGCTCCGCGGGGTCGAGTACGTTTCGCCCGGTTTCAGCGTGATGTTGGCTGCGAACTCTACATCGACATTCACGCGCCCATCGGTGGCGACCTTCGCCGGGATGGCCGCAGAAATCGGAATTGTTTCGACATGTCCAACCGCTTCGCCCACCTCCCGCGTCCAGAATGCCACGATCGGAATTCCGCCTCCATAGCCGCCTTTCACCATCTCTCCCATCACATTGGGCTGGGAAAACGCGCTCGTCAGCTTCACTACATCGTCTTTCCCCCAGTCGTAGCTCGAGCCCTGAAATGACCACATCTCCCACGGCTTCGCCTTCGCGTCGGCCGAGTGCGCATTCAGGCGCCGCCGCTCGTTCACACTCTTGTCGATCACCAGTTCGTCCGTGCCGGTGTTTTTGTATTCCACCGTGCTCAGCAGAATATTCGGAAATTTGTCATAGACCTCAAACGCCAACACGCTCTGCAAGTTTGTGCCCGATGGCCCCAGCGGCCGCGCAGGAATCTCCACTCTCTGGCCGATACCCATCTTCCCGATCGCTTCATGAACCTGCGCGTGCTCGAAGTCAAGCGTGAAATGCACGTCCTTGCCAGCCACGGATACAAAATCGCCGTCAGCCGGTGCACCTGATTTCGGGTCGTCCAACGATAGCTTTTGCCCATTCTTAAGCAGGTAAGCCTGCACATACCCGTCCGGCCTCACCTGAAACTCGGCCGCACTGGTAGTCAGCACAACCGGGCCCCCGCCCCTCACCTCCACGTTGATGGTGGAAGGCTGTGAGGGCTCCGGTTTGGCAGCCGCTGGCTTTCGCGGCGATTCTGGCAATTTCGAGCACGCCCCCATCGAAAGTGTGAAAGCGAGGGCGGCAGCAAGCATGATGTGTTTCCGGACGATCATGAATGACCTCTATCCTTGAGTTTCTGCCATCAGCGGGCTTCGTCGCCCGAACTTCCGGCACTTCCGCGAAAAATATTCGTTCTTGACAAACGCTATCAAACGAAAGTAAAAGTAATAGTTCGTAATATACACCGAAAGCATGAAATTTCAATCCTGAATGTCGGCTCGCCAAATTGGTTCTTGCGGACACTCGGGTTTAACGCTCAGGAGCTTCCCATGATGGCCATCCTTTCCCCTCGCGTGCGAATTCTCCCGCCACTGTTCGTTCTCTTACTCGTTGCCCTCACTGCTCCGCTGTCCGCGCAGAAAGACACTGGGGCCATTGTAGGCCTGGTGCGCGATCAGAGCGGAGCCGTGGTCGCGGGTGCCAACGTGACCGCCACCGATGTCGATCGTGGCATTCAGGTCGTTGTCCAGACCAATGGCGAAGGCGAGTATGTTGCCAGTCCCCTCAGAATTGGCCGCTACAGTGTCACCGTGGAGAAGCAGGGTTTCAAGAAAGCCCTCGCGGGGCCGGTACAGGTGAATATCCAGGACCGTGTCAGCGTGGATGTGAAGCTCGACCCAGGAGCGGCGACGGAAGTTGTCGTAGTCACTGGCCAACGCCCGCAGCTCGAAACCGATACCTCCGATCTCGGCCAGGTGGTCGACAGCCATACCATCAATGCCCTTCCTTTGAACGGACGCAACTACGCGCAACTGGCTCTGCTGGGTGTGGGTGTCGCCAATGCCGAACCCGGCTCGCGAGTTGAAACCACCTATGGCTTCAGCGCTAACGGAGCGCGCTCGCTGCAAAACAACTTTTTGCTCGATGGCATCGACAATAATGCCAACCTCGGCGATGTCCTCAACGGCGCCGCTTACGTCGTCCAGCCCTCGGTCGATGCGATCGCGGAATTCAAGGTTGAGACCAACGCCTATAGCGCCGAATTCGGCCGCGGCAACGGCGCCATCATGAATGCCGTCATTAAGTCCGGTACTAACAAAATTCACGGCGACTTGTGGGAGTTCCTGCGTAACGAAAAGCTCGACGCCACCAATGCCTTCGATATCTTCGGTCAGCAGCCTTATAAACAGAACCAGTTTGGCTTCACGCTGGGCGGACCGATCGTCAAAAACAAGCTGTTCTTTTTCGGCGACTACGAAGGCCTCCGCATCCGCCAGGGTCTGCCACAACTATCCACCGTTCCCACCCCGGCCGAGGTCACCGGAGATTTCTCCGCGTTTCTCACCACAACTCCCGTCATGGCCGTTGACGCACTCGGCAATCCGACCAATCAGATCGCGCTCGATTGCAATGGCCAACCAACATATCAGGGAGAGATTTTCGACTCACGCCTGGCTCTGAACAACTATCCGGGCAATCCCAACGGTTTCTGTGGTGTCCCAATCGGCGGCTACATCGGCGGGATGCCTGCCAACAAATTCAACGGCACGAATGGCACCATCGATCCACTCGGGGGTGAACTGGCCAGCTATTTTCCAGCTCCCAACGTCAATATCAATACTCTGCTCGCCGCCGGCAACTTCCTTTCCGACCCGGAGCGTTCGGAAACGGAAAACAAATTCGACGTCCGTGTGGACCACACAATCAGCCCGAAAGATAACCTCTTTGTCCGGTACAGTTACGGCAAGGATAACAACTTCCTTCCTTCTCCCTTCAATAACGTTCTGGATGGTGGCGCATTCCAGGACGGCTACAGCACAAACACTGCCCAAGGCCTGGCTGCGAGCGAGATCCACGGTTTTCGTAATAATCTGATCAACGAATTTCGCTTCGGCTTCAATTACCTCGATTCGCAGCGCCTTAATCTGAATTACAACACGGACGTCGCGCAGCAACTTCCGATTCCCTTTCCCGGTGTGCCGTTTGGACCGGACATTGGCGGTCTGCCTTCGATCAGCTTCGCCGATGGCACCGCTGCGATCGGCAGTTCCGGATTTTTGCCTGCCATCGAAAAGCAGCACAGCTATGTTTTCACTGACAACGTCAGTTGGATCCGCGCACGCCATGCCATGAAGTTCGGCGGTGAACTTCGTTTCGAGGAGTTTACGATTCTCGAGCCCGCCGCCCCTCGTGGCACCATGAGCTTCGGCAGCGACTTCACCGACAACCCCGCCGGCCCCGGTCAAAACAGCGGCGAAGCGATTGCCACCTTTCTGCTCGGTATTCCCGACGGGGGAACCATCACCAGTGTGACTCCGAATATCGGCTATCACAGGCAGATTTACTCGCTCTATGCTCTCGATGACTTCAAGGTCACTCCGCGGCTCACCCTGAACCTGGGCCTTCGCTACGAATTCTTCTCGACCATAAAGGAAAGCAACGATAAGCAAGCAACGTTCGATTTCAACTCCGAATCCTTGATTGCTCCCAGCGGACAACAGCTGCAACTGACGCCCACGCTCGCTACCGAACTGACCATTCAAACGAATGGTTCGCGCGGCCTCATCAAACCGGACCGCAATAACTTCGCGCCCCGCATTGGACTGTCTTACCAGCTTGCCGACAAACTCGTGCTCCGCAGCGGCTACGGCATTTTTTATGGCGGCCAGGAAAATGGCCCGTTCTCCAATCCAAGCCCAGGATTCAATCCTCCTTTCTTGTCGTCACAAGCCTTCAGTCCCAATTGCAGTGCTGCATCCGCAAATCCAAACTACCTCGATTGTTCCATCTCCGGAACCTTGCCGCTCAACGTACTCGCAAACGGATTCCCCTCCAGCTCCCTTACCGACCCGACCGCGCCCGAGCTTTATTCGCTCGATCCCCATCTCGTCACGCCCTACACCCAGCAGTGGCACCTCGGTCTCGAATACCAACTGCCTGCTGACACGGTTCTCGAAGTTTCCTACGCGGGCTCGCGCGGATTGAAGCTCTTTGCCTTTTACAACGGCAATCAAGCCGTTCCCGTTGCGGATCCGACGGATCCCCTCGCACCCCGTCGCCCAGCCCACAACAACAACTGGCCCGGGGCCAGCGGACCGTGCGACAACAATCCTGCCAACGGCTACGCCGATGCTGCCAACTGCAACCCTGCGCTCGATAGCATCATTGATACATTCCGCTCCAATACTCAGTCGAACTACAACTCGCTGCAGGTTCGGCTGGAAAAGCGCTACTCGCACGGGCTTCAGTACGAAGCCGCCTACACCTTCGCCCACGCCCTCGACAACGCCTCAAGCGCCAGCCTTGGATCGGTCAACAACGGCGATTTCCAGGATCAGCGCTTCCCCAACCAGAACTACGGCAACGCCGACTTCGACGTTCGTCACCGCTTCGTCTTCAGCTACATCTACGATCTTCCCTTCGGCCACGGCCGCATGTTCGCCAAGAATTCCTCCGGCATCGCCAACAGGTTCATCGGCGACTGGCAGATGAACGGCGTCTTTTCCGCCGCGACCGGCAATTACTACACCGCCACCGACATTGTCTCCGTCGCCAACGCGGACTGCGGCGGCACGGTCGGGTTCAATTGCGCGCGTCCCGCACGAGTCGGCAATCCCAACGCCCACCCATGCATTCCAGGAACCTTGTTTAACACCTGCGCCTTTGCGGACAACGGCACGATTCCCGGCCTTATTCCGCAAGGCACATTCGGTAATGCCGGCCGCAACATTATTGAAGGTCCCGGCTACAAAACCTGGGACACCTCGCTCGTCAAACAGTTCGCAATTGACGAACAAAGACGTTTCGAATTCCGCGCGGAATTTTTCAATCTCCTGAATCACGTGAACTACTTGTTTGGACAATTCGGTGCGATCAGCGCCGAGCCCACTCCCCTGGAACTCGGCCAGCCCGGATTCGGTCTTCCCCTGGCTGCCAGGCCTCCTCGGCAAATTCAGTTCGCATTGAAGTTTTACTTCTAATGATCGGGCTCAACATCTCGCGTCCTTGTCTGATCCAGTGGATCATCGCAAGCGTCTTTGTTCTGGCGCTTGCCATCGGATCAGAGGCTGTTCCGCAACAAGCCGGCATCGGCTACAAACCTGCTGCGGATGCAGAGGGCCGGAAGACCATCCTGCTCAAGGATTTTCATCCGGAACCTGCGCTGCACGCCGCCGCGCATGAAATCCGGCGCGCGAAGTTTCCCGTGATCGATGTGCACACCCATACCAATGACGCCGTGGGCATCGGAGACCGAGTCGATCCGAAAGAACTGGTAGAGCGCATGGACCGCCTCAACATCCGCAGCATCGTCGTCCTCACCGGCATGTGGGGTGACAAACTGCAGGCGATCATTGACTCCATGGTCAAGCCCTACCCGGGACGCTTCATGGTTTTCACCCAGTTCGACTGGTCCAGGATAAACGACCCGGATTTCAGTCAGCTCATGGTCCGTCAGATCGACGATTCAGTTTCCCGCGGTGCGCGCGGCCTGAAGGTCTTGAAGGAACTCGGCCTCGGCGTCCGCGATTCGACCGGCAAGTTGATTACGATCGACGATCCGCGTCTCGATCCGGCGTGGGAAGAATGTGGCCGACTCGGCATCCCTGTCTTTATTCATGTCGCGGACCCGGAAGCCTTCTTTCATCCCATCGACGCCGGCAACGAACGCTACGAAGAACTGATCGAGCATCCCGATTGGAGCTTCTACGGCCCGCAATTCCCATCGCTGGAAGAGTTGATGGCGCAGCGCGATCGCATGTTCGCCAAGCATCCCCACACCACATTCGTTGCCCTGCATTTTGGCAGCTGGCCCGAGAATCTCGATTTTGTCGAACAGACGTTGCAGAAGTTCCCCAATGTCATGATCGAAACCGGAGCGCGCGAAGGAGAGCTCGGCCGTCAGCCGCGCCGGACGCGTGAAATTTTCGTGAAGTATTCTGATCGCATCATGTTCGGCACGGACGAGGGCGCAGGCGAGGCGATGTATCAGAACTATTTCCGATGGCTTGAGACCGCCGACGAATATTTCCCATACGCACAATACCCGCAGCAGGGCCGATGGATGATTTACGGTTTGAATCTGCCGGATGACGTTTTGCAAAAGGTGTATTACCGCAACGCAGAAAAATTGTTGGCGCAGTTTAAGACTTCAAAACAGGCGGCGCGCAGCGTGTCAGTCGTGGCGCCCGCGACGAAAGCAGCCCGATAGCCCTTGACGGCCTGGGAGCCGTCAAGGAAATTTGCTATTCGAAACGAATCGAAACTCATGCCTTCGAACGGATTACTTAACGAAGAACGCCGCCGCGAAATCCTCGGGATTCTGCACCGCGATGGTCGAGTCCTCGTCAAAGATCTCGCCCGCCATTTTCGGATCTCGCAGATCACTATCCGCAAAGATCTGGAATTCCTCGACGGTCAGGGTGTGATCCAGCGCACTCATGGGGGCGCGCTGCCTGTGCAGGCGGGCGCCCTGCTCGACCCGTCGCTGCGCGAAAAAGAGAAGCTCCACCGTAAAGAAAAGTCGCAGATCGCCCATGCCGCGGTCCGCTTGGTGGAGGAAGGCCAGTCCGTGCTGCTCGATTCCGGAACCACTACGACGGCTATCGCGCGCGCCCTCAAAGACATGACGCAACTCACGGTCATCACCAATGCGATCAACATTGCGGCTGAGCTCGCGGGTACGCATATTGAAGTGGTCCTCACCGGAGGCATGCTGCGCAAGAATTCGTTTTCTCTCGTCGGCCCTTTGGCCGAGCGCACCTTGCGCCAGCTCAGTGCCGACATCCTTTTCCTCGGTGTCGACGGCTTCGACACTAAGGCCGGCCTTTTCACACCGAATTTATTGGAGTCCGAAGTCAACCGCGCCATGGTCGAAATTGCGCGCAGGACGGTCGCGGTCTGCGACTCCAGCAAGTTCGGCCGTCGCAGCCTGTGCAACATCATGCCGGTCACGGCAGTCCACGAGGTCATTACCGACAAGCAGATTCCAAAATCGGATTTGCATGCGCTCAAAGATGCGGGCGTGAAAGTCACCCTCGTTTAACAGGAGCGGAAAATGGGAGTAGAAAAGACGCAATGACAATGGCCGAAATCACGGAACATGCCCAGCATACGCTGAGCGAAATTCTTTCCCAGCCCCAATGCTGGGACTCGTGTCTGGCGAAACTGGCCGCCAGCGCGGAACTCCAAGCTGCTGTCCGGCTGGCTCGCCCCGGAGCGGAGTGGATCTTTGTCGGATGTGGTACCAGCTATTACCTCGCGCTTGCCGCGGCATCCACCTTCAATTATCTCAACCTGCCGGCACGCGCCGTCCCCGCATCTGATTTGCTGCTGTATCCGGCGCTAACTCTCCACCGTGGGAGGAGTTACATTCCGGTCGTGATTTCCCGCTCTGGTCGCACCTCCGAAACAATTCAGGCCGCGCAGATGCTCGAGAAGAATTTCAATCTGCGCACCATCGCCATCACCTGTGCGGATGGCCAGCCCCTCGAATCCGAATCCAGCGTGACGTTGAAACTTCTCGACGCCGACGAACAGAGCACCGTGATGACCCGATCCTTTACCTCGATGCTCTTGGGCCTGCAATACCTCGCCGCCATTGTGTCGGGAAATACTGCATTCCGCGATTCCTTGCTTGAACTGCCGCTGCAGGTCGCCCCTCTTATAAAAGGGATCGCACAACGTTTCCATTCGTTTGTCGAATCTCGTAGCTTTTCGGATTTCGTCTTCCTCGCGCAAGGCCCCCTGTTCGGCATTGCCTCGGAGTGCATGTTGAAAGTGACGGAATCTTCGTCCTCCTATGCTCAGGTATTTCATTCTCTCGAATTCCGCCACGGCCCGAAGTCCATCGCAGGTCCAGACACGCTGATTACATTTCTCATGTCGGAGACCTCCTACGAGGCGGAACTCAAATTACTCGAGGAAACGAAGGCTCTCGGCGCGGCCACCGTCGTGGTTGCAAATCGCGTGGATAGTCGCGCCCGGCGTGCTTCTGACCTTGCCTTGGAACTTGGCCTTTCGTCGCCCGAATTCGCGCGGCCGGCCGCCTTCGTGATCTGGGGCCAGCTGTTTGGCGTTTACTATGGACTCAAGAAAGGCCTTAATCCTGACGCGCCCAGGAACCTGACGCGCGTAGTAGAACTGGCGGATAGCCAAAAGGGCGAGCAGTAAGCAAACATTGAAGTGGTAAGCGGTTAGCTGAGAACGATAAGCGGTGCGCGCTTTAGCATGTCCAACCTCGACATCACTGTTGCCGGCGAGATCAATCTCGACCTGATCCTCTACGGTCTGCCTGAGCTAATGCCCACGGAACGCGAACTGCTCGCCAGCGACTTCGTCGTGACGCTCGGCAGTTCCTCGGCCATTCTGGCGCATAATCTCGCCGCCCTCGGCACTCGCGTCGGATTTGTCACCAAAGTCGGCGGCGACTCCTTTGGAACCCTCGCCTTGGAACGCCTGCGCGAGCGCAATGTCGACCTGTCCGCGGTCGTCAAGGGCGCCAAGTCCGGCGTCACCCTAATACTGCCTCATGGCCAACCGCGCCACATCCTTACTTATCCAGGCACCATCTCCGAGTTGCGTTTTGAGGATCTCGACCTCGATTACCTTGCATCGGCCCGCCACTTTCATATGTCGTCCCTGTTTTTGCAGCGCGAGCTCTTGCCGCGCGTGCCAGAACTTTTTCAGCGAATGAAATCGACCGGGTTGACCACTTCGCTCGACACCAACGACGACCCCGACGACCGCTGGGACACAATTCTCGCCGAGATTCTTCCCCATGTGGACATCCTGCTCCCGAACGAACGCGAAGCAATGAAGATCGCCCATGCCGACAACATAGAGGACGCACTCTCGCGGTTGGCACAGAAAGTTAATACCGTGGTTGTCAAAATGGGCGCTAGTGGCGCCGTTGCCATGCGTGACGGCCATCGATTCGCGGCATCTGTCGTGCCGGTAACCGTAGTCGATCCGGTTGGCGCCGGTGATAGTTTCGATGCCGGATTTCTCCACCAATTTCTGCGCGGAGCCGACCTTCCGGCCTGTCTTGCCTACGGAAACCTCTGTGGTGCATTCTCCACCACTGCGTGCGGCGGTACGGAGGCCTTCCGCAATGCCGCCCACATGCAGCAATTTCTTCGCCGGTAGAGCTGGGCGTCACACTCTCAGGCCAATTTTTCGAGTGAATCGGCTGATTCTCGTATGCTATTGATAACGCGCTCTATATATTGGCCAGCGTTCGTGGAGTGCCCCCGCAGTCACTACGGCATGTGCCCCCCATCACGGTTTCCGGTCGAAGCGTTGAATAAGGATGAGTTGGAGCAACGTTGACAGGTTGGATCGACTCTTCAGCAGGCGCCTCATGAGGGACGTTGCAAGATCGGAGATTCCATTGGAACCATTTCGCTTTCACCTCTTCATCTGCACGCAGCAAAAGCCGGAAGGCGTTCCCTCTTGTCCGGTCAGCGGCGCGTTCCAAGTTCTTGGCGGCCTCGACCGCGAGATCAGCGCACAAGGCCTTAGCGCCGACGTGCAACTCACAACCTCCGGTTGCATGGGGCTTTGTGATGAAGGTCCGGTGATGGTGGTATATCCCCAGGGCATCTGGTACCGGCGCGTGAAGGCGTCCGATGTCCATGAAATCGTCAGCTCGCATTTGCAAGCCGGCAAGCCGGTCAATCGTCTCGTCTGGAACGACCCTCCCGCGATGAAGGCCATGTCTCTTGAGCATGGAGAAAAGTACCGTGTCGCCATGGCGGCGCGCGACAAAGCAGGCGTTCTGCCCGATCGCCTGGAGCAGATGATCCGCGGCTACATGCCAAGCCGTTGTATTCTCACCGCTCTTGAACTCGACATCTTCACCGCCGTCGGCGACGGCGCAACCGCCGAACAGATCGGCACAAAGGTCCACGCCAATGCTCGCGCCGTCGGCATGCTGTTGAACGCACTCGTTGCCCTCGGCCTGTTGTCGAAGACCGACGACCGGTATAAGAACACGCCGGAGTCCGCTCGCTTCTTTGTCCAGGGTTCCAAGGACAACCATCGCAATGGTTTGGTGCATACAGCCAACATCTGGCATCGCTGGAGCACTCTGACAGACGCGGTGCGTCGTGGCACTTCGGTTTCTATCGATCGCGAAAATGATCCCCAGTGGACGCAGAACTTCATTACCGCCATGCAGCGTAACGCCAAAGACCGCGCCCCACTCGTGGTAAAAGCTCTGGGCACCTCCGGGGTTCACCGCGTCCTCGACCTTGGCGGCGGCTCTGGCATCTATTCCATCGCGTTCGCAAAGGCCAGTCCCGACGTGCATTGCGAGATCCTCGATATTCCCGACGTTGTGCCGCTCACCGAAGGATATGTCAACGAGGCAGGCGTCTCGTCTCAAGTCAGCGTTCGCGCAGGCAACATGCTCCAGGGTGAGTTCGGCTCGGGCTACGACATCATTATGCTCAACGCCATCTGCCACATGTTTTCCGAAGACCAGAATCAGGACATCTTCCGCCGTGCACGCCGCGCACTCGCGCCGAATGGACGGCTCGTCGTGCAAGACTTCATCCTGAATGCCGACAAAACGGGCCCGCAACATGCGGCACTGTTCTCGCTGAACATGCTCGTTGCAACCGACTCCG
>JBELAC010000054.1:0-22479 GCA_049509215.1 Terriglobales bacterium
GCCTTTCTGGCGGAGAGCGGGCGCGAGTGCTGATCGCGCAACTGATGCTGGAGCCGGCGGATATATTGCTGCTCGACGAGCCGACGAATGATCTAGACATCCCGACGATGGATATTCTGGAAGAAAGTTTGATGGAGTTTTCGGGATCGCTCGTGCTCGTCACGCATGACCGGTACATGCTGGATCGGGTCGCGAACATTGTCCTGGGACTGAACGGGCAGGGTGGGGCTGAGCCGTTCGCGGATTATGCGCAGTGGGAGGGGTGGCAGAGAGAAGCGGGCGGGTCGTCGTCGGGGACGTTGGGTGGAACATCGTCGGCCGGAACGCGCGCGGGAGCGACATCGGCGCGCGAGAGCGGGAAGGCGTCTGCGTCGAGAAAGAAGCTCTCGTATCTGGAAGCGCGCGAGTATGCAACGATCGAGCAGCGCATTGCCGAGGCTGAGGAGTTGGTGCAAGCGCAACGAGCGGAGTTGGAAGATCCGGCGAATGCGACGGATGCGGGGCATTTAGTGAGCGCGCAGGCTGCGCTGGACGAGGTGCAACGCAAACTGGATGAGCTTTATGAGCGATGGGCGGAATTGGAAGCGAAGCAAAACTGATAGCGTCCAGTCAGCCACCATCGTCCTACACTTTTGCGAAGTCGATGAAGCCGTGCTGGGGGTCGGTTCGGGTCAGTTTGGCTTTTATTCTGTCGCCTACGTGGAGGCCTTGGGCGCCTTGTGCCAGGAGGCCTTCGATTCTGGGCTGGAGGACGCGGACGAAAGTTCCTTTGGGAGTCACGCCGGTGACCATGGCGTCGAAGGTTTCTCCGATGTGAGGAGTCATGGCGACGGCTGAGACTCGCTTGGTCATCTCGCGCTCGACTTTGCGGGCGGCATCTTCTTTCTGCGTGCAGTTGGTGGCGATGGCGGAGAGTTCCTGATCGGAGTACGGGCCGGGCCTGCTTTCCAGCATGGCCTTGATTAGGCGTTGCGTGACCACGTCGGCGAAGCGTCGGTTGGGCGCCGTGGAGTGAGTGTAATCCGGCACGGCGAGACCGAAATGGCCTTGCTCGGGATCGCCGGGACGCTCGAGGATATATTGGCCGGGGCCCATCAGCTTGATGACCGCGAGCGAGAGGTCGGCGAAGCGGTCGGGGTCGGCGTCTTTGCGCTTGATCAGAAAATCATTGAGAGCTTTTGAATCGGCTTGGGCGGGCAAGGTCGTTCCTTGCGCGGCGGCCAGGCGCACGATGCCATCCCAATGGTCCGGAGTTTTGACGATCCGGCGGAGGGAAGAGACTTTTTCCAGCATGCGCGCGACTACGCCATTGGCGGCGATCATGAAGTCTTCGATCAGGTCGGTGGCGCGATTCTTTTCTTGCTTTACGACGTCGACGACCTGAGCGCTCGTTCCTTCATTTAAGACGACAGGATGCACTTCGCTGGTGTCGATGTTGAGGGCGCCGTGCTGGTAGCGCAGCTTCTTCAGGGCCTGCGCGACTTGATCCTGCAACTTCAACTGCGACTGCAGATCGGCGGAGGCAGCGACCTTGGGCGGAGCGGCGGCGGTTGCTTCGAGCCAGTTTCCTACGGCGTTGTAGGTGAGCTGCGCTTTGTTGCGGACCAGGGCGCGGTAGACGTCGCTGCTAGCGATGGCTCCAGTGCGATCGACGACGAACTCGATGACGATAGCGGGGCGGTCGGCGTTTTCGAGCAGGGAAGAGGCTCCGGTGGAAAGTTCGACCGGGAGCATGGGGAAGTTCACGATGCCGGTGTAGACGGTGGTGGTTTCGCGCGATGCGTGCTGATCGATGGGCGAGTCTTTGGTTACGAAGGCGTCCACATCGGCGATTCCGACCATGACCTTGACATTGCCGTTGGGCAATTGTTCGGCGACCTCGATCTGGTCTAGATCTTTGGAAGTGTCGTTGTCGATGGAGGACCAGAGGAGGCTGCGGAGATCGCGGACGGCGGCAGATGGCGCGAGAGACGGTGGATTAGCTTTGATCTGCGCGAGTTGTTGCGGCACGGCGGGCGGAAAATCGGGCTCGAAGCCTTGGGCGAGCATGATTTGTTTAGCAGTTGCTTGCAGGTCGAGATGAGAAGGGCGGGGAGTATTCATAAAGTTATGTTTTGGCAGATTGCGTTCTGAGGCTAACAGAAGCGTGCCGGGTCTTGCTGCCAGTGGTGCGAAAGTTTGCGATTATTCTCTGCGCATCGTCAGTTGTTCGCAGGTGCAGAGGGCCAGGCTTTTCTTGACGAAGGCGGCCATTTCGTCACAATTGCCGGTAAGGTTGGTCACAGCCAGGGCAGAGGGAACCGACCATAATATCAGCGGCAATTTCTAAACGTTTGCTTGCATTGGGAGTTTTTCCGATGGAAGAGATGCGTTTCTTCGTGAACACAAGCAGCGACAACGGCGAAGCACTTTCGGATGAGCAGCGCGCAGTACTGGAGCGGGCGCTGGCCAAAACAGTGATTTTGGGAGCGCGGGTCGGCGTTGGCATGGATCAGATGATCCAGTTGCTTGAGGCGGGCATGACGGCCGGGGAGTTGCTGGAATACCTGCTGACCCTGGCAAATGAAATTGCTTGAGCAGGATCCGTTTGCACGAAGCAGGCGGACGTTGCGGATTCAGAAAGGAGACTGCGATGCCTGGGAAAGGAACGAGTGGGATTGGGATCGCGTTGGTGTTTTGTACGCTGGTTGCGGCGATGGCCGGCGCGGTGATGATGGTTGCGCTGACATCCTACGCGCGGGCTGGCGAGCAGGCGGCGAGTGCCGAGCCGATGACTGGGAAGGAACTCTACTCTTCCTACTGCGCTTTGTGCCATGGGGCAGACGGAAAAGGCGGAGGGCCGTTTTCTCCGCAGTTGAAGGTTTGGCCGGTGGATTTGACGCAATTGGCAAAAAAGAATCACGACGTTTTCCCGGAGATGCGGGTGAAAGAAGCGGTTGACGGGGAGTTTGGGAAGCCGGCACATGGGTCGCCGGAAATGCCGATCTGGGGACCGATCTTCCGCACGATGGCGCATGGACACAATGACAGTGCGCAATTGCGGATCAACCGGCTGGTCAGATATATCGAGTCGATTCAGGAGAAATAGCTCGGCTGGAAAGCGATGGCGGGCAAGCGTTTGCTGTCTGGCATGGGATTCTGTAATCTCAAGCGATGTCCCATCGCCGAAGCGTCCTTGAGACGTATGCTGCCGGAAGTGCGAGACCCACGTTTTTCCTTCGACTTGCTGTGTTCGCGCCGACGGTGTTGATTTTGCTGGCAACCTTTGCCGTCGCGTCGGTTGCGCAGGACACGCCAAAACAACCTACCCAGCCTGGTCAGCAGAGTTCGAAGCCACCCGATCAAGGGGGCCAGGAAGGTGCTAAGCCTCCCGAGACTCTGGCGCACCAGGTGACAGACGCGGCGAAGATGCCGGTGGAAATGTTGAACCTGCTGGATCGGAAATCAATCGTGTTTCCCGACATTGCGGCCAGCACGCAGAAGCTGACGACAGGGCAGAAATTCCAGCTGTTTGTGGACAACAGCGTTTCGGTGCATACGGTTTTGTGGTCGGTGGTCGGTTCGGCGGTGGGCCAGGCGAGCAATTCTCCGACTGGCTGGGGCCAGGGGTGGGGAGCGTATGGCGATCGGTTTGGCAGCTCGCTGGCGCGCGGGGCTTCCGGGGAATTCTTCGGAACGTTTATTCTGGCCTCGGCGCTGCATCAGGACCCGCGATTCTTTCCGCAGAGGCATCCAGGATTCGGCAAGGGAGTGAAGTACTCGATTCAACGGGTGTTTGTCACGCGCACCGACGATGGCCGCAACCAGGCAAACTGGTCGGGATTGGCTGGACCGCTGCTGGGGGAAGGGCTTGCAAACGCGTACTGGCCGGACCGGAATCGGACCGTGGGGGATACGTTTTTTCGCTACGGGCTGGATATTGCTACCAGAATTGGTGGCAATCTGATGCGCGAATACTGGCCGATTGTGAGCAAGAAGCTGGAACGTTCTGGTTCGTCGACACGGCATTGAACATAAAGACCGCGCTTGGGCGCAGGGCTGCGAGGGCAAGACCTTTGAGGCTCGGCCGCTGAGGCTAGAATACCGGCCCTGATCTGCGGAGTTTGCGGGCCAGTCTTTTTTCTCGAACGCGTCGCAAACTTCATTGCGCCGCGCATCATAAATAGAGCGCCAGTGCAGTAAACTTCTAATTACACGAAATGGACCTACGAAACAGGAGATCAAGATTGCGGAATCGCGCTTTTTGCACGCTATTTTTCATTGCCCTTGCGGTAGCGCCAGCCTTAGCCCAGGACCAGGCGGACAACTTTCCACGATATAACTTCAACGCCGGCGGAGGATACGGCATCGGCCGCGGCTTAGTTGGAAGTCTTGTCGGCAACTCGTTTTTCGGTGTGGGAGGCGCGGGAGTGAACCTGAGCCGCGTGTTCGGATTGAGCGGCGAGTTCATGTACTACGACCTGACCCTGCGACCCAGCGTGAGTAACCGGCAGGGCCTGCCCGGTAATTCGGGATCGCTGGATTCGTTCTCGCTGAACGGGATCGTGCGAGCGCCGTATCATTGGGGTCCGTTTGGCGCCTATGGAATTTTTGGTGTGGGCTTCTATCGCCGGACCGAATCGACAACCAAGGAAACGCTTTCTTACGGTCCCTGCCAACCGGCGTGGGTGTGGTGGGATGTGTATTGCAACGGTAATCCGCCGAGCATTCAAACGCCGCAAACGATCTCTACGTTTACAAAAGATGCCGGAGGCTACAACTTTGGCGGGGGCATTACCTATCGTCTGAACCACTTGCACAACGCAAAGATTTATGGCGAATTCCGGTATCACAAGGCATATCACAGCGACACGGAGACGGTGGTATGGCCGCTGACCGTCGGGCTGCGATGGTGAGCGAAGCCCGCCGCAATATCCCATGGCGGAACAGTGCATTATTCGCGTTGTTTGCTTGCAGCGCCGCTTAAGAGTTTGCGGAGAAAGTCTCTTCCGATCCTATAGTTTTCCTCAGCGGCTAAGGCCTTGTTTGACTCGGTAGCCCCTACGGCGCTTGAAGCAGCGCCCTTTTCAAAATAAACCGCGAATACGCGAATCGTGGATGCATAGTACTGGGCGATTGTGCTTGACTGCATGATACCTTGTAATACATAGTATAAAAATAATGGGGAGCGAAATGATCCGTGGAGACTCGGGCGAGCCTGAGCCGTCGGACAAATGGGAGGCGCAGCTCCGCAAAGGGTGCCTGGAGCTGGCGATTCTCGCTTCGCTCTGGAACGGAAGACTTTACGGGCTGGAGATCTTGCGGCGGCTGGAGAGCGGATCGGACATGATCGTGTCAGAGGGGACAGTCTATCCGTTGTTGAGCCGGCTGAAATCGCTGCGGCTGCTGCAGTCGGAGTGGGTCGAATCGGGTGGCGGACATCCGCGAAAGTACTACTGGTTGACGGCGGCGGGCAAGCAGCGCGCCATGGAGATGGCACGTGTATGGTCGGCATTCTCGTCGAGCCTGAGCAAGCTGCTGGCTCCGCTTGCGAAGGAGAAGCCGGGGAAGGAGAAGTGAGATGACGATTCTGGACGGGAGCACGGTGGGCGGACCGGGTTCGGGTGCAACGCGATCTGACGAAACGCTCTCGGGCGAGGCGCGACAGCGAGTGGACGCTTATCTGGAGAAGCTGCGTGAGGGGCTGCTCGGACTGAGTTCGGAAGATATGTGCGAAATCATTGAGGAGTTGCGCGGGCACATTCTAGAGAAGGCAGTGTCGGAGGGAGATGGCAGCGTGACTGCGGTTGATCGGGCGCTGGCGAGACTAGGGACGCCGGACGAACTCGCGGCGCAGTACATGACGGATGACCTGCTGGAGCGTGCGGCGCGCAATTGGTTTCCAGTGTTTTTGTTTCGCGGGTTGGTGCGGTGGGCGAGTTTGAGCATCGCGGGAGTTTGGGTTTTGCTGGGATGCGTCGTCGGCTATGTCTTGGGTGTGTCGTTCATTTTGTCCGCGATTTTGAAACCGATGCATCCGCAGACCGCGGGATTGTGGGTTCTTCCCGGCGATCCTCATAACTATTCTTTGCGCTTGGGGTTTGGCCCAGTGCCGGTTGGCGGAAGGGAAGTGCTGGGGTGGTGGATGGTACCGCTGGGATTGCTGGTCGGAGGCGGCCTGTGTTTGTTCACGACGGAGGTTGGATTGTGGTGTGCCCGGCAGTTTCGGAAGGCGGGCTGATTCGGGGCGAAGTGATTGGACGAATTTAGCTTGGGCTGGCAGGTTTTTCGCGTAGGGGGCGGTTCACCAGGGAAGACCTTCGTCCACTTTTTTGCAGGATTCGGGCTTCTCGTATTTGAACCGGGCCGCAACTGAATTTTGAAAATGAGGATTGGGCTATGCGGGAAGCGACGGGCGGGAATGCTCCAGTAGGCTGGCGGCAAAGCAAATGGTTGGCGGCCGCGGAACTGGTCATCGTTATTCTGATTTTTGTCGCGGATGCGCGACATCTTATTTTCTTCAGCAAAACTCCTGCGCTGGTTGCGCTCGGATGGATCTCGCTGCGGGCACGCAAAATCGGCTGGCGGGGCGTCGGGCTGACCCTCTACAAGAGCTGGAAAATCACGCTGAGCCTCGGGATTGCGGCCGGCGTGGTGATGGAAGGGCTGGAACTGTTCATCACCCAACCGCTGCTCGTGAAATGGCTGGGTAAGCAGCCGGATCTGGATACATTTCGCGCTCTGCATGGAAATTTGAAATGGACTTTCTTAGCACTGGTGGCGAGCTGGATATTGGCCGCTTTCGGCGAGGAGATGGTGTATCGCGGTTACCTGATGAACCGGGTCGCCGATCTGTTGAATCGTACGCGAGCGGCGTGGGCGGTGAGTTTGATTGTGGTCCACGTGGGTTTTGGATTTGCGCACGCGTACCAGGGCGCGACCGGGATCATCGATGAAGGCCTGATGGGGCTTTTGCTGGGGCTGATTTATCTGCGGACAGGGCGCAATCTGGCAGTTCCGATCGTCGCGCATGGGGTCTCGGACTCGATCGATGTTCTGCTGATGTTCTTTGGTAGATATCCGGGAATGTAGAGTCCCGCTCGGGGTTGAAAACATCCCGATCTCTCACGTTCCTCTTTCTTGCTTCCCGCCTGCTTCGCATATCATCGAGAGGGCAGGAGTTTTCTGTTTTTCTTGAGAAAGATCGATAAGACGACCGTTGCGACGATGCTGGCGGGGATGTGCACGTTTCTCAACGTGTACAGCACGCAGCCTTTGTTGCCGCTGCTGCGGCAGATTTTTCACGCATCGGAACTGGAAGTCAGCTTCACGGTCAGCGCGACCATATTTGCGACGGCGCTGACTGCTCCTTTGATTGGCATGGTGGCGGAGCGGCGAGGACGAAAGAAAGTCATCGTCCCGTCGTTGTTTCTGCTGACGATTCCCACGGCGCTGGCCGCGACGTCGACGAGTTTGCGCGCGCTGATTTTCTGGCGCTTCGCGCAGGGGCTGTTTGTGCCGGGGGTGATCGCCGTCATCCTTGCTTATGTGAACGAGGAGTGGGCGGGACGCGGCGTTGGGAAGGCGATGTCGTCATATGTCGCGGGGACGGTGCTGGGCGGATTTCTGGGGCGGTTTATTTCCGGCATGGTTGCGGCGCACTGGCACTGGCGGGTGACTTTTCTTGTGCTGGCTGCGCTGAATTTAGTGGGGGCGGTGATCGTGCGAGCTTGGCTGCCATTGGCCAAGAATTTTGTGCGCGCTGAAGATGTGCGAGAGGTGGTGGATCACGCCAAGCGGCATCTGCGCAATGCGAGGCTGCTGGCAAACTTCGGAATGGGCGCAAGCGTGCTGTTTGCGCTGGTGGGATGTTTTACCTATGCGAACTTCTACCTGGCGGCAGCGCCGTTCCGGCTGAACCCGGCCCAACTGGGCAGTATCTTCTTTGTGTATCTGCTGGGAGTGGTGGTCACGCCGCAATCGGGACGGTTTCTGGATCGTTTCGGATTTCGACAAACGACATTCTTTTATTGCGCGATGATGATCGCGGGATTACTGCTGACGCTGGTGAAATCGCTGCCGGCGGTGATTGCGGGGCTGGCCATTTTCTCTTCAGGCGTTTTTATCGCGCAGGCAGCCGCGACGGTGCAGACGGGGGCGATCGCCGGGCGGGCGCGGTCATCAGCAGCGGGACTATACGTGACGTTCTATTACCTGGGAGGAAGTGTCGGGGCGACCCTGACGGACTGGTTCTGGCGGTGGAAGGGATGGCCGGGATGCGTGGGATTGCTGGGAGCGATGTCGCTGGGGAGTTTGTGGCTGGCGCGGATAAGCGGCAGACCGGCGGGGCGAGTGGAAGCGTCAGTGGAAAGTTTCGGGGATTGAGCCGCTTTCGTGACCCGAAAGGGCTGCTCTTCCACGGTAGCGCAGGTATTCGAAAATTCCCTGCCGGGTATCAGCGGCCGGCTTCGAAGCGGTAGCCGATTCCGCGCAGGGTTTTCAGGTAGCGAGGGTGGCGGGGGTCGTGTTCGATTTTTTCGCGCAGGCGGCGCACGAATACGTCGATTGAGCGCGGGGTGACGAAGGAGCCCTCTTTCCACACAGCATCGAGCAGGTGGTCGCGGGTGAAGACGCGTCCGCGGTGACGCGCGAGATATTCGAGCAGCCGGAATTCGCGGACCGTGGTCGGGACGGTCTTGCCCTGAATGCGGACGGTCATGGAAACCGCGTCGATCTCTAATTCACCGACTTCGATGAGTTCGCGATTGGGAGCTTCTTTCTGCGTGCGAAGAACGTTGCGGACGCGGGCAATCAGTTCACGCGGGCTGAAGGGCTTGGTGATGTAGCCGTCGCCGCCGGCGTCGAAGGCCTGAAGGCGGTCCGGCTCCTGAGTGCGTGCGGAGAGAAAGATGATGGGCGTTTTGCCGAGTTGTTCGTGCTGGCGAATCTGGCGGCAGAGGTCGAAGCCGCTGATGCCGGGCAGCATGATGTCGAGCAGAAAGAGCGAGGGCGGGGCATTGGCAGCGGAGACAACTACCGGCGCACCGGAGAAGAATGTCGAGACCTCATAGCCCGCGCCGCGCAAGTTGTGCTCGATCAGGCGAGAGACATCCACGTCGTCTTCGACGACGTAAATGAGATCGGGCGGGCGCGGATTATCGATCGTCTCCAATGAATACATGGAAAGCGGGAAAAGCCGGATGGTAAGCACAACAGTAAAAGGAGTTTGTTGCAGCAATGTTGCGTCAGTGTTAAAGGAGGGTTAATTGATGGCGTGAGGGCCGAGCGGGCACGCCTCCGACCTCAGGGACTAAAGCCCATATTCTTGGCGGGTTTGAGCGGCGCGGCTGAAGCCGCGCCCTTTCAAAACACACCGCTAGCGCCAGTTCTACTGGCACCAGTTCTACAGATTGAAGCGATCAATTCCTCGGACTTATGAGAAGACACTCTAGCCGGCTGCGGAAAAACTCAATTTTGTGTTTGATTTTGGGTGGCGCAGCGGTTCAGCGCTGCGATAACCACTTTGTTTTGAATGCGGCTTCAGCCGCTGAGGTGACGATTCCCGATCGAAAGAGACTTTTTCCGCAGCCTGCTAGGGATGCGTTGTTGCCGGACCGCTCTTCGGATCGGGATTGGGGAGGGCGCGAAGTTGCTCACCGATCCAGTCCAGGTTTTTGCCGTCCTGGAAGGCCGGTTTGAAATCGTCCATTGATTTGTAGATTTCGATCACGGAGCCGGAAGGAGCGGCGGCGCGAACTTTCTCGCGACAGGATTTTGGGGTGACGGTGTCGAAGAGTTCGTTATCGAGGCGGAATTTCTTCGCTTGAATTTTCGGGAGGTAGTCGACAGGATCGAGTGTCGAAATTTTCTTGAGATAATCCGGCTTGACGTAGGCATCGCGCTCGTCCTTGGGAACGAATGGAGAGGTTGCCATCCAGGTTGGCCAATCGCCCCAGGGATCGAGGGCTTCAATCACCTTGATGCGAGGGTCGACGGCGGACGCGAGGATCCCGATGCTGGCTCCGGAACCCTGGGTAAACATGCCGACGCGGTCCATATCGAGGTCGCCGCGGGAGGCGAGATAATTAAGGACCATTTGGATGTCGTGGGCCGAAGTGGCCAGGCACTCCTGCAATTCGCTGATGAACCACTCTTTCATGGGACGGTCGTGGTAGCGCTGTCCGGTGAGACCGGAGACGAAGCCGACGGCGGCGATGCCATTCTTGGTGACGAGATCTTCGTAGTCGTCGTTTCTGAAGATGTCGGTGTCGCTGGGATATCCGTTGAGATACAAGATCACGGGCGGCCTTTTGGGCCCCTTGGGCCGCATTATATAAACGTCAACGGGATCTCCCCATCTCCACTGAAGACGAAGGAGTTCGACGGTGTATTGGGCCTTTTGATCGACAAACCCTGCCATGGGACGAACGGGCAGTAAGTGGCTCGTGGTCAGCGCGGGGGTGGTCCAATCCTCGTGAACGTCTTTGAAGCGAGTGTCGGAAGGATCGGCCAGTGGAGGAGTGGAGGACGTGGACGTGATCTGGGCGGGCGTAAACCGCGGCATGAATAAAAGTGCAATGGCGAAGGCAAGCGCCCTTATGGATTTCGATGAAAGCGAATTGAACATCGTCGGTCCCGGATTTGGATTCGATTCCCGCCCCGAAAAGCCGAGGCAGCAAATCATAAGGTTATCTGATCAAGATTAATATTCTGTGACTGCGTTGGGTTGATCATCAGCCGCTCGATTGTTGGCGGCGATGCGTGCTGAAGGATAAGGACACAAACAAAGGGCGGGCCATGAAACCGGCCCGCCATCTGTATTCGGAGGATGAACGAAACAACTACGGCCGTGTCTGCAGGCCCTGGTTGCCGTTGACTTCT
Source organism: Terriglobales bacterium (assembly GCA_049509215.1). Taxonomy (GTDB): domain Bacteria; phylum Acidobacteriota; class Terriglobia; order Terriglobales; family Acidobacteriaceae; genus Acidiflorens. The sequence goes on from JBELAC010000054.1 coordinate 10,861, forward strand.
TGTGTGGTCGTCGAGCAGGTTGTCGTCGAAGCGCAGGGGAGGATGGTTCCACCCTGGTCGCCGCCCTGATCCGCCGAGGGCTTGTTGACGGGAGCAGCGCCGAGGAAAGTGCCTGCGCCGTCGTACTGCTGATAGTGCGAACGCACGATCAACAGACCCGGGTCGGTGATGCCGCCCGACGTGGTCTTCACGTACGGAACGAAGTCAGGAACTTCGGAGACCGCGGAGGCTTGCGCGCCCTTGATCAGGTTCTTGGCGGCGGTGAGGCCGGTTCCGCTGGAAACCAGACGGATGAGCGACCATGCGCGATAGGTACCGTTGCGGACGTTCGGGAACGAGAGTCCGCCAGCCCAGATTTTGTTCTCGGGGCAGGGGAATGCGCTGCTGCAGGACGAAGGCAGGTTCGCCGCAGCCGGCAAAGTGCCAGCAGAGGCGGGTTGGCCAGGATCATGTCCGAGGCCGGTGGAGTTCTGCGGTCCGTAAGAGGCAAAGATCGGATCGACGTTATCAAGAGTTACGTAGCCGTAAGCAGGGTTGTTAGCAAGTTTGCTAACGTTGCCGTAGCTGAAGAACGTGTAGCCGATGCCGTCGGTGCCGAGGATAGAGCCGGAGCCCTTGACCCAGTTGATGATTTCACCGGTGCCGACGCCGCGGTAGCGGCCGCCGAGACCGTTCAAGCAAGTTCCCGACTGATTGTTCAGGGGGTTGTTGCTGCCCACGTTCGCTTCCTGGCTAATGCCCAGAACGCCGCTGAAACCAGTGGCGGAGGGATAGACGGTTGGTTGGCGGAATACGGTGGCTTCGGTTGCGTTCATGGTTCCGGAATACGGCTCACGCAGGTAGATGCCGATCGAGCCGGCAGGCTGGCCGAACGCACTCGCGTCGCAGTTCGTGCCGGAGAAGGCCTGCTGCAGTTGCTGCTCGGTGACGTTGGTCAGATTGGTGAGCTGACCCTTATCGCGCTCCATGACGAACACGATCGGATAAGCACCGATGGGCACAGCGGTGAAGGTGGGAATTTTCGTGCCGCTGATGGGGTCAACGCCCTTGATGTTAAAGGCGAGGACGTTGGCAACCGAGGTGCTGCTGGGATACGCGCTCTTGATCGGAGTTCCTTCATAAGCGCCAGAGGACTGGCCGAGGCCGTTGGCCGGGCAAGCGCCAGCAGCGTTCACTGAGTTGTAGCCCAGGCCGTCGAGGCCGTCGCTGGATGCGCCGCCGTTCGAACCGGCGCCGAGGATGGAGTTTGCGCGGCAGGCCGCGAAGTTTGCATCTTCGGGACGAATGTCGGACGCGGCAGCGGTTACCAGTTGTCCGCTGGTGAACAAGGACTGTACGGCGGAAGGCAGAGCCTGATCAGCGCCCCAGAGAACGGACGAGATCTGTTGAGTTCCGCTACCGGAAAGGTTCGTCAGCGTTCCGTTCACGCTGCAGGCGGGTTGCGCGAAGTAGCAGCGGTTGCCCACGACTGTGTCAACCTTTTCGAAAGACCACACCTTGGCGCCGCCGGAACTCCATACGACCCAGAGCGTACCGGGATCGACGACGACTGGAGAAACGCGCGAGTCGGTGAGGTTGATGGAGTTGGAAGCGCTGGTCCAGTGGCCGCAACCGGCCGCTGCGCCGCCGCAGTAGTTGTAGGTACCGATGGCCAGTGCCTGCCACACACCGGAAGATCCCGCAATTGTCAGTTCAACTGTGGTTGCCTGTGCCTGCGGCACAATGGAGGCAACTGCAGCCAACAACAGAATTGCGAACAAAACTTTTGTACGCGACATAGTAGTTGATCCTCTCAATTTGTTTTTTGGACTCTCTTGTTGCACATGGGCACTTCGCCACACGCAGTAAAGTCTTAGCGCCAGCGAATCCGGTGATGATTCGAAGGCCGTTCCGTCGATTGCTGCGTGCATTACCGATCCGCACATAGCAACTCACCGCAGCGCAGCTTTGAATAGCACGCGAAGTTTATCCGGTAGGTGGACGGAAAATATTAAGCTAATGTGACAAGTTCGTGAATATTCTTTAACGTACTGACGCCGTGTGACATGCGCGGATATAAGTGTGAAAGTTTTTTCGACTTCTTCATTTCCTACTCTCACTTGTCGCCGGCGGCGAATGATTCGGAGACACGAGTCGATCGCGGCAGGATGTTAGGGAGCCTATCTTCCTGAGAGGAAAACACCGACAACGAATTTTCACACTCCTTTAACCTTGGGGCTTTGACCCGGAGTGTACAATCCGCGCTTGCCCTTGCAAGCGAAATCATAAGTACTCTGGAGCGATACGTTTGCCTTTGTCTGCGCATCATGTTTCTACGCGCGCCATTCGTGTACTAGTCCTTATTCTGCTTGGGCTTTCATGTGCTATTGCGCAAGCACAGCAGGCTGGAGATAGCGGCAAAGGTGCAATTCACGGCACGATCACCGATCAACGAAATGCCGCAATGCCCGAGGCGGAAGTGGTATTGACGAGCGCGGCGGGCATCAAGCTTCTTATACCGGTCAACGACAAGGGCGTGTTCTCGCTGGACTCACTTTGGCCCGGGACTTATTCGCTGACTATATCGGCGGCGGGCTTTGAAGATAAAGTGTTCGACAGCCTTAACGTGAAACCTGGTGGGGATTTGACGCTTGATGCGTCGCTTGTGCCGGGCAGCACCAAGCCAAAAGCGCCCGAGGTGGAACCGGTTAGTTCGACGCCAGAGACATCTGCGTCTGGAGATAAGGGCACGATCCGAGGAACAGTTACTGATCAAACACTGGCAGTCGTGGCCGATGCAAAAGCGGTGCTGACGAGTGCCAATGGACAGAAGATTGAAAGTTCAGTCAACGACAAGGGCGCTTACACGCTTACCGGCGTTGCGCCAGGAACCTACACGCTGACTATATCGGCGGCAAATTTCGCTCCCCAGGTGTTCGACAACCTCACAGTGACCGCGGGCCTGGAATTGACGATGGATGCCTCGCTCCAGCCGGCGAAGGCGAAGACCGAGGAAGTGAATGTAGAAGCGAGCGGGATTGGTCAGGTAGAGACGGAAAGTTCGACTGTCTCCGGAACGATCACGCAAAAAGAGGTTGTCTCGATCGGACTCAATGGGCGCAATTTTACGCAGCTGATTGCGCTCGCTCCGGGCGTCAGCAACCAGACTGGACAGGATGAAGCAAAGGTTGGCGTCGTGGGAAGCGTGAAGTACAGCGTGAACGGCGGCCGCGTCGAGTACAACACCTTCGAAGTGGACGGCAGCGACGTGCTGAATACAGGATTGAACGGCGCGTCGAGCACCCTGATGGTTTATCCGAGCCTGGATGCGATCCAGGAAGTGAAGGTACTGACTTCGAATTATGGTGCTCAGTATGGGCGGACGGCGTCGGGCACGGTGCAGGTAACTACTAAGGCCGGAACGCCTAAGTGGCACGGCAATATCTACGACTTTATCCGTAACGAAGCATTCAATTCGCGAAATTACTTCGACGTTGTGTATACGACCCCGCCACTTCCGGGACAGCTTGAAGGAGGGCAGACGTTCGGGACGAAAGCTCCTCTTTATCGGCGGCAGGACTTTGGCGGTACGATTGGCGGACCGCTGTACATACCGGGGATGTTCAACACAAAAAAGGATAAGACATTCTTCTTCTATTCGGAAGAGTTTCGCTTGGAGAAGACACCGACGGAATACAACCAGGCTGTGCCGGGATTGAAGGAGCGTGGGCTGATTCTCTCGTCGCAGGGAACGGTGCAGAAAAACCTACAGACGGACCCGGGCACTGGGCTGGTTTATCAGGACTTCGACTTCAGCGACGTGTGTCCATTGAACTCGGGCACGTTTTCCCGAGGGCAATACCCGGACTGCCCTTCGGTACAGTCGATCCCGGGGGTTCCTATCCCGCTTCCGCATTTGCAAGGACCGATTACTCTGGGGACGGTCAGCGTAGATAAGAACGCGGAGCAGATCTTAAACGCGAATCTGATACCGCTGCCGAATGCTCCCTATGGGTGCAATTTCAGTGTCGCGAATTTCAATGCGGCTGGGCCGGATCCGGCTGATCCGAATCGCTGCTATAACGCTGCCGTGTCGCCTTCCACTTACTGGCGGGAGGAATTGTTTCGCATTGACCACATACTGAACGATAAGTGGAAGCTTTCGTTCCGCTACCTGCACGACTCGTGGGATACGTCGGTACTGACGCCTCAGTGGGGAATTGTGCAGGATACGTTCCCGACGATTCAGAATCGATTCTTCGGTCCCGGCCTCAGCCTGGTTGGACATTTCACGAACACAATTTCGTCGACGCTGATCAACGATATTGTGGTCAGCTATGTGAACTCCAATATTACGCTGACGGACCAGAATGGGCCGGGAGGAGCGCAGTTCCAGCGCAATCCGGAAATCGATCAACCGCTGGTGCCGGACCCCTCGGCCCCGGGACAGTGCAATCCTTCACTGAGTGTCGACCCCGTGACGGGCTTCCCGCAATGCGCGATTGGATACATATTTAATAACGGCTTTGGCGGAAAGATGCCGGGGGTCAACCTGTTGGGCACGAATGCGGCCTATGGGGGCAGGGGATTCGCGGCGGATCCATCTTATATGCCGTGGGGCCACACCAATCCGACTTATGCGATTCGTGACGATATTGGCAAGGCGATGGGCAAGCACACGCTGCAATTCGGGGCGCAATACGCGTATTCGCAGCGCAATCAGGACAACAACGCGATTGGAGCGGCGTCGGGTGACACGCAGGGGGTACTGACGTTCAGCAATCTCGCGCATAGCACGGGGAACGCTTTCGCCGATTTCCTGATTGAATCCGATGCGAACCCGCGCGGGAACCCATCAGGATTCATTCAGAGCTTCACGCAGGATTCCGCGAAGTCTCGCTACTATCAGCGGTATCAGGTTGCCGAGCCGTACTTTCAGGATGATTGGAAAGTAACTTCGCGACTTACTGTCAACCTCGGAGTACGGATCAGTCTGTTTGGAACGTACTCCGAGAAAAACAAGAACGCCTGGAACTGGGAGCCAACGCGTTTCAACTCTACGCGATTTGGCGTTGATACGACTTATGGAGAATTGCTGGATAAGACGGCGGGCTCCGTACCGGTGGCGTTCAATCCGACGACATTTGCACTGGATCCCGGAGTGGTGAGTGATTTGGGTCTGGTGCAGTGCGGGGTAAGTGCGGGGACGTCCTCGAGTTGTATGAAGGGACACTTAATCAATCCGGCGCCGAGAGTTGGGTTTGCATGGGACCCGTGGGGTGATGGCAAGACGTCGGTTCGTGGCGGATACGGTATTTTCTTCGAGCATGGCACCGGCAATGAGGCGAACACTGGTTCGTTGGAAGCAAGCGCGCCGGTTGTGCTCAGCATGACGCAGCCACTTCCGGTGAGCTATACGTGCATCGGAAACGTCGGCTATGGGGCGGCTTTCGACCCGACGAACACCGCGTGCTCAAGCCCGCTGGGAGGCACTCCACCGCCGGCCGGTTCGGTGTTCCCGCTCGATGTGACCGCAATTCCTGCGAAGGCAACTTGGCCTTACGCTCAGCAATGGAGCTTCGGAATCCAACGCGAACTCCATAAGTCGGTTGTCGTGAATGTCGCCTATGTCGGAAGTAAGGGAACGCATCTGACGGTTGAGCGGCAGCTGAACCAGTTGCATCCGTTTACCGGCGCAAACCCGTTTGGCCCGAACGAACCACTGACGATTACGGACTGCACGGTAGCGCCGCCGAATTACAATGGGAACCCGGGCGACGGCAGCACGCCATTTCTGCTTCAGGATGGGACGATGGTGTCGCCGCCGCCAAAGCCCGGCGAGGTGACAGCCTACACGTACTTGCAGGCAGCGTGTACCAATCCAAACATTCCCAACGTCAATTCTCTTCCTGGGCGGCCTTACCCGGGGCTGGGACGTGTGCTTTCGTTGGAGAACGTCGCCAATTCGAGCTATCACGCGTTTCAGGGCACGATGCGACATAGCAGCGGGCCGCTGACGCTCGGGCTCTCTTATTCTTATAGTCATTCGATTGACGATGCTTCGGACCGAAGCGACCCAGTGCTGGTGAATTCGTATGACCTCGCAGAGAACCGCGCCAGCTCAAGTTTCGACGGTCGCCATCTGATGAATTTCAGCTATGTCTACAAGCTACCGTTGAAGGATTTCCACAGCTTCCTCGACTGGGCCAATGACAGCAAGCCGGATGCCACGGCGACGCCTAAGTCGACTTGTTGTTCGGCTCTGGCGACTCAGTTGCTTGAAGGCTGGGAACTGTCGGGGGTCACGCTCTTCCAGTCGGGCACGCCATTTACGGTCATCAACAGCGCGGGCAACACCGGCATTTCGCTGACAGATAACGCAGGAGTCTCGAGCGGACTCGGCATCGCGGCATCTTATCCAGACCTGGCGAAAGGGCTGGAAGCGCCACTGAATAACTCGAAGAGCTTTGGACCATTGATTGGCAATCCATCGCAGTTTGTGGCGCCGCGCGGTCTGACGTTCGGAGATGCGGGACGCAACTATTTGAACAATCCGCACCGGATAAATTTCGACATGGCGCTTTTGAAGCATTTCAAGGTTATGGAGTCGGGGACGTTGGAATTCCGCGCCGAAGCCTTCAACATTTTCAATCACACCCAGTTCAGGATTTACGATCCCGACAACCCGGGCAGTACGGGAAACAACATTGTGAGTTGCTATGCGGGACCGGTTTATTCCGCGGGCTTTAAAGGAAGCAGAGCCGATTGCGTGACTGGCGCTTCATTCTTGCATCCGCTCGACGCACACCGGCCGCGGACCATTCAGTTTGGCCTGAAGCTGGGCTTCTAAGTGGACAAAATGCAGACACTGATGACTTACGATCGAGCACAATTCGCGGCGTCCCACCAACGGAAACGACGCTGGTGTCGCAGATTGTATGTGACGAGTCTGCTGGTCGCGATGCTGATGGCAACGGTCACTCTTACGGGGTGTGGGGGCAGCACCGGAACAACCGGAGTGATCCAGTACCCAACCACGATCACCGGCAATTGGCAATTCACAGTCGCTGCGCCACCGGATGGTTCATTCCAAGGCGGCCTTCAGGGTGGGTTTCTGATTCAGAGCGGCACATCCGTGACAGGCGGAGCGTTTTACTCTGTGTCGCTGCCGGGGCTCACGATTCCGTGCAATACGGGATCAGCCACGATTACGGGATCGAAAAACAGCAGCGGAGTTTGGACGCTGACAGCAATAGCGGGCACGCAAACGTTTACCTTCACCGGCACGTTAAGTCTCGATGGTTTTACGATGTCGGGCACTTACACGTCGACGGCCGGCACGGCGGGCGATGGTTCGCCTTGCGGCACCGCGCAGGCCGGACTGCAATGGAGCGCGGCTTCGGTGCCAACGGTCACGGGAGCATTACAAGGTAGCTTCCACAGTACGGGCGGCGGCGCTGGATTGATCAATCAGGACTTCCTGGTGACGGGTGGACTGACGCAAGGGGCGAACACTGGAGGGGGCAGCGCTGTCGTGACTGGAACGCTGACCTTCCTGAACCCGGTGACCAATGTTAGCGACTATCCGTGCCTGGTTTCGGCGAATGTAAGTGGCCTGATAAGTGGAAATATGTTGATCCTGGAGATTACTGGATCGGACGGTTCGGTGATCGGTCAGATGGGCGAACCTATTGGATCGTTCAATAGTACTGGGATTAATCCGTTGCTTTATAACTCAGTCACAGGCGGATTTGCGCTTCAAGGGGCGCAACCCACTTATATGGTAGCCACGCCGGACTGTCCGGGAAGTCTAAATAACGCGTCGAACGCTGGCGACTACGGAAATATCTGCCTGGCGGTAAATAGCACAAACCCCTGCACGGAACCGATCACGTTGACTCCAACTGCTCTCAGTTTCCCATCGTCGAAAGTTGGCAACAGTTCGTCGCAGACAGTCACGATCGAAAACGTGTCGAATTCGACGCTGAATGGTCTGACGGTTGTGCTCGCCAACACTGGCGCGAGCGGGACGAATTTTGAGGAGACCGACAATTGCGGCGCGAATGGTGCTCCTTCGCAAGGCCAGCCTTTCGATCTGACTTCAGAAGCGTCTGGGCTGGCGGGATTCTCTTGTGTGATCAAGATTACGTTTGCCCCGACGTGCACGGCGCAGTGCTCGTCTCCGCTGACCGCGACGCTGACAGTAAACAGTCCCGTGAGCGCGGACAACGATCTGGCGTTTACGGTGCCGATCACCGGGACGGAATCCGGCGGCAGTGAGGCTTCGGCTTCAAGTTCTGAGACTCTTGCGGGCGCGTCCGATGCGAGCATCACTCCCCGCGATTTGGAGCATTATGCAGAGATTGAATAAAGAACAGACGCCGCACCGGAAGAATGGGGTGCCGCGGTTATGCGGACAGTACGCGTCAGACGTAGCGATTATTCTGCTCGCGGCGATGTTGGGTATGCTCTCCGCATGCGGGGGCAGTAATTCGGGCGGTTCGCAGACCACGGAGGGGATTGCGGGTAATTGGCAGTTCTCGTTGACCAATCCCGACACGAGCGGGAAATATCCGGCAGGAGCGCTCTATGGAGTACAAGGCGGTTTTCTGTTGCAAAACAATGCCTCGGTGACGGGCCAAGTGGTTTACTCGTTCTCCGGACCTGTTTCAGGAGAAGGCAATACTTATGCGGTGTGCGACAGCGGAACGGCCCCGATCACAGGGACGATCTCCGGCCAGACTGTGAGTCTCACGGTAGCGGCCTCATCACAAACCATCACGCTGCAAGGGGCCGTGGGTTCCAACGGGCAGATCATGAGTCAAACCGGCTTTGTGACGCCTGGCGGCACGGCTACAGGTTTTACCAGTTGCGGGCTGGCTACGCCGGCTGGAGGGTCGGCATGGAGCGCGCTGCTTGTCCCTCCGCTTACAGGACCGGTGCAGGGGAGTTTTCACAGTACCGGCGGAAGCGCCGGACTTAGTAACCAAGAGTTCGCGGTGACCGGGTCACTTAGTCAGGGCGTCAACATAGGGGCCAGCAACGCGACAGTTACCGGCACATTAACGTTTCTGAACCAGCAAACCAACCTAAGCGACTATCCGTGCTTTGCCACCGCGTCTGTCAATGGGCAGATAAGCGGCAATACCGTGATCTTGCAACTTATCGGGCTCAATGGAGCAGTAGTGGGCCAGTTTGGCGAACCAGCCGGATCGCTAGGAAGTACTGGCGTGAATCAGATGACGTTTGATTCGGTAAGTGGCGGATACATCCTACACGGCGCTCAGCCGAATTACCTGGTGGCTGCGAAACCGACTTGTCCCGGCAGTTTGAGTAGCACAGTTACCGCAGGCGACTATGGCGATATCTGCCTGGGATTGAATAATACGACGGCTTGCAATGAACCGATCACGCTGTCGCCGGCGTTTCTGGATTTTCCCGTACAACTGCTGGGAACGCCGGCGACGAGTCAAACGGTTGCGCTGACCAATAGCTCCGGCTCTACGCTGAACAATCTGACCGCGACTTTCACCTACAACAGCGGTGACTTCAACGGGCCCAGCGATTTCAATAGTTTGCCGAACTTTGCGGAGACGGATAATTGCGGAACGGGGGGAGTGGCGTCGAATGGCCAGCCCTTCTCGCTGAACTCGGCGCAGTCGTGCACGATCACCGTTTCGTTTTCTCCGCAGCAAGCGTGTCCATGGTTGCCGTATCCCGCTTCGTCCCCGACGCTTGATGGAGCCGCACCGGAGTGGTGTCCATTCGGTCTGAGCGCCCAGTTGATCGTCAACACCCCGGCCAGTCCAGATAACGACAAGAGTTTTGCGGTTCCGGTGACGGGCCTGGGAGTCAGCGCGATCGTTCCGTCGCTACCAGAGCTTGATTTTGGCGCGGAGCAACAGCCAACTCTCTCGGATACGGGCGGCGAAGCGAGTCTTCCGCAAACCGTTTCATTCACGAATAACAGTGCATACCCATTGCAAATCCTGAGCGGCGCGCCCTGTAAAAATCAGAATGGTAACAGCCATAACACGCTGCCCTCGCCGCGAGTGGCGAACAGTCCGGTTGCGGGCTTACAAGTCGTGAGCAATGACGTGTATCAGATACAGCCTGACCTCAACACGACGCCTGATTCGATCACGTACCGTTGTGACAGCGACCCGCAGACTTCATTGGCCAACTTCCAGATTTCCGGGGACACTTGCACGGGCACGATGCTGGCGCCGCAGACCTCATGCAGCATTCAGGTTTCGTATGTGCCCCAACCGCAGACGAACATCGGGAACGGGCTGGATTATTTTCTGGAGTTGAACACCGTGCAATGCTACGGGGCGGTGACGACCGATTGCGAGATTGATAGCGGCCGTTTTCCGGTGGAATTGAGGTCGAACGCAGCGAGTCCGCTTCGGATGTCGCCCGGCGCCGGGCTGGATTTCGGCATCCAGACGGTCGGCAAGACCAGTAGCGCGATGCAGATTACTTTGCTTAACGACCCGACGGTGGTGAGCCCTGAAACGGTGACGTTCGTGGGTACGATCGGGGTGCAGGGCAATTATGCGGAAAGCGACGACTGCCCGGTCACCTTAGCTCCCGGGAGTAGTTGCACGTTGACCGTGACATTCAAGCCGAGCGCGACGGGATTCCTGCCTGGAAGCTTGACGATTAATTACTCACCTGAACCAAACAACTTCCCGCAAACCATTTATCTGCGTGGCACCGGGCAGTAGGTTCACAAACAAGCCTGTACAAGTTGGAAGACGATTCATGAGTGGAGACGGAGCGAGAAGAAGATGGGGCATATCGAGTGTTGGAGGTGGACGGTGGCAATTACACGATGGATTCTCTTTCTTCTGGCGGCGGTACTGAGTGCAGGATTGGCCGGATGCGGGGGAAGCACCGCGAACGTGCAGAACCCCCCTCCGCCGGTGCAGACTCAGATCACGGTCGCGTTTTCGCCGCAGCCTGCCCCGACTGTGGCGGTCAGTTTCTCGGAGAATGTGATCGCAGTTGTTTCGAACGACTCCAGTAACGAGGGAGTGGATTGGAGTCTGACGTGCTCCGTGGACCCGAAGAACCAGCAGGGACTTTGCGGAAGCTTTAGCGTTCCGGCTAATGCCGGGTCCGGTTGCACAAGCGACACGTCGAAGCACACGGCCAGCGGATGTCCAATTACATATAATGCGCCGGCGTCACTTAATTCCAACAGCATGGTTGTGGAGATAGTGGCGCTTTCCACGGCGAATAACACCGACAATGCGGTCGCGCCAATCACAGTAACAACGTTTAACAACACGCTTGCCGGAACCTATGTTCTGCAGGCTTCAGGCGTTGACTCTAGTTTCAACCCTTATGAATTTGCCGGCGTCGTGGTTCTGGATGGACAGGGAGATGTGACGGGCGGAGAGCAGACGGTGAATTTCGCCGATCCTGCGACCGGACTGCTGGTCACCAGGCAGGACGGAATTATTGCGTCGGGCAGCGGTTATTTCCTGGGCAGCGATGGGCGGGGAACGATCACCCTGAACCCAAACAACGATACCGACATTGGAACAGAGGTTTTCAGTTTTGTGTTCCTGTCGGATTCGCAGGCGTTTATTTCAGCACAGCCGACGAATAACCTTTCGATCTCAGCCGCCG
>JBELAC010000055.1:0-22227 GCA_049509215.1 Terriglobales bacterium
AAGAACGCCTGGGACAATATGGCCGCGACCTTGGAATGGCTTTCCAGATCGTCGATGATGTGCTCGACCTCACCGCAACCGAAAGCGTCCTCGGCAAGCCCGTGGCCAGCGATTTGCGCGAAGGCAAAGCCACCATGGCGGTGATTCACGCGCTCGATCGCTGCACGCCCGCCGAGCGCCGTCACATCGAAACCGTGCTGCACGACCGTGCCTTCAACGGCGTCACGCATGCCGACATTCTGACCATCCTGAACCGCTACAACTCTCTCGAATTCGCTTCGAAAGAGGCCGCTCGCTTCGCGGAGTCAGCGCGCACCGCGATTTGCGTATTCCCGGATTCCGAAATCAAGCGCGCGCTCTTGTGGGCACCGGAGTATGTGGTCGCGCGGGAAAAATAGCTGCCAGCCTCCAGCTTCTTGCTTCTGGCAATCACATCAGGGCGGTATCCCGACTTGGCTTGCTGGAAGCTAGCGGCGAACAGCTGGAAGCTCAATGAACGACCTCGTTTCAATCATCTCTCGCCATGGCTATCTGTTCCTAGCCGTTGTGTGCTTTGCAGAGGCCGTCGGCCTCCCGCTTCCGGCCGCTCTCGCCATCCTGACCGCGGGCGCGGTATCGGCCTATGGACACCTGCATTTCTATGTGGTTTTCCTCGTCGGCCTGATCGCGATGCTCTGTGGTGACATGCTTCTCTATTTCGCGGGCAGGGCCAGCGGATGGGCGTTGCTCGGCCTCCTCTGTCGCCTGTCGGCGAACCCGGAAACTTGCATTCTGCGCTCGGCCGAATATTTTTATCGCCGTGGAAAGCTGACCTTGCTGTTTGCCAAGTTCATTCCGGGGATTAACACCATGTCTCCCCCGCTCGCTGGCAGCATGCGCATGCGGCCCGGGCAGTTTCTGGCCTTCGATTCCATGGGAGCGGCTCTCTATATCGGAGCCTACGCTGCTGCCGGATACCTCTTCAGCGATGCCCTGCGCGCTATTACCCGCGGCGTCCGCTCCGCTGGTTTCGACGCCGAGGTCGTCTTCGGTGTTGGACTGACCGCCTACATCATCTATCGCATCGTCATCTACCGCAGATACCGCCTGCTCGACGTGGCCCCGCGAGTACAAGCGGACGAAGTTGGCCGCAGGCTGGCCTCCGCTGAACCCGGGAGCATCCTGATCGCCGACGTGCGCAGCCACGGCTACTACGACGCTGACTCCGAGCGCATCGCCGGCTCCATTCGTCTTGAACCCAATAACCTCGAAGAAGAAATCAAGAACCTTTCCAAGGAGCGGGAGATTTATCTCTACTGTACTTGAGCACGCGAAGCCACGAGCGCCCGGGTGGCGCACCTGCTTCAGAAGGAAGGGTTCAAAGTGTTCGTGATCGTCGGAGGACTGCGCGCGTGGCGAAAAGCCGGGCAAGCACTCGAACCCGTCCCGCACGACGACATCATCAAGCTGCCCACCTTCAGCTGAACAACTCTCACTTACAAGACCATTATTCCGTAGCACGTGACCCACATCCTTGGCAGCCGTGGATCGCGGTGCTATCTTCGCCTCATGGGACGGGCCTCGAGTTTGTGTGGCGTCATTCTGGCAGCGGGCGAGTCTTCGCGCATGGGCCGCGATAAAGCGTTGCTGCCATGGCCTCCGCTGCCGGAAGGTACTCTCGCAACAGGCACATTTCTCTCCGCCGCGATCGAACTGCTTAATGCATACGTGGACGTCGTGTTCGTGGTGGTCGGTAAGAACGAAGACAATCTGGCTCCGATCATCTACGCCAATGGAGCCTCGCTCGTGGTCAACCCCGATCCCACTCGCGGACAATTCAGTTCCCTGCAAGCCGGTTTGCACGAAGTGTTGAACCGCGGACGCGATGCAGCCATGATCACTCTGGTCGATCGCCCACCGGTGAAAACCGAAACCATCGCCCGGCTGAAAGAAGTCTTCGAAACCGAGGTTCCCGAATCCAGGTGGGCCGTAGTACCGGACTATCAGGGCAAGCACGGCCATCCCATTCTCGCCGCCCGCGAATTGATGGAGGCCTTCTTAAGAGCGCCTGCATCCTCGAGTGCGCGCGAAATTGAGCACGCGCACCTTGAGAAGATCGTCTATGTCCCAGTCGATGACCCGCGCGTTGTTGTGAATGTGGATACGCCAGATCAATACGCAGCTCTGCCAGCCTGACATTCCAGCTAGGATAAAAATGTGGCGCGGACCTGCCCTGAGCGCAGCCGAAGGGGCCCCGTCCGCGAAAAGCCGAAATATTTTACTGCTATGCTGTGCAACGAAATCTCTGATCAACCCACTAATGACTACTTTAAAAACTGCCCAAACCGAATTCATTGCAAGCGTTCTTGCACTCAACCCGCGCGTCGCCGCCTTCGATTGCGATGGCACCCTCTGGTCCGGCGATGCAGGAGAAGGCTTTTTCTCCTGGGAACTGGACAATGGCTTCGTGTCAGAAGAAATCATTCACTGGGCACGAGCGCGTTATGCCGACTATCGCGCCGGCAAGGTTGCCGAGGATGTCATGTGCGGCGAAATGGGCACGATGCACCAAGGCCTGCGGGAAGATGTCGTGCAGCAGGCATGCGACGAGTTCTTTGCCGGGTCCATCGCCCCGAACATCTTCCCCGAGATGCGCGTACTGGTCGAGCGCCTGCGCGCGTCCGGATGCGACGTATGGGCCGTTTCTTCCTCCAACCAGTGGATCATCCGCTCGGGCATGCGCCTATTCGGCATCCCGCAGGACCGCATCCTGGCCGCTGAAACCGCCGTCGAAAAAGGTGTGATTACCGACCGCCTCGTGCGCGTGCCGAGCGGCCCGGGCAAGGTTGAGGCGCTTCAGGCGGCACTCAACGTAGCTCCCGATTGCTCATTCGGCAATGCCATTTGGGACCGCGAAATGCTAGCGCTCTCCAGGCATCCGTTCGTGATCAACCCAAACCCGAACCTGAGGGAAATTGCGCTTGCCAATCGCTGGCCGGTGCACCAACCCGAACTCAACCACCGATAGCTTCCGCAGCCTGTTCCGCCGCTGACAGAAATTGCGGTCGTCAAGAACAGTTTTTCAGCGACTGCTAGGGCACTGTCCCGAGCACGGCCCCCGCGGGTAGCCCATTGCCGTTAAAAGCAACCCATCCGGTTTCTGCGCCGTTAGCGGCCAGCGTAAAGACCGGCGTAATGGCACACGCCCACTCGCCTACGAAATCGCTTCCAGTGCCAGTCTTCGGCGTATCGGCAACTACCCAATACTGTGTTCCACCGTTCACCGCAACCGAAGCAAAGTCGGCGACGGCCAACTGGCAGCAGCTTAAACCGTATGGCAGGTTCGTAACGGTCACAGGCCCCGCCAACAGTCTTCCCGGGTGGCCCTTGCTGTCGCTATAAATGTTGAGGTTCACTTGGTTCGCCCCGCTGCCGTCGTACAAAATGGCCACCTGTACCTGCGAAACATGGGAGTTCGATTGCGGGGTGAAGGGCATTGCGATGAAGTCAGCGAGCCCGATCAGGGACTTTGGTCCCGAAACCAGCCAGGTAGTGAGGTAGTTGTAAAGATCGTTCTGCGACTGTCCCAGGCTGCTGTAGATTGTTTTCAAACCTGCTGGGGCTTCCTGCGGTGGCACATGAACCGAAAACGTTTCCTGGTGATGCAACATCCGCGGCTGCTCTACGGTCTGGCCCATTAGCGTCAAACTGCAAAGTGCTACGAAACACACCAGCAGCAGTATCTTTTTCACCAATTCTCCTCCTTGTGCTTTCCGCATCAATGGTGAGATTTGGATCCGAGATCTGTCCGGTCCAGCTCGAACTCTCGCATGACGTTAGCCTTAGCTTGTCATGACGAGACCCAAGCCCATTGCAACATTTTCGCGGAAGGTTATCCAACCATATGGTTGGTGTACATTTTTTTCAACCATGCACGAAATAGGAAGTACATCGGTTGCGGCATTTTCTTGACTCCGGCAACATCCCAACCACATGCCTGTTCCCGCGCATGATAAATGCTGGAAGCCTAAAGGCCGCGCACGAGCGCGGCCAGCGTATCAATAGCGAGGTGGCTGGCGTGGGTGGAAGCTGCGGGAATGCCTCCAACTTTGCGGATCAGCTCTTCGCTGCTCACCCGCCGCGCTTCTTCTATGGTTCTGCCCTTGGCCAGCTCGCAAAGCGCTGACGCGCAAGCCATGGTGGGAACGCACCCTTTAGCTCGGAAGCGGATCTCCGCAATGCGGCGGCCTTCGAGTTTCAACGTGAGTTCCAGAATGTCTCCGCACGCCGGGTTTTCGAGTTGCGCGCAGGCATCAGGGTTTTCGACCACGCCCGCATGGCGCGGGTTCTGAAAATGATCGAGGAGTTCGGGAGAGTACACGCAGTCAATTGTAAAGCTCAAAAGTTGCGAAGTTTCAACGTTCCAAGACTTCAATCTGAGAACCGAAGACAGGGCTCCAGAACTTTGAAACCCCGAAACTCTGAAACCCAGGGTTAGTCCTACAATATGAGCATGCCCGGCGCCCACACGCCAGAACGTATTGCCTGCCTGCAGCCGAGCGCGACCGTCATCCTCGCCAGCGTAGGAGCCCTGGACCGCGTCGTTGCCTGCACAAAATACTGCGCGGATGTCGTGCCTCAGCTTGATGTCAGCAACCGCTTGGTCATTGCAGATTCGTGGACCGCAACGGCCGACCAGATCCTCGCCGCGAAACCGGACCTCGTCATCGCCGCCGTCCCCTATCAGCAGGCCGCAGTCGCAGAGATTCTGAAAGCGGGCGTTCGATTTCTCGGTCTCGCTCCCCACACCCTCAAGGACATCTACACCGACATTGCGACCATTGCCGCCTGTGTTGGCGCCGGCCAATGCGGCCATCAGGTCATTCGCAACCTGCAAAATCAGATTGAGTCGGTCCGATACAAAACCGTACCTTTGCCCAAAAAGCGCGTATTCTGCGAAGAATGGGGAAAGCCCCTGATCGCATCGCAGCCTTGGGTCGCCGAATTAGTGGAGGCGGCGGGCGGTGAATTCCTCGGCAAGCCCGGTACGCAGATTCCCGTGGAAGAAGTTGCTCGTCTCGACCCTCAAGTCATCATCGCAGCCTGGTGTGGAGCTGGCGATCGCGTCCCACTTGAAAAGATCATCCGCGAACGCGGCTGGTCACACACGACGGCAGCGCACAATTTACACGTGTACTGCATCTCCGACGAACTCTTGAATACTCCAGCTCCCACGCTGCTTGCGGGATTGCGAGCTCTCGCCGCGGCCATTCATCCGGAAGCCTTCCAACTCGACGGCGATCCTCTTCCGGGATGGCGACGGATTACGGAAGTGCAGCCCTATGACATCAACCGCGGTGAATTGGTTTAGGATTAAGAAACCATGACGACGACCTCGAAATCCGAGAAACACGCCGAAGCGCGCAAGGCAATCGACCACCTGCATTCCGAATCGCGATCGGCCGATCAGTTGATGAAGGGCATCACAGAACTCCTGAACCAGGAGATGCTGAAGTACAACTGGGTAGGCTTCTACATGCTTGAGCACGGTGCGAATCCCCCGGTCCTGGTTTTAGGGCACTATCAGGGAGCCATGACGCCCCACACGCGCATTCCCCTGAATCAGGGCATCTGCGGAGCGGCCGCATCGTCCGGGAAGACGGTTGTGGTTGATGATGTTTCCAAGGACATGCGTTATCTCGCCTGCTCGCTCGAAACGAAGTCTGAGATTGTCGTTCCGATTTACGTGCATGGCAAGGTTGCCGGCGAATTGGATATTGACAGCCACTTTCCCGCGGCTTTCGCTCCTGAAGATCGCGAACTCGTCGAATACTGCGCCGAACTTGTCGGCAAGCGGCTGAACCGCGAACCGCACGCAACTGCCTGATCAGAAACTCAGGAACTACCCATGAAGCGCGTAGTCGCTGCCCTTATCGTGAAAGACGACCGCATTCTCGCCTGCCAGCGCACGCGTCACCAGGTCATGCCGCTGAAGTGGGAGTTCCCGGGCGGCAAGATCGAGGAAGGTGAACAACCGCGCGATGCCATGCGCCGGGAATTGGAAGAAGAGCTCGGAATCGGAGCAACTGTCGGCAACGAAGTCGCTCGCATTGTTCATGAGTATCCCGGCGGCGGGTCGGTGGAGCTGCGATTCTTTGAAGTACGAGAATACAAGGGCGAAATCGAGAACCGCATCTTTCGCGAAATCCGCTGGGTCACTCGCCCGGAATTGCTGCAACTCGATTTTCTGGAAGCCGACCGTTCCCTGGTGAAAGACCTCGCAGCGGGAAAACTGATCTAACGCTCACCATCTTTTGCATTGGGACCACAATCTGCCAAAACCACTCTAGCCAGAACTCCCGCTCAACTGTCCCCACACGTACAGTATCGTCAGTCCGATCATAATCACCGTAGTCGCCCAGGCAATGACGTTGAAGGTTGTCTTATTGACGAATTCGCCCATCAGATCCTTCTTGTTGATGAGCAACAGCATGAAAATCAACACAAAGGGCAAGACTGCGCCGTTGACAACCTGTGAAAAGACAGCAATCTGAAACAGTGGCAAGCCCGGGATCATGACGACCGCTGCGCCGGCTGCGATCAACACGGTATAGAGCCAGTAAAATGCCGGGGCTTCGGAGAACTTGCGCTCCACTCCCGACTCGAAGCCCAATCCTTCGCAGACCGTATAAGCTGTCGAGAGTGGCAGAATCGACGCCGCAAACAGCGACGCATTGAAAAGGCCGAGCGCGAACAGTATGTACGCCCAGTCGCCTGCCAGCGGGCGCAGTGCCTGCGCGGCATCGGCCGCGTCTCGAATGTTGCGTATGCCGTGCAGATAGAGCGTGGCCGCGCAGGCCACGATGATGAACCACGCGACCACGTCCGTGAAAATACAGCCTACGATTACGTCAAGTCGCGAAGCGCTGTATTGCCGCCGCGTCACGCCTTTCTCCACAACCGACGATTGCAGATAGAACTGCATCCAGGGAGCAATCGTGGTTCCGACCACGCCAATCACCATGTAGATGTAGGGCCCCTGGTGAAAAGCGCCCCATGCCGGAGGCTTGATCGTCGCCTTCATGGCTTCAATCCATGCAGGCTTCGACAAGGCCCCGGCAAAAATATAAGTGATGTAGAAGAACGAAGCCGCAAGAAAAACCTTTTCGACGCTTTTGTAATGTCCCTTCACCGCAATCAGCCATACGATCACGGCGCTGATCGGCACCGACACGTACTTGGGGACTCCGAAGAGGCTCATGCTGCCCGCGATGCCGATAAACTCTCCCACGACGTTTCCAAAATTCGTGATCAAGATACCGATCATCATGAAAAACGTGATCCGCAGGCCGTACTCTTCTCGGATCAGATCGCTCAGGCCTTTGCCTGTGACCGCTCCCATGCGGGCGCACATTTCCTGCACCACGATCAGGGCGATCGTAGTCGGGATCATCGTCCACAACAGCATGTAACCGAACTGCGCACCCGCCTGCGAATACGTCAGGATGCCGTTGGCATCGTTGTCGACGTTCGCGGTAATAAACCCAGGTCCTACGACCGCAAAAAACAGCAGGATCTGGATCTTCCAGCGTTTCAGGTATTTCATGCGTGCACTTCAGGAGATCGGAATCGCCCGGCAGACGGTTCAGGATAAACGCAGCAACGTTTTCTGAACAGGTGAAAGTGCCAGACGCATGAAAAATCTTACCGTAGAGACGCCGCTGGCCGCGTCTCACGCGGCGGTAGGAGACCGAGCAAGCTCCGTCTTACATCGGGTGGCTACAGCTTGCTGCGGAGCATATTGATCACGTCATCCGGCGTAATCACGCCTTTCAGAAAATTCCGCTCGTCGATTACCGGCAAGGTCAGCAGATTGTATTTGTCGAAGAGTTCAGCAAACTCCTTCTCTTTCGCGTCTTCGCCCGTTGAAATCAGCGGTTCCTGCGTTAATGCAAGGAGTGGAGTTGCAGCGGGCGCGAGCACGATCTTGACCAATGGCACCGCGCCCGCGAGCGTTCCATGGGAATCGACCAGGAAAATCGTGCTCATGCTCTCCATGCGGCCTTCGAACGTACGCATCGCCTCCACGGCATCGTTGGTGGTGGCCGCCACCGGCAGCGCAATGTATTCCGTGGTCATCCGTCCGGCCGCCGTGTTTTCCCGGAATTCGAGCAGTTCCGTGACTTCCTGCCGCTCCTCGGGCTGCATCTGCACCAGAATCTCGGCGCTGCGCTCCTCCGACAGATCGGCTAGAAGATCGGCTGCCGCGTCCGGTTCCATTTCCTCGACAATGTCAGCCGCACGGTCGTTGTCGAGCGATTCCACAACCGACTTTTGAACTCTTGGCTCGAGTTCCTCCATGGCATCGGCCGCCACGCCTTCGTCCAGCGTTTCGAACACGGCCTCGCGTTCGTCAGGAGCCAAATCTTCGATAATGTCGGCAATGTCGGCCGGATGAAGCTTTGCCAGCCGTTCGTTCGAAATCTTTAGCTTGACCCGCCGCGCCGGATCTGTCTCGACGATGTCCACGAAGTCCCATGGAATCTCGCGCGGAGGCACGCGACCCAGCAACGCACGCAATGCAGACGCCGGCACGACGCCTTTCAGCAGCCGGCGAACCGCTCCCCGGGCGCCCACATCCACCCCGCCCACTTTCAGTTGCGGACGTCCCTCCGCCGTGTCCTGATGGAGATCGACGTCGTTAACCCGCACCACTTTGCGGCCATGCACGTCAATGACCTGCTGATCCAGCAAATCGCGGCTCAGCAAGAGCATTCCTTCCGCGCCATCGGCTGCCACCCAGTCCTTTGCTGCCGTCGAAGTCCGCACCCCGTCGTTGATGTCGGAAACCTCAGTCAGGGGCAAAAGTCGATTACCCGAAGAAGTCTTGATGATCAGCAGAGCGACTTTCGTTCGATCCTCTTGCGGAGACAGAGCGACCTCCCGAACCCGCCCACAAGCCGTGCCCGTCGCGTCATACACCATCGAACCCAACAGTTCGCTGAGGGCAAGAGTGCTCATGGTCAAGAGCATACAAAAGTGTTCGGACGGAAGCCAGAATATTGCGGTTTTTTCGCCGGCAAGCTGTGTCCAATGGTCGTGTGCCACCCAGCCCGGTCTGCGGAGCGGACGTATTTTTTGGTGCCTTCGCGTTGACTTTTCCACACACTACAGGCACACTTTTCAATTCGTTCGCGCACCTCGGCCCAGTCCGCGTTATGATGGCTGCGGTGTCAAAGTTGCTCGTAAGGCAAATGCCGACTCAGGAACCGTTCTTTCTATGTCCCTAGACCGAGTCTCCTATACGCTCGATTCGACGCTGGAGACAGTCAATAACGCCGAAGAGACGGCTGGCCGCATGGCGGCCGAGGCGGGCTTTGACGACGAGGAGATCATGAAGATCTCCATGGCGGTGCGTGAAGCCGCCGTTAATGCAGTTTTGCACGGTAATGCGTACGACCCGAATAAGAAGGTGACGCTCGCGTTTGAACGCACACCGAGCGATCTGGTGATTGTCATACGCGATCAGGGCAAGGGGCTGGAGGCAAGCAGGATTCCGGACCCGCTGGCTCCCGAAAACCTGATGAAAACGTCGGGCCGTGGCATTTTTCTTATCCGCTCGTTTATGGATGTGGTGGAGATCCATCCCTCCCAGACGGGCACCGAACTTAGAATGATCAAGCATGTCCGCGGCAACGCGGAATCCAAGGAGGCTTCCCAGTGACTATGAAGTCCAGTACGCGCCAGGTGGATGGCGTCACCATTGTCGATCTCAGCGGCCGCATCACGCTCGGCGAAGGCAGCGTTGTTCTGCGCGACACCGTGCGCGACCTTCTTTCCAAGGGACAGAAAAAAATCCTGCTCAACCTTGGCGATGTGAACTACATCGATAGCTCGGGCATCGGCGAACTCGTCAGCGCCTTCACTACCTCCAAAAATCAGGGTGGCGATTTGAAGCTGCTGAACCTGACCAAGAAGGTCCATGACCTGCTGCAGATCACCAAGCTCTACACTGTCTTCGACGTGAAAGACGATGAAGCAGCCGCAGTGAAGGCTTTCAGCAAGTAGCCAGTTGCGCTGCTTGCAGTCACCTGACATTCGGCAGAGCCGGACAACCTCCGGCTCTGTCATTCCCTTTTCGGGAAATCACCTGCGAAAAATTTAGCTCGCGCAGCTTCGCGTCCATCCGACGCACTTTAAAATCAAGCTGAGTCTCGCACCGATTTGCGTCTCGGCTTTATGCGTTTTCTTTTGATTCTCCTTGCCGGAAGCGCGCTTGCAAGCAGTTCGCTTTGTGGGGCGAGCAATCATTCTTCAAAAACCTCGCTGTCAGGCGGCTCGTCGCATGACAATTCCTCGCAAGACTCTTCATCGCCGGAGAACTGCCTCACTGTCGCCCAAGCCCAGAAACACGTGGGGAAATCGAACTGCGTCACCGGAACCGTAGTCCACGTCGAAGAAGGCAACCGTGGCGTCACCTACCTCGACTTCTGCGCCGATTATCGAACCTGTCCGTTTTCGGTAGTTGTGTTCCGCGGAGATCTCAGAAAACTCGGCGACGTCCGCCAACTTCAAGGGCACGTCGTCACGATCAAGGGTACGATCGAAGAATACGATGCCCGCGCGGAGATCATCCTGCGCCACCCTCAGCAACTCGGGGCCAGCGCTGCCCTGCTGACAGCAATTCCCAAAGACTACGACGCCGAACGCCAGGGCCACTACAGCGCCGGTTCTCCGAAACTAGCCAAGGCAAAAAAGGCAAAGCACACAACGCAAGGCCCGCCGGTCTCCCTGGAAGATCCGGAAGAACCCTGACCGCAGCCACCAGCGCGATGACAGCACATCTCGCTCTGGCCCATTTGAGAACACTCGGCCTTGAGATGCGTTACATTATGGTTTCGTAATCGTGGTGTGCACACAAACCGCAAACTGCGCGCCGTTCGTTTCGGAGAAACAGACATGACACGCCCCCGGATCATCTCTTTCGCTTTTTATTTCGTGGCTATCACGCTTCTGTCCGCGATCCAGTGTTTCGGCGAAGAGCGCTGGCAGGAAGAGCAGGCTAACTCCTGGTACCACCGCCAGCCCTGGCTTGTAGGCAGCAACTACATTCCAGCCACCGCCATTAATCAACTGCAAATGTGGCAGAAGGAAACCTTCGACCCAACCACGATCGACAAGGAACTCGGTTTGGCGGAAGGACTAGGAATGAACACCATGCGCGTCTTTCTGCACGACTTGCTCTGGCAACAAGACTCCGTTGGCTTCACCAAGCGTGTCGACCAGTTCCTCGTCATCGCTGCCAGGCACCATATCCGGCCCATGTTCGTGCTCTTCGATTCCTGCTGGGACCCCAGGCCGAAACTGGGCCGGCAACATCCACCGATTCCTGGAGTCCACAATTCGGGATGGGTCCAGTCGCCCGGCGCCGCCGCTCTAAAAGACCGGGCACAGGAGCCACGCCTGCAGTCCTACGTCGAGGGCGTGATCGGCGCTTTCGCGAACGATGACCGCGTCCTCGCCTGGGATCTTTGGAATGAGCCCAGCAACCTGAATGAAGGTACCTATTCGAAGTGGGAACTCAAGAACAAGATAGAACGCGTCGAAGTGCTCCTGCCGCAGGTCTTCGTTTGGGCCAAGTCGGTTCATCCAAAGCAACCTCTGACGAGCGGCTTGACGGACATTGATATCAAGTCGAACCAGTTGACGAGGATTCAACAAATCCAGCTCGACAACTCCGACATCATTTCCTTTCATAACTACGGATGGCCCGAGGAGTTTCAGCGCGACGTCGACTACCTCACCAAGTTTCACCGTCCCCTGATCTGCACCGAGTTCATGGCCCGCAGCGTGGGCAGCACTTTCGATACGGTGCTGCCGTTGGCGCTCAAGAATCGCGTCGGCGCGATCAATTGGGGATTCGTTGCAGGGAAAACGCAGACTTACCTGCCGTGGGAGTCGTGGGAGCACCCATATGTGCGGTCGGAGCCTCCGATTTGGTTCCATGAAGTCCTGCGCCAAGACCTCACTCCCTATCGCCAGGCCGAGGTCGACTTAATCCGTAGCCTGACTCGACAAGCGAACGGTGCAAAAGGAGAGAATTCGGCTCTGCAGTCCTCACGTTGACGGCCATCGGCGTTGATTGTCGTTACTGCCGACTACCCCTCACACCTTCCCCCTCCGCAACTCCTCCAGCGGATACTTCGTCCCCCGCCACACAATCCCGTCATCGCGGATCGTCAGAAACATCGAGCGCGCCAAAGTATACATAACCATGCCGGCACCAACGGGATGAAGGAAGAAGTAATACGCCGGCACGTCCGACATCTTCGACATTCCCCAGTAAATTCCGAAAAGGGATATCAATGCGATCGCGTAAGGCAGACGCGACCACCCGGGCGCCACCCATATCCCCACAAACGGTCCCAGGTTCAGAAATCCAAGCGCGATCAACGCGCCCACTGTCCGCGGCCACTGAAAAGACATCAGAGCAAAAAAGTTCTTAGTAAGGTTATTGACAATGCCGAGCGTGCCCCTTACCCAGTGCAGCGAAATCAAATCATCACCGAATACGTTGCGCTGCCGAAACCCGGCATTCTTCACCACTTTGCCCAGTTTCATGTCGTCGAGCACCTCCATACGCAATGCCTGGTAAGTCCCGACCGCATCGTAAACCGAATGCCGCACCATGTTGAAGGCGCCCACGCCCATGTGATCCCGCGCCTCCGGATCGGCAACCTTCCACGGACGATGCCCAAACACGAAAAGCGCCTGAAAAAAAGCGATCATCATCCGCTCGCCCGGATGCTCCATGATCATCCATGGAAACAAAACGACATGATCGGCGCGTTCGGCCTCAGCATATGCCATCACACGCCGGACCGAATCGGGCTTGAACAGCACATCGGCATCCGTGAACAGCAACCAATCGCCACTCGCCTGCTTCGCCGCAGTCCACATTGCGTGCGTCTTGCCCAACCACGCAAGAGGCAACTCCTCTACATGAATGATCTTGAGCAGCCCATGTGCGGCCGGACTGGCGGCGACTTCATCCATGATCGCGCCGGTGCGGTCGGTAGAGCGATCGTTAACCGCGATGACCTCATAATTGGAGTAATCGAGCGCGAGCAATTGCTCGAGCGTGGCGCGAATGTCCTGCTCTTCATTGCGAGCCGGGACGATGATGCTGACGCGCGGTTCGCCGTTTGGACTCGCTGGCCTGCGATCCCATTCTGGCCGCGCGACATCCGCCACCTTAGGCATGCCGATCGCCGCCTCGATAATCCGCGACCCCCAGGCCAGCGCCAGAACGCTGCCCGCAATCCAGTTCACCATCTGCCAACCCATGTTGTTAGGAAGATGCTCCGGAGGGCTCCAACGATGCGCCCGGTGTCGCAACCACACCGATCGCCGGCGCAAAGCGCATCCCGTAAAAAAGAATGATGGAAGAAATAGCCATGGCAATCACAGGCAAGATAAACGCTAACTGAAGCGAGTGCTTGTCGGCCACCCATCCCATCATCGTCGGCGAAGGCACGTCGCCCAGGATGTGAATGATGAAAATATTGACCGCGATCGCAGTGGCCCGAATATGAGCGCCGACCGAATTGATCAAGGCCGCATTCAGCGGCGAGGTATTGAGCAGCAATAGGAAAGCGGCAACTGCAATTGCAGGCACCATCGCCTTGCCGCGCGCAAAAAGCGCGACCATCATCACGGGCACGCCCAACCCCAGGCTCACGGCCGAGACCAGATAGTACGAACTCTTCATCCGCGGCAGCAGGTAATCTCCCAGCCAGCCCCCGGCCAGAGACGCCAGAATCCCGTCGACCACAATGATGATGCCAAACATGAGATTGGCGGTTTCCAGCGAATAATGGCGCTCGCTGTATAGGAACTGCGGCATCCACACCTGGATGCCTCCTAGGGAAAATGTCATCGCCGCCATTCCCAGAGTGGCTGTTAGAAACGCGGGATTGCGTGCCAATCCCAGAATCGTACCGCGCTCGGGTGTCTCCTTCAGCGTGTCGAACTGTCCTCGCTTCGGTTCTTTCAAGAACAACACCGCCAGCGCCAACAGGAACCCCGGTGCTGCGGCGATATAGAAAGGAAACCGCCAGCCATAATGCGGAGAGAGATAGCCTCCTAGCAAATACCCCGCTGCCGATCCGACCGGAAGCGCCAGATAAAACACGCCCAGAATGCGCCCGCGTTTCTCCTCCGCAAACAGGTCCGCCACGAACGTCGGCGCGATCGTGACAAACGTCGCCTCTCCGATACCGACTAGCGTATGGCGGACCAGCAACTCGGTGTACGTGTGAGTGACCGCCGTCAGCAGCGTAAGACCGCTCCAGAAAACCGCGCCCATCACAATGATGAGCTTGCGGGAATAACGGTCCGCGAGCGGGCCCACAAAGGGGGCTGCAATCATGTAAAAACCAAGAAAGGCGCTGGTCAGATATCCAATTTGCGTTTTCGTCAGGTGAAACTCATCCTGCACCAACGGCTGAACCGCGAACAGGACATTGCGGTCCGCATAGTTGAGCAGATTCAGCGAAGTCAAGACGATCAGCGCAGTACGCGGATAGAGTTTAGCGTCGGTCACGGGTCGCGAAACTATAGCATGCGGCAGATTGCAAAGGTCAGAGGTTCGATTGCAGAAGTGTACTTCCCGCTCTTACAATCCGCCCCCTACTTCTGACTTCGCTTCCTCGGCCATCTCGCAATCACCACGGTCGAGATCCCTCCCCGCGGACGGAAATCGCCTTTCACCTCGGCCCATACTGGCTTCGCCCACCGCACAACATCTTCGAGCACTTGATTCACGATGTTTTCCTGAAAAATTCCGAGGTTGCGATAAGCCTGCAGATATTCCTTTAGCGATTTCAATTCCAGGCACCTGCGATCCGGCTGGTAGCGAATGACGATCGTTCCAAAATCTGGCAAGCCTGTCTTCGGACAGACCGACGTAAACTCGGGATCGTCCACCACGATTTCATAACCCGGAAACTGGTTCGGCCAGGTTTCGATTTCAGGAAAGTCGTGATCCAGCCCGGCGCTGGCATGCTCATCGGTGTAGCGGCGCAATTTCGGCATAACTCATTGTAGCGAGATCAGAGGAGCTGAGTCCCAGGCGCCAAGCCCCAGGAAAAGTTCTAGCGTTGTGCTTTCGATGCTTCTGAAACCTGAAAGCTGATTCCTGTTACTTTGGATTGGCTTATCCGCAGATTCGGCCTTCAATTTTGCCTCAAATCGCCTGCTGCGTGCATCTAATCTGCCAAGTCCTAAATATTGCTTTTGAGCGCTTTTGCGGAGCGCATGAATGATACATTGAAGCTTGCGCTTTTCCCTGCATGCCATTGAATGGAAACAGTTCGAAGCACCCGCCGCAACGGTGGTGGACTACGGCGCTTGTCGTCCTGGCAGCCGTCGCTCTGCTCGCTGCCTTTGTTGTCCGCCACGATGATACGGTACAGGTTCGCACGACCCAGGTCCATCAGGGTAAGATCCGAAGTGTCATCTCGACCAATGGGAAAATCGAGCCCGTAAACAACTTTGAAGCGCACGCTCCGATCGCCACCAGCGTGCAGCGCGTTCTTGTCAAAGAAGGCGCTTCGGTCAAGCAGGGTCAACTTCTGGTCGTTCTCGACGACGCCGATGCGCGCACCCAGGCCGCTCGCGCCCAGACTCTTCTGAAAGCTGCACAAGCCGACCTCGCCGCGACCGAGCGCGGTGGAAACCAGGAAGAAATGCTCAGCCTCGACAATCAACTGGTCAAGGCCCGCACGGATCGCGATTCGGCTAAACACAATCTGGAAGCGCTCAAGAAACTTGAGCAGCAGGGCTCCGCTTCCTCTGGCGAAGTGCGCGAAGCCGAAAATACCCTCGCCCGCGCGGATGCCCAACTCGAATTCCTCAAGCAAAAGCAGACCAGGCGTTATTCGAACGCCGAAGTGGCTCACGTTCAGGCCCAGCGTGCCGAAGCACAAGCCGCCTATGACGCCGCCCAGGATAAGCTCGCAAAATCGAGTGTCCGCGCTCCCTTCGACGGCATCGTCTACTCCCTGCCCGTCAAGCAGGGAGGCTTCGTCAATAGCGGAGATCTTCTGCTGCAGATGGCCAACCTGCGGCAAGTCTTGGTCCGCGCTTTCGTCGACGAGCCGGATGTTGCCCGGCTGGCTTCCGGAGATCCCATTGAGATCACCTGGGACGCCGTGCCCGGCCGCCTTTGGCAGGCCACTGTCACCTCTGTGCCTTCGACCGTGAAAGTGCGCAGTGCGCGAAACGTCGGAGAAACGACCAGCATCGTAGATAACAGGGATCTCAAGCTTCTGCCCAACATCAATGTCGGCGTGACCATTATCACCGCCGAGAAAGACAACGTTCTCGTCGTGCCTCGTGAAGCGGTACGCGCCGACGACTCGCAGCCTTACGTGCTGCAGGTTGTCGGCCACCAACTCAAACGTCGCAATGTGGAAACTGCTCTCTCCAACTTGACGCAGGTTGAGATCAAAAACGGTCTCTCGGCCAATGATGTAATCGCGATTAACTCGGTAAACGGCAAGCCGATCGGAGATGGAACACAGGTTAAGTTCTAGATGATCACACGTATTTCTCAGGTTTTGTGTCTTTCGTTCTTGCTGCTGGCGTTCATTCCCGCCGTCATGGCTGATTCCGCCCGCGAGATGCTGGCGGCTGGCCAGATCGATGCGGCGATCAACGTGTTGAGTGTTCGGCTTTCTTCGGCTCCCAGCGACGCCGAATCCGCCAACCTGCTTTGCCGTGCCTACATCGCCATCGAAGACCTCGATCGCGCCGAATCGTCTTGCAAAAAGGCAATCGCGCTCGATCCGCGCAACGGTCGCTATCACCGCTGGCTGGGCCACGTCTACGGAGAAAAAGCGGATCACGCCTCCTTCCTCTCGGCGGCCAGCCTTGCCGGAAAAACTCGCGACGAACTCGAACGCGCCGTCCAACTCAATCCCAACGACATGGATGCTCGGGCCGATCTTGCCGAGTTTTACTTCGAGGCGCCCGGCATTGTCGGCGGAGGCCAGGACAAAGCCCGTGCCCAGGCAAGAATCATGGGCATTTCAGTCCCCGCCCGCGAGCACTGGGTTTACGCCCATATCGCTGAGAAAAATCACGATCCCGGTACGGCGGAGCGCGAATATCTCCGCATGATCGAAGTCAGCCACGGTGACTCCGAAGCATGGCTGAGTCTGGCGCTGTTTTTCCGCCATCAGAAGCGCTACGACGACATGGAGAAAACCCTCATTCGGGCGACCGAAGCCACTATGTCGAAACCGGATGTGCTGGTCGATATTGCTCAGAACCTGTTTCGCACAAGCCGCAATCCCGCGCTCGCCATCCAGGTCCTCAGGCGCTACCTCGCCTCGGGCCCGGTCGAAGAAGCGCCTGCGTTTAAAGCCCATTACTTGCTTGGGCAGCTTCTGGAAAAACAGGGCGATAAGGCAGGCGCGGCAGGCGAATATCGCGCTTCCCTGTCCATGGCTCGGCACTTCGGGCTAGCCCAGCAAGCCCTCAACCGAGTGGCCCACTGAGGATGGAGAAATTCCCTCCTCCTCGCTCTTGCGCCAGCAGCTTTTTCCGGCATCTGCCTGGCTTCCTTTCCGAGCACTACAATCTCTGCATCGCGGCTCGTACGTCGCGCGATCGTTCCTAAAGAATGGCTGACAGCACAAAGGTGACGAGATGAAACTCCGATTGCCACGGTGGTTACGCTCTGCAAATCTGTTCGCTCTTTTTTCAGCCGTATTGATTTTCGGCTCAATCTCTCAGGCCGAGCCTTTGCCGCTGGAGCGCGCCGTCCGGCTCGCCTTGTCGCACTGCACGACCTCAGCGATTGCTGACGCCGACGTGCAGCGTGCCGTAGCCTCCTACCGCGAACTTCGCTATAACTCCATCCCGCAACTCATGCTCGGTTCCGGCTTGGGTTACACCTATGGATACCCGCTGAGCATCGAAGGCTCAGCACCTGCCCTCGCGACCGTGACTGCCCAAAGCTCGATCTTCAATCCGGCGCAGCATCAGTTTCTGGGTGCGGCAAAAGCCGAGTTGCATGTGTCCCAGCTTCAGGACAAGGACCAGCGCAATGCGGTCATCCAGGATGTGGTGCTGAGCTATGCAGAGCTTGCAAAATGGGAGGCTCGGCTCACCCGCCTTCAGCTGGATGAATCGCAGGTTCAGCAGTTGGAGCGGGCAGTCTCCGAGCGCGTTGCGCAGGGTGTGGATAGTGCCACCGATTTGAACAAAGCGAAACTCATCGTAGCCCGCGTGCACCTGCACCACGTCCAGGCTCGCGGATCGGCCGACGTCCTCCGCCGTCACCTCGCCGACTTGACCGGCTTGCCGGTCTCCTCCATCCAACTCGACCCTCAGAGTATTCCAAGCTTGCCGCCATTGCCGGAACAAGATCAGCAAGAAAAAGCAGTCGCTTCCAACCCTGCTATTAAGATTGCCGAGCAACATGCATTGGCGGAGGCGCTGCGGGCTTCTGGCGAGCGTCGTTCATTACTCCCGTCCATCGATTTTTCCGCCCAGTACGCCCGCTTCTCCACTTTCAATCACTACGCCGAGTACTTCCCGACTGGAACCTTTCAGCAAGACAATGCCACCATCGGCGTCGCCCTTCGTATTCCTCTGTTTAACGCCAGCCAGCACGCCCGCGCCCAAGCGGCGGAGGGCGAGGCCCTGAAAGCGAAGAAGCAAGCCGAGGCTACGCGCAATCAGGTCTCCGAGGAAACACTAAAGCTAGAACGCACCGCCGAGCAGTTTGAAGCCGCCCGTGACGTGGCCCAACTCGAATACCAGTTAGCTCAGTCCGCCCTCGAAGCCGTACAGACCCGGATTGAATCCCGTACCGGCACCTATCACGAGTTGGCCGATGCGCGAATCCAGGCGAATGAACGCTACCTGCAATATCAGGATGCCGATTTCGAATACCAGCGCGCACGCATGAACCTGCTGCGAGCCACCGGCGACTTGGAGAAGTGGGCACTGCCGGACTCGCCTGCAAAATGACGGGGAATCGGCCTTGCCAGCGGGGACCGGATTCATGCGCCTTAATGCTGGAAAGCGTCGTTCAACGTCTCGGCTTTGCGCTTTCGGCCTCCGCTAAGGCACGATTAGACAAAGACTTGCACTCCTCTTGGGACCCGCTCCACGTACCACGATGGTAGCCTTGGCTCGTCCTTTGGCCGGGCGGAAGAATGTTAGAATAGAGAGTATCTATGCCCCTGAAAACACTGTTTTTGAACCCACCCTCCTTTGAAAATTTTGACGGAGGCGCCGGTTCGCGCTGGCCCGCCACGCGCGAGATCGAATCGTATTGGTATCCCGTCTGGCTTGCTTATCCGGCTGGATTGCTCGAGGGCGCTCGTCTGCTCGACGCGCCGCCCCATCACGTCAGCGCCGAAGAGACCATCAACATCGCCAAGGACTACGAACTGCTCGTGCTCTTCACCAGCACACCCGGCTTCCAGGGCGACATTCGCATCGCGCAGACCATTAAAGACGCAAATCCCAAGATCAAAATCGCTTTTGTCGGCCCCCACGTCAGCGTACTTCCTGAGAAGTCCTTAAAAGAAGCTCCGGTCATCGACGTCGTCTGCCGCAAGGAGTTCGACTACTCGATCGTCGAGTACGCCCAGGGCAAGCCGCTCGAAGAGATCCTCGGCATTTCTTATCGCAAGAATGGACAAGTCGTTCACAACCCCGACCGTCCCACCATTGAGAACCTTGACGCGCTGCCCCATGTAACCGACATCTACCGTCGCGATCTGGACGTCCGCCGCTACAACGTGCCTTTCCTGCTCCATCCATTCGTCTCGCTTTACACCACGCGCGGATGCCCCGCCCAGTGCACGTTCTGCCTGTGGCCACAGACTCTCAGCGGACACCCCTGGCGCAAGCGCTCCACCGACGACGTCGCCCGCGAAATGGCGAAGGCCAAAGAGTACTGGCCCTATGTAAAAGAATTTTTCTTCGACGATGACACCTTCAACATCCAAAAGGCTCGCACCGTCGAGTTGTGCGCCAAACTCAAACCGCTCGGCCTGACCTGGTCCTGCACCTCGCGCGTCACCACCGACTTTGAAACCCTCAAAGCCATGAAGGAAGCCGGATGTCGGCTGCTCATCGTCGGCTACGAGTCCGGCGATCAGCAAATTCTCAAGAACATCAAGAAAGGTGCCACCGTCGAGCGCGCCCGCCAGTTCACCAAGGATTGCCACAAACTGGGCTTGGTCGTGCACGGCGACTTTATTCTCGGCCTGCCCGGAGAAACTCGCGAAACCATCAAGAACACCATCAAGTTCGCCAAGGAACTCGACGTCGAAACCATCCAGGTTTCCGTGGCGCACGCCTATCCCGGAACTGAGCTGCACGAATCCGCGCTCAAGAACGGCTTCATGACCGCCGAGACCAAAATGGTCGACGATGCCGGCCACCAGATGGTGCAGATTGAATATCCCGATCTGCCAGCCGAGGAAATTCTCGAGGCCGTCCACACCTTCTACGACGAGTATTACTTCCGTCCCAAGGCTGCGTACCGGATTCTCAGGAAAGCGATTTTCGACAACTCCGAGCGCAAACGCTTGTACAAGGAAGCCCGCACCTTCCTGAAACTGCGCGCGCAGCGCCATAAGTGGGTCAAGGACAAGCGCAAGAACGACGAGAAGACTCCCACCCCGGAGCCTGCCAAGGCCTAGCCATCCATGGCCAGATTCCTGTTCACCATGCTGGTGGTTAACGACCTCGGTCTGCCAACTCGACTGGTCCCCATTGCACGGGCGCTCGCGGATCGCGGTCATGAAGTCGCCGTGTTCAATCCCGCGCCCGCGCCCGCAAAACTCATCTCGGAAGCTGCTCTCCAGAGCATCCCGATGCCGCCGCGGCCGACGTCAGCCCCCAATATCGACCTGGCTCAGGTGTGCTCTGCCTGGGACGTTGACCAGTTCCTATCCGCCTTTTATCAGGATGAAGAGTTCGTGCGGGCGGAAACGGCTGTTCACGTCGATGTAATACGCGAGTACCGGCCCGACGTTGTGGTCGATTCCTTTGGACTGCCCGCCTGCCTTGCCGCACGTACCCTGAAGGTTCCGCTTGCCACGGTGCTGCAGGGGAATTTTCATCCGGCCAGCCATGGATTTCTCTGGTGGGAAAAAGAGCGACCGACTGGCCTCCCCAGCGCAGCGCCCGTGATCAATAAGATTGCGGCCGAATATGGCGTCGCGCCGGTCGACCGCTGTGTGGACCTGCTGGCGGGCGATCTTTCTCTGATCGTCGGCACTCCCGAAACCGATCCGCTGCCTGCCAATGCAAACATCACCCACGTCGGATCCGTTGTCTGGCAACGCGGCGACGCCTCGCTACCCTCGTGGGTCTCTGCGCTGAGCACCGACAAACCGCTGCTATGGGTTTACTCCGGCAATCCCCGCTACTTCAGCGCTCCATCCCCCGGCGATTCCATCATTGTGATTCGCGCGGCTATCGCGGCACTGGCTGACGCACCAGTGCAGGCTGTGCTCACGACTGGCTACCAGGAAATGCCGCCGGAATTTGGCGCGTTGCCAGCCAACTTCCATCACGCGGCTTATCTGCCCGGCCGCGCCATGGCAGAGCGCTGCGAACTCATGGTGCATCACGGCGGCCACAGTTCGGTCATGACAGGATTATCGGCCGGCACGCCTGCTGTGATCATCCCAACGATAACCGAGCGCGAGAGCAACGCTCGCCGTGTTGCGGCATTAGGTGCCGGCGAAGTCGTGATGCCCGTGAACCGAGCCGATGGCGAAAAAGATATTAACGTAGCGGACTTCGGCGCGAAAGTGCATCGTGTGCTGAATGAGCCAAGCTATCGGGTGTCGGCCCGCCGTATCGCCGAATCGATGCGCAAGTTTGGCGGGGCCAAGGGAGCCGCGGAGCGAATCGAGCAGTTCGCTGCCGGTCGCGCCTGAGTGTTCCGCTTAAGGAAGTTCTGATTAACTTCCTGGGTTCCTCTGTGCGCCGCCGTGTACCCTGTGGTTGAGGCTTTTCCTTGGGAATTAAATCAGCGCTCCGTTCGAGCAGGAACTGGAATCGTAAGTGACCTTTAAGAAATACCTGGTTCTCGCCGGCATCACCATCTTCAGCACACTCGGCGATTCCCTGCTCGCCCGCGGCATGAAAGACCTCGGTGGCATGTCGCTGCACAATGTTTCCGGCCTGCTTCTCGCCATCCTCAAT
>JBELAC010000056.1:0-21908 GCA_049509215.1 Terriglobales bacterium
TTATGTAACGCACGATACCCTTCGCGGACAAGAGTGTCCGCGCCACACAAGAAAACCGCGCCACTCAAAAAAGCCGCCACCGAGTGGAAACTGGTGGCGGCGTCAAAAGGAGCAACGAGGAAAAGACGAGTTAGGAGCGGACGAGTCTGCGGCGCACCATTCCAGCGATACCGAGCAGGCCGGTCGAGAGCAGCAGCAAGCTGCCGGGTTCGGGTGTGCTTGCGCCCACGCGGCGGCCGATGAATTCCTGCGGGCCGCTGCCCGGGCTTGAACCAACGGCTGTGTAGAGCACGAGTCCTTTCAGGGCGCTGTCACCGCCGTGCTTGGCCATATAGAGATACTGTTTTTCGAGAGCTAATACCGTCGGGTCCGTGGTGACGCCAGGCGTGAACAGATTCCAGACAGCCCAATTGCCAACGTTCGCGTTGATGGCGCCACTGGAAACTCCCAGGAAAATCAGGCCAGCCGCTTTGTAATCCAGAAAGGCACTGCCAAACATGCCTTTGCCCGCGAGCAGGTTAGTGACATTGGCACTCCAGCTTTCGCCGGGGACGATGTGGTTGTTGAACGAGTCGCACATCATCGCGGTTGGCTGTCCACCGTTAACGGAAAAGTAATACGGATAGGTGTAGACGCCTCCGGAAGAATTTGAGCCCGGATAAAGAAACGTCATATTGACGGGGATGGAATCGGCAAACGCCAGGGTCGAGAAAAGAAGAGCCACGATCATCAGAAGAAGAAAACGGCGATTCAACACTTGGTGCCTCCAAAATGGTTACTTCGGGAACTCGGAAACTTTGTATGAGGGAGGAACGCTGATTGAAAGTGCAAGGAGGACGCCATGAAGTTAAGAGGCTTGTGGCCTGTCTTGAGGCACTTGTCTATTGTGGAAATGGGGAAGGTGAAAAAAGTTGCAGCGCGCGTGGCGGTGTTATGAAATTCCTGCGATCGAGGTAATGGGAAGAAGGTAACTACTGCGTTAGTGGAGGCTGCCGGCGGCGTGAAATTGGATGTCGACAAAACTTGCGACCCGCAAAAAGAGGACGCTCGGATTCTTCATTCCCCACCCTACATAAGGGACCCGGAAGGCGGCTTTTGCTATCCACGAGTTACCTTCCTGATGGACAGTAACGGGGATCGTAATTTCATGGTCGGCGCCGTGAATCGAAAATATGCCGTGGACCTGGAGCGTGGAGTCTCCAGCCGATGCGAGCGAACCGTCGGCGTGATCGGGACGAAATGCGATTTCGGGGAAGCGTGCGCTCTCTATCACGTCTTTGTGCATCTTTTTGTCGCGGCCGTCGCTGCCGGTCTTGCCGCTGGTGGCGTCGAACACAATCTCTCCGCTGGTCTTTCCGGTTGCGGGATCGTACTTAATCGTCCCGTGTTTGAGCGCAAACGAGCCTTCGACGGTGTGAAAGTTGCCGCTCAATTGAATGTCAGCGGCGGTCTTGGCGGGATCCAGTTGCAGCTGCAGTGGATGCGATGGTGCTTGCGCAGCAACGTATTGCGCCAGCGCGATTACAAAAGTCAGCAGCAGAGCAGAATGAGTGTTTTTCATGAATGTCGAATGGTTGGTTCGCATCAGGCCCTGAGGAGTTGCCATCCCATGGAAATTCCGTTCGCGATGTAATCGCGGGGGGAGCCGTCGCCGACGTGCATCGCGAGCAGCCCGGCAAACGTGCTCGGGTTCGATTCAAAAACCTGCATGGCGCGTTCGCGAAGGCGTTCGTGGCTGCCCATGAGTAACAGGAGGCGAGCCATCAGCGCGGGACGCCGAATCAGGCGGCGATGCTCGGTCTGGTAGTGCGCGAGATTTCCGTCGGCGAGGCAATCCGCAAGCAGGCCGGATTGTCGAAAGGCCAGGCACAGGCCTTCGCCAGTAATCGCGTCGACGCCACCCGACGCGTCGCCCACCAGCACGATATTTCCGCGATAGACCTTCCGCAGTTTGCGACTGACGGTGATTGCTCCACGCTCGCCTGAAGCGTGATTGGCGTCTTGCAAACGCGCGGCAAGCTCGGGGAAATCCGCGAGCGCGGCATCGAGGCGCGTCTGCGGGCCCGAACAAATCAACGCCACGCAGATTTCCTCGCGGCCCACGGGAGTGACATAGATCTGAGAGTTATGGCCCCAGTGCAGTTCCATGAAATCAGTCCAGGGTGCGATGCGATAGTGGCGACGGAATCCGAAGCGAAGCGTTTTCTTCTGATGAAGATCGAGGCCAGCCCAGTGGCGGACGCGAGAACTGGAACCATCGGCTCCGACGATCCAGCGCGCCGGCACGAGGTTGCCGCCAACCATGACGCCGCCGGTCTGAACTCCTGTGACGGCAGCTTGCCAGAGCATGGAGACACCGCAGGCATCTGCATGGTCGATCAGAATTCGATGCAAGGCTGTGCGGCGGATTCCATAGGCCACGCCGTGCGCAAAAACGGCTTCGGTTCTTTTCTCATTGCTGATGAAGCGAATGCCGCGCAAGGGATGGACGTCGGCGGGGGGAATCTCAACCCCGAGCTCACGCAGAGCGTCGAGGCCATCAGGCATCAGGCCCTCACCGCAGGGCTTATCGATCGGAGGAATTGCGCCATCGGCCACGATAACGCTCAGCCCCCGGCGGCGCGCGGCGATTGCGGTTGCGAGGCCAGCGGGGCCTCCGCCCACTACGAAAACATCGGCCGGATTTTGCAAATCTATCGTCATGAATCGCATTGTGGATCTGATGCCACCGGGGCTAAAGCCCTGGCGATTGAAGATGGCTAACGCGGCCCCTTCGGCAGGCTCAGGGCAGGCTCTGAAGGGCCGCTCTTCCACGGTGGTGCAAGCCTTGACCAGGACCGTTTAATCAGGGCCATCCGCTTATTGCTGATCACTGGCTACTGGCCACTAACCTTCAATCACCGGCTACTCACCACTAACCACCAACCACCAACCAAATTCTCTACCATTCCAGCAAAACGAATTCCGAACAGAAACCAGGGCCCATGGCGGCCAGAATGCCGAGTGTGCCCGGCGTGGGGCGGCGATTTTTCATGACCTCGTCGAGTACAACCAGTACCGAAGCTGATGACAGGTTCCCAGTGCGCCGCAGACAATCCCAGGAAACGTCGAGTTGGCCATCCTTCAGTTCGAGCGCTTCGGCGGTGGCTTCCAGGATTTTCGGTCCGCCCGTGTGTAAAGCCCAACTCCCGATATCAGCACGCGTCAGACCGCGAGTGGCTAGGAATTCGTCGACGTTGTGCGCGAGATTCTTCCGCACCAGATTCGGCACTTCTCGCGAGAGAACGATGCGAAAGCCCTTTTCGGAAATATCCCAACCCATCATCTCCTCGGTATTGGGATAAAAAACGGAGCGGGTGGCGAGGATCTTCGGACCGGCGGTGGCCGGAAGTCCGCAATCGGCGCCGGCGACGATGACCGCGGCGGCACCGTCGCCAAACAGGCCGGACGAGATAAGATTGGCCATCGAAATATCTTCGCGCTGAATCGTGAGCGAACAGAGTTCGACCGAGAGCACGATGGCGGCCTGATTGGGATAGGCCTTCACGTAATCGGCGGCGCGCGAAATGGCAGCAGCGCCTGCGACGCATCCCAGGCCAAAAATCGGCACGCGCCGGATGTTCTGGCACAATCCCATTTTGTTGATCAACAGCGCGTCGATCGAAGGGCTGCAAATTCCAGTTACGGATGTAAAGAAAAACGCACCCAGGTTCTTACCATCTAAGCCAGCCTGTGCAAGCGCGGCGGCGACGGCCTTTTCGCCTAATTCCGTGGCTGTCCGGATCCAGTGCTTGTTCGCCTCTCCCCAGGTCTTCATCGTCAGATATTCTTCTTTGGGGATGGAGAGGTAGCGGCCGTCGACGCCGACGTGACGATGCAAGCGGCGCAAAACATTCGGGTTATCGATGCGGTCTCCCCAGAATTGCTGAAGGGCTTCCAGCAGCATCTCCTGGGAGTAGTAGTGTTTTGGAAATGCGCTGGCTGTGCTGACGATTTGCATAATTTAGAATTGGGTCCTTGAACTTTAGCACGCGGCCATCCCCCGAAGATTAAAAGAAAGCATACGTCTTCCGGGCCGGTGTGCTGTCAAGAATTTGTAAAACAC
This sequence comes from Terriglobales bacterium, assembly GCA_049509215.1. Lineage (GTDB taxonomy): Bacteria > Acidobacteriota > Terriglobia > Terriglobales > Acidobacteriaceae > Acidiflorens. Next base: position 4,106 of record JBELAC010000056.1, read on the forward strand.
CCGCTCCGGGTTCAGTTCGGAGTGCAAGCGTTTCCTCCGTTAGATGCTGACAAAAGATCAATGGAGGGTCGGGATGCTAAAGTTATCTAACCTCAAGAAAGGCGGGACTGACTCTTGAAATTCATTGCGGGCTTGGTTCTCGGGATCATTCTGGTTCCATTGGGTATCTATTTTTACATCGCGAGCGGCAGCGCTCCGGTGGCAACGACGGATTCGGACTTGCCGTTTGAAGCCATGTTGGCGCGGAAAGCACAGCATCTGCGCATTGATAAGGACATGCCGAAGAATGTCCCGATCCAGCCGACCGAGGCCAATTACCTGGCGGGTGCCGAACTCTACAAAGAGCACTGCGCGGTTTGCCACGGATTGCCGCTGGCGCCGAAAACGGCCATTGCGACTGGGATGTATCCGCGGCCGCCGCAGCTGTTTCAGGGCAAGGGCGTGACCGACGACGAGCCGGGCGAAAGCTATTGGAAGATATTCAACGGATTTCGTCTGACCGGCATGCCGGGCTTCAGCAAATCGCTGAACGAGACGCAGATGTGGCAGATGGCGCTGCTGATCGCCAATGCCGACAAGCTGCCTCCGTCGGCGAAAGCGGCGCTGGTTGCGCCACCCATGCCCGCGGCAACTCCAGCATCGGCCGCCGGCGCATTGCCTGCGGTGACTCCCGTGCCGCCCCCGCAACCGCTCCCGGGAAGATGAGTTGCCTGGAACCAGCCACCGAAATGACATTCGGTGGCTGGTTTCTTTTTCCCGTGACGTCCCCCTGACAATCGTCTCTGTCGGCGTTATCGTGTAGCCATGGCGTTTGCGCGTCCCAGGAAGCTCTTCACCGAAGCGGAGCTGTACGAATACGCCGTCGGTGCGCTCGCGCGTCGCAGTCGCTCGGTCGCGGGATTGAAGCGCCTCCTCCGCAACCGGGTTGAAGCCGACACTGAGTTCGGCAAGACGCTGGTCGAACTCATCATTGTTCGCCTGAAGAATCAGGGCTATCTGAACGACGCGCGCTACGCCGCCGCCTATTCCTCCTACCGCCGTGAAACCGAGAAGTTCGGCCGCCTGCGCGTCGTTACCGACCTGAAAGCCAAGGGAGTGCATGGCGAGGTCATCGAAAAAGCCGTCGCGTCGGTGTACGACGGAGTAAAAGAGGAGGACCTCGCGCGAGCCTATCTGAAACGCAAACGGTTGCAGAAGCCGGTTGATCAAAAACAGGCTGCGCGTATTTTCCGGAACCTCATGCGCGCCGGATTCGGATCAAAAACGATCTTTACGATTCTGAAGAAATGGGACGTGGATGAGGAAATGTTAAGTGAACTGGAGGAAGAGGTCCCGGAGATCTTGGGCTGACACAAATTTGAGTGTAAGCCCCGCAACTTTTCCCGAGGACGGGGTTTGTAGGCGGTGGTAGTGCTCAATTGAGACACTCCCAGGTTGCGAATACGCTTGATACCCTAAAGGGTATTTTCGACAATCAAAAATCTTTAGTTGTTTCTGGAGGAGAGAATGAAGAAGTTTTCGATCATGTTGATGTGTGCGCTGATGAGTCTGGCTGTATTCGCTTATGGCCAGGCCGGGACCGATGTGAAGACGGGCGCCAAAGACACCGCGAAAGCAACTGACACCGCCGCGAAAGACACGGGCCACGCGACCAAGACAGCGGCCAAGAAGACCGGGCACGCTACCAAGAAGGCAGCCGTGAAAACCGGCCACGCTACTGAAAAAGCTGCTGATAAAACCGGTGATGCGACCAAGACCGCTGCCAAGGATACGGGCAAGGGTGTGAAGAAAGGTGTCAAAGCCACCGGCCACGGGATCAAGAAGGGCGCGCAGAAGACGGAAGAAGTAGCAAAGTAAGTAGCGAAAAATAAGACAGTACCGCCCCCGCGGTTCAGTCCTTCGCTTAAGCTCAAAGCCTTCCTGCCATCCCGAGCGATCACCGCTCGGGATGGCAAAGGTTCATGCTGTGTTCCCCAGCGCCCTCTGCGTTGCTCGCCTTCGCTTTTCCTGAAGAGACCCTGACTGCCGAATCCGAAGCCCGAATCATTTAGAATTTAAGTTTCCATGCTGACAGGCTCCCAAATCCGCCGCAAGTTTCTCGACTTCTTCATTCAGAAGGGGCACCGCGAGGTGCACTCGTCGTCGCTCGTTCCCGCGAATGATCCCACACTGCTTTTCACCAACGCCGGCATGAACCAGTTCAAGGACGTCTTTCTTGGACTGGAGAAGCGCGACTACTCGCGAGCCACGACTTCGCAGAAATGCGTGCGCGCAGGCGGCAAGCACAACGATCTCGAAAACGTAGGCTTCACCAACCGCCATCACACGTTTTTCGAGATGCTGGGGAACTTTAGCTTTGGCGATTACTTCAAGAAAGACGCCGTCGCCTACGCGTGGGAACTGATCACGTCACCGGAGTGGTTTGGGATTGCGAAGGACAAGCTGTACGTCACGATCTTCAAAGGTGAAAACGGAGTGGAGCGCGATTCCGAAGCCTACGACCTGTGGCTTGGACAGGGCGTGCCGAAAGAGTGCATCTTTGAATTCGGCTCGAAAGATAATTTCTGGCAGATGGGCGACACCGGCCCTTGCGGCCCGTGCAGCGAGATTCACTACGACATGGGTGTAGCCGCTTCGGACCAGGGACACACGGATTGCAAGTTTGGCTGCGACTGTGGGCGTTACGTCGAGCTTTGGAATCTGGTCTTCATGCAGTTCGACCGCGACGCATCGGGCAAACTGACGCCGTTGCCAAAGCCGTCGATTGACACGGGTGCAGGACTGGAGCGGTTGGCGTCGGTTCTGCAGGGCGTGATTTCGAACTACGAAACAGACCTATTCACTCCGCTGATCAAGCGAGCAGCAGAACTGACGGGCCAGGCGGGCAAGAATGCCCGCCCCACACAAGATGGTGTGGAGAGAAGCCCGGTGGAAACAGACCGTGTGGGGACGGGCATTCCTGCCCGTCCAGGCGAGCGAAGCTCGGCCCAAACAGGTGGTACCCACGGCGCAGCCTCCCTGCGAGTAATCGCCGACCACTCGCGCGCAGCAACTTTCCTCATCTCCGACGGCGTCATTCCCTCAAACGAAGGTCGCGGCTACGTCCTACGCAAGATCATGCGGCGGGCAATTACGCATGGACGACTGCTTGGCCAGACGAAGCCATTTCTGCATGAGATGGTCTTTGCCGTGCGCGATCTGATGCTGGATGCGTATCCTGAATTGAACGAGTCGGCCGATCGCGTGTCGAAGGCCGTGCAAACCGAGGAGACTCGTTTTGCCAACACTCTGAACGTTGGCCTCGAAAAGCTTGAAGTGATTTTGAAGTCGGCTGGGGGAACACTTGCCGGTGAGGAAGCATTCAAGCTCTACGACACCTTCGGGATGCCGCTCGACTTCATGCAGGATGCGGCACGCGATCAAAGAATCAACTTTGACCAAGCCGGATTCGACCGGGCCATGGCGGAACAACGCTCGCTGGCTCGCGCATCCTGGAAAGGCGCAGTCAAGCAAACCGCCAATCCCGCCTACCAGCAACTGCCCAAGTCAGCCTTCGAGGGCTACTGCCAGACGCGCTCCGATAACTGCGAAGTGTTGGCCATCATCAAGGCTGGCCAAGGCGCGCAGGAACTCAGGCCCGGAGACCAGGGCGAGATCATCCTCGACCACACCCCCTTCTACGCCGAATCCGGCGGCCAGGTGGGCGATCGCGGATGGCTCTACTCTGACGATCACAACACCGTGGTTGCCGAGGTGATCGGCTGCTACTACCCGATCCAGGGAGTCCGCGCGCACCAGGTCGTCGCCAAGCAGGCAATTCGCGTCGGCCAAAAAGTGGATGCCGTCGTTGACACCGCGATCCGCGAAGCTACCATGCGCAATCACACGGCGACGCATCTGCTGCAGGCCGGACTGCGTGAGGTTCTGGGCAAGCATGTGAAGCAAGCCGGATCATTGGTAGCTCCCAATCATCTGCGTTTTGATTTCTCCCACTTCACGGGAGTCGCTGAAGAAGAATTGCAGGACATCGAAGACCTCATCAACAAAGAAGTCCTGCGCAACGAGCGCGTCGAAATCGTCGAAAATGTTCCGATTGATGTGGCCATCAACGAGTATCACGCGATGGCGCTATTCGGCGAAAAATACGGCGACAAGGTGCGCGTGATCAAGATCGGAGACTTCTCAACCGAACTCTGCGGCGGCACGCACACGCTCGCGACCGGCGAAATTGGTTTGATCAAAATCCTGAAAGAAGGCAGTGTGTCGTCGGGCGTGCGGCGGATTGAGGCCGTCACCGGGGAAGGTTCGCTGCGCCACTTCCGTAAAGATCACGAACTGGAAGAAGTGGTGTCCGCGTTCGCGGGACCCACCCTTGCGCAAAGAACGCGCAAGGATGGGGCACCCTCGGGTTCCGAGGAGCCACTGTCGCCGGCAGAGGCCCTGAGAGCCGAATTTGAGAAGAAAGATGCCGAGATCAAGCGCCTGACGCGCGAACTCGATCAGGTGCGGATGAAGTCGGCATCGTCGGGAGCGGCCAATCTGGGCGACAAAATCAAAGAAGTCCGCGGGGTGAAGGTTCTGGCGCACCGTGCGGACAATCTCGAGCGTCCGCAGATGCGGACTCTGGTCGATCAGTTGCGCGACAAGCTTGGCTCAGGAGTCGTAGTGGTGGGATCGGCATCGGACGGCAACGTTTCGCTGATCGCGGGCGTCACGAAGGATCTCACGAGCCGCGTGCAAGCCGGCAAAATCGTTGGCAAGGTTGCGGAAAAAGTGGGCGGCAAGGGTGGCGGACGCCCGGATCTCGCCGAAGCTGGCGGAAAGGACGCTGCGGCACTCGACTCGGCGCTCGCCGATGTTTACGCCATTGTGGAGTCGCTGCTGACCTGAGCCTCTCCTGTGTTACTCTGTGTCCTCCGCGGTTCCAGCTTTTGATCTATGGACGATCGCATCCATTTCATCGAGCACAAGGGGAAGCGAGTTCTGGTGCTCGATTTTTCACACGCCACGGCCAGCCAGATGCAACTTCTGCTCGCCTATGTGCGGATCATCGTGGGAAAGGAAAGCCCGAACTCCGTTCTCATTCTGGCCAACTATGAGGGCGCGGAAGTTAACCACGAGGTGGCGATGAAAATCAAGGAAGTGCTGGCCCTTGACCGGCCGTTTGTTAAGAAGGCGGCATGGGTTGGCGCCGACCGCATCCCGCACGCCTTCATGGAGAACTTCCATACTTTTTCCCAGCGCGAAATCGTGACCTTCAAGACGCGGGAAGAGGCGCTGGACTGGCTAGTGGGAGAATAACTCGTAGCTCCTAGCTCAGGACATTTTCTAAGAGAAAATGGATTGTGCGGAGCGCGTCTATCGCGTGTTTGCCCCAGTGGGAGTAAAACCCAACACGCCACTCCCATATCGCATCACCCTGTAGAGCCAAGTCGAGATCTTGACAGCCAAGCCCTTCTTTGATGTCGCGATACACATCCGCGATGTCATCGGCCAAGGATCCCCGAATTGCTTCTGAATCCTTAGTCGGATCAAACACCTCCCAATACAAATCCCATTCTCCCAATTTCGCCTTTAACAACTCGTACAGTCCTCCCCATTCCGCTTTATTGAGTCGAGTCTGCCTGATTTCTCTAGCAGCATTGGTTTCGTTCACTGAGATGGATGGCAGCGCGACGCCTTGGTGAACCAACCGAGGGAGGATTTCGTAAAGCCGCGAGAGTAGCACAACCCTGTCTAGAGCTGGCGTGGAATCGACGACGCTGCAAAACTCACTCGCAACCAAACCGAATTCTCTAAAAGCCGTTCGAATGTCATTCGGGGGGGCATCGGTTAATCTCCGACCATTGGTCTTTCCTCTCTCAACTCCCGAAAGATCTTCAGGACCGCCACCTTAGCGTCACGGGCCCGCTCATCGGATGACGGAATTCGCAGCCATTCTTCTTCATATCCAGGTACGCACTCTTCAATCCGAAATACCATTTTGCGGGACGATCGGCATCGTCGATCAACATGAGGTGCGGGTTGTGCTTCAGGCCTTCGGACTGCAGCTCCATCGTGTGTCGATCCTGCTCGACGAATTTTGCAAAGACGAATTTCAGCAGCTGGGGTGCTAAGGGAATCCAGCGGAAAAGATTCCAGGCGGCAACCACATCTATGCGGCACTCATTGCGCGTGATGGGCGTGACGGTGGTGATGCTCGAAAACCAGTACTTGCCAGCGCGAATCACTTCCGAGCGCAAGTTGGGCAGAACAAAGTCAATGGTGGTGTTGATGGAATCAGCGCCAGCGTAGAGGCGCAGAAGCTTGTAGGGCGCGCTGTTGGAACTGGGCGTGTGCGCGCTCATGCGAAATCCGTAGGGGATGGGTTCGAAGTTTTTCTGCTTTTCGTGGATCGACTTCTGCGTGCGCCACCACCAAGCCTGATGAACAAACGGGCCGTGCGCGGGATCCATCAGCCCGATGATGCCGTGGTCGACGGAGCAGGGAAGCTCGGCCGTGAGGTAGGCGAGCTTGTAGTGCTCGCTGAATTTTGGAACCTCAGGCGCGGGAGTTGGCGCGGGCGCGGGCTTGGTGAATCCGGCGCCGGCGGGTGAGGGTTCGGGAATGAAAACCCAGATGAAGCCGTCGCGCTCCTCGCACGGATAACTTCCAGCGTGGATGCGGTCGATCTTGAGTTTCTGGTCGGCAACCAGCGATGGAATCACGGTACATTGTCCGGAGTGCACGTCGAATCGCCAGCCATGGTAGGGGCATTCGACCTGGTCGGCTTCCAATCGTCCGCAGGAAAGCGGCATGCCACGGTGCGGGCAGGCGTCGCGCAGCGCGAAGGCCCGGCCTTGCTGATCGCGGCCAATGACGAGCGGCTGTTCCAGAAGCATCGCAGGCAGTAGTTCTCCGCGCTTGACCTTGTCGCCCGGCAACGCGCGATACCAGAATCCGAACAGCATCAGCGAATCGGGCGTTTGCGACTGTAGTGGGAAATCTTCGGGCATGGGAACAGGTGAGGATACCGCACGTAGGCAAGGTTTTAAAGTTTCAGTGTTTCAAGGTTTCAAAGGTCAGAGTTTGACTCTTCGTCGCGACGGGAATGGGCACCTTGAAACCTTGAAACTCTGAAACCTTGAAACTTTGTGCTTTTCTTATCTAACGCGTGTGATCAGCTGGAAATATGCGCCTCGCGCGGCGCCGGGTTCGTCGATGTGCGCGAGAAAGAGTTTTCGCACTGCTGCGGGAGTGAGCCGTCCCCGAACGTAGGCATCGTAGAGATCGTTGCCTGCGAGGTATCCAAGCTGCTCGGTCACATATTCATACTTGTGGCCTGTAAACGTAACCGCCCAGGACAGGCAATCGACATCGCCGAAGTGTTCAACATCACTGCCCGGCCCATCCTCGCGTCCTTCGTCGCGATGATTGAAATCTCTAAGCCGGGTCAGAAGGTCCAGCGCTTCGACAGCATCCGGGAATCGGAGCGCGGTTTGTTGCTCCAGATCTTCCCGGGTCAAATCGTACATTTCCGCCAGATCGGTATCGTGAAAAGCGGGACGTGCGGGATGCAGTACGCGCGATCCAAAAAATGCAAGTGCGTGTTCAAATACAGCCAGGTAAAACGCATCTTCCAGCGAAAGCACCGAAGGCTGCTTCTTGTGATGAGCGCGTTTTGCCAGGCTTCGATTCAGCAGGCCGCGCCCCGTCCCGCTCAAGCAGGGCAATCCGCGACAAGCCTGATGAAGAAAGCGCGTAGCATCTTCCGCCGCCGAAGTCATCCGGAACTCGCTCACATAAATTGTATTCAGCGGTGCGAGATAGAGGCTGCCACGTTCGCGGACCCGGTCCAGCAACGATGTTCTGGCATCGGAAGTGAATCCCTTGCGCGAGAGCAGGCGGCGCAACAGCGCATTAGATCCGCGCGAATAGACCTCAGGCATCACATCGACCAGCAATCGTGGCTGCGTCGAATTGTGCAGAGAGTACTGATTGATGCCGAGAAAGCGGACGAGCCCCCCGATCAGGTTGTAAAAAGTCGGGCCGAGGTCGGGAGCGCTTTTATCATCCCGTCCCCAGCGATCAAGGCATAGCCGGTAGTTCTCGTACTTCTCCAGCGGCGTCGCATTGAAGACACAAAACACGTCCGGACTGATGGAGACGGCTTCGATGCGCTCGCTCGCTTCTCCGGCGGCGTGCCAATAGAGTGCGTCGACGTTCTGCAAAACGGTCAGCAATTTTCTATTGGATCCGCCGGTACAGGACGAATTGATTTCCACCAACCGTTTTGCAACCAGCGCGGGCAAATGCTGGGGCGCAAGATGCGATTCGCCGAACAGAGCCAGGACGAGCGCCTCTGGATGGCGGCGGCTGATTTCCACAATCTTGTCGGCCGCGTGCCGGTCACGGGCCGCAATCTTCCGCATATCCTCGCGCGGCATGCAGTCGAGGCCGTAGATCGGAAAGCCCTGTTCGCGCGCGGCGGAAAGCACTTCGTAAAAAGGACCCCAGTCATATCCCCAGTCGAGATCGAAACGTATCCGCTGGCGCAATTCGTCTTCGCCAATTTCTCTGCGCCACCACTCGTCGAGGATGTGCTGATCTCGGGAAAAGATCGTTTCCACTCCCACCACCACGGGCCGGTGATAGAGTTCGGGATCGCGCAGCAGGGAAGCCATGTACCGTTGCGAATTCGGCAGCGCATGGTAGTCGCCGACGAGCACGATTCCAGCACGGGCAACTGCATCGCGTACCTGGGCACTGGTAAGGACACTCTGATAGGAACGGTATGCGTCGTGAAAGTCGCGCAGATACTTGCGTCCGGCCGAAGGATCGGTGGCGCGAATCTCGCGCTCCACGCCGGCAATGGCATGGAGTTGAGCCGCGCTGCGCCTCGATCGTAGGATCCCGGTAGTCGCCATTAAGAACTCATTTCGTCGAGACACACATTGCTGCGTCTCATCCTGCCGCTCGCCGAGCGTCATTCCGGGGCCGTAAAACGTGGCCCGCGTCTTTCGGCGCGTGTGGCCAGCTCGTGGGCCTCGCCCGCCTTGACTTGCCCACAACGTGTCCCTATCCTCGAAACTTCGAGGCCATTTGACGCCTTTACCTCGGGGAGCGATGCCTTGCCCATTTTGCCGCCGGAAAATCTGACTATTGCCACCACCGGCGCCAGCGGATCTTTGTTTCTGAAGCAATTTCTACTTACCGTCGAACGCGACGCGCGTGTGAAAACGGTCAACTTCATCGCTTCCGACAGCGGCCTGCGCGTCCTGGCCGAAGAACTCGCCATCGAAGGCCGTTCAGAGCTCGTACGTCAAATCATCGGCTCGGCTTCAGCAAAAATTCAGGCACAGTCGAACGCCGATATCGGGGCCAATGTCGCCAGCGGGTCGTATCCATCCGACGCGATGGTCGTCATCCCCTGTAGCGTCGGAACGCTCGGCCGGATCGCCAACGGCACCGCTTCGCACCTGATCGAGCGTGCCGCAGACGTCACCCTCAAAGAGCGCCGGCCGCTTGTGCTCTGCGTGCGCGAAACGCCGCTCAACAAGATCCACATCCGCAACATGTCGCTCGCCGCCGATGCGGGCGCTACGATCTTTCCGCTGATCCCGACTTTCTATAACCATCCGTCCAGCGCCGATGCCATGGCTCAGGAGTTCGCAAACCGCGTACTCGCTCACATCGGCCTGCCCCAATCGGGTGCATACCATTGGAAAATCAGTGGTTAGTGATGAGTAGTTTGCGGGCGAGAGTTGTTCAAGCCACAACGACTAGTCACTAATCACTAAACATTGATTCTAGGGACGAGGCAGTCACGTAGGTAGGTATCTGCGGGGCATGTACTGCGAGTGGGGCGCGACCGAAAGTCACTGGGCGGACGAGTTTCCTCGCAATCTTCGTACTTCTGCGGCTGCCGGCGCATTGTCAGGATGTTCGTCGAGTTCGGCTTTGAGCTCTGCCGCCGCGCGGTCGTTATCTCCTTCAGCTTCGTAGATCAGCCCGAGCCCGAAATGGTAACCGGGAGCGTGGGGATTGCGAGCGATGGCTCGGCGAGCGTTTTCTTCCGCGGCAGACAGCTTGTTCAGGTGCAGTTGCACAAGCGCGATGTAGATATATTGATCGGGATCGCCAGGATTAATCCCAATGGCGCGCCGTAGGAAGGTTTCCGCGTCCTGGTAGTTAGCGATTTTGTAGTAGGCAAATCCCAAATTGTAGTTTGAAGCCCAGAACGCGGGGTCGTGGTTGAAGACGTCGAGATAGAGCGGGATGGCTCGCGCAGGCTGGTTCGCTTCGAGGAGCGCATTCGCCAGATTTTCGCGGACCGTCATATTCGCAGGAGCGGATTCGACGCCGCGGCTGTAGAGCAAGATGTCGCTGGCCCATTGCATTTGTTGCGAAATGGTGAGCACCGCAAAGGCAACGATTATGGCGCTGCTGAAGGCGACGGGCAGAATTGTGCGTTGGTCTTCACGAAGACCGCGCGCCAATTCCCGAATGAAAATTGCAACCAGCAGTGCGAACCCGGCTGAGGGCAGATAAAGATAGCGGTCGTGAACGATATCGCCCACCGTGAGCGATCGAAGGTCGAGAACGGGCAACAACGGAATGACGATGAGCGCAACTGCAAACCAGGCGATGTTTCTTGGCGAGCGGACGTCGATCTCTGCAGGAGAGCCCGGCATCGCATTTGGGAGGAAGCGAATCAGGAAGAAGACTACAACGGCGACCGTTGCGAACATTGCGAGCGGCAGCAAGACGCTGGCGGCGCTGAGATGGGTGACATACGCGAGCGGGTAGAATTCACTCAATTGCAGCGGAAGAAACAGGTGACGCGCATAGAACCACAGGAGGTCGGGCCATGTGGCGAAGACCGCTGTCCAATTGATCGGGATGGTGGGATGCGACCATCCGCCCAAGGCTCGAAAGCGAATAGCGGCGTAGATCAGAACCAACAGTAAATAAGGAACGCATGCGCGCATTGCTGCGGCGAATCGCTTGCCAACACCAGCGCCGCTTTCTTCATCCTGCCCAAGAATAAATACATAAATAAAGATCAGCGCGGGCAGCACAACTGCGGTTTCTTTTGAGAGCAGTGCGAGCGCGAATAATGAGAGCGATAATGCCGAAAGCGATCTCTTGCGGGCGCCTTCGACGGGGGCCTGAGGCAACCCGCAAGAACTGAGAAAGGCCGAAAGGCTTCCCAGCAGAAAGCAGGCAACGAGAGGATCGGTAACGCCGGAGATCCACGCAACATTCTCGATGTGCGCAGGATGCACGCCGAAAATCAGGGCGGTAAGAAATGCTGTCAGCCGATCTCCGGACAGTGTTCGAGCAATTCCGAACACCAGCCATGTAGCCAAGACGTGGCAGGCGATGCTGGTCAAGTGCCATCCGGCCGCCTTCGTCCCGAAAATTGCGAAGTTCAAGCGCAGCCACAAAAGAAAAAGGGGACGGTAGTAATTTCCGCTGGTCGTCGGATAAATCGCAGCCCACACATGCGAAGTGAAGTACTGCGGCACAAAGTGCCAGCTGTGGATCGCCGGATTCTTCAGGATCTGTGGAACGTCGTCATATACGAATCCAAACGACAGAGTCGCGACATACACGAGTCCTGTGATGCTGCAAACCAGAATCTCCATCACGCCCGGTTGGAACAGGGAACTCGGCTTGCCGGGCGACGCTAGGGGGACACGGTCCATAGAGATCGAAGTCAGTTATCCACTATCTATGTTGCGCAATTCCGCTGCGCGATTCTGCTGCGCGATTCTGTCGATTCGGAAGGCTTTTCTTTGTCAGACTTCCCAGGGATTGATACCATGCCACGATCCACGGGACCAGCAACGAATACGCCAGCCGCGCGGCGAGCCGTTGCAGCGGTGCTTTGCGCAACGCGAATGTGCGAAAGTCAGTCCAATCCAGCCGGAACGCGAAATAAAGTTCGAGGACGATCACGCACAACAGAGGGATCACGAAATAAGCCAGCGCCAGCACGGCCAGAATTTCAGCTAGACAGCGGGCGATATTTCTCCACAAGCGCGCCGAGCGTCCTCCCTGAGCGCCATCGACAAGCGAATAGGCGACCATCTGCCGTATGGCCGATTTGAAACTATGGCGCGGCTGGTACATCGCCTTTGCGCCTTCCGGAAATGCGGGCGCTACCAACTTGCGAACCTTGGCGTCGAATTCGCTGTCGTCACCCCAGACGGCTTCCGAGAATCCGCTCACGAGTTGCCAGAGTTCTTTGCGGAATGCCATCGAGCGCGCCGTACAGGATTTAGTCGGGGCTTCGGGGTTCAGCTTGACGCCGAAAAACGGGGCGGAGGCGATGTCCCAGACGGTAGCATTCGCCGGGTCCGTGTACGATCCTCCAACCGCATATTCCGCGGCCGGAGCGGAGTCCGGATCGACGATCGGCTTGGTCAGATGTGCCAGCCAGCCAGGATGGTACGTGCAGCCGGCGTCGGCGCAGGCGACCACTTCGGATGTGGCGGCGGTGGTCCCGACATTGCGTCCACGGGCAATTGGGCCGGGAGTGTATTTCAGACTGCAGGTTTCATCGCGGATCGGGATCAGATTTGGATACTTTACGCGGGCCGCTTCCAGATATTCCCACGTGCCATCGGTCGAACCGCCATCTACGATGATGATCTCAGCAGGAGCGAGCGTCTGCGCCGTAAGACTCGAAAGCAGGGCATCGATATCTTCACGCTCGTTCAGGACGGTGCTCACCACGCTGACGGCCGGTTTGCTGGCTTGCATATTCGTAGGAGACAAGTGTACCTGCGCGACGCCAAATTATTGGCATTATTGGGCGTTGGCTGCTTGCAATGTTGTCTTTCGTGAGCCGTGCCTAACGGCACGTTGACCGGAAAATCGAATTGGGCTACTGTGGGCTTACACCGGAAAGGAGGTGGTCGGATGACAAGTTCAGAAAGTGGCGGTTGTAGCAATTCCAGACCAGGTGAGGTGGCTGAGACTTAGGGCGGTTGCTCTAAGCGGAGTTCTCGAGGAACCCTAGGTCGGGGGGAATCGGGAACATCTCTCGCAAACAATCCGTGAATATGGGCTGATCCGCCGCACACATGTTGTGCGGCACCGGAGCGAGCGGGGGGCCACGAGAGTGACCACCTCAGTCAATCCCAACCAGTCCACCGGACAGCCCGCAGGCTGAAAAAGTCTGCGGGCTGTTCTTTTTTTGTTCTCAGCGGTCCGAAGAACGACCACTGGGGCTAAAGCCCCTACTAATTCGACGCAGATTACGCGGCCCCTTCGGCAGGCTCAGGGCTGGCTCTGAAGGGCCGCTCTTCCACGGTAGCGCAAGCATCGGTGAGTTTTTCAGCAGCCTGCTAAGGTATTCGGTCTGGCCGGGTGGGGGCGCATTCCATGGTCTGGCCACAGCGCCAGCATTGGGTCCGTGCGGGTTCGGAATACTCCAACTCTCGATTCGGACAAGATTGCCGGAGGAGGCAGACCCTGCACGTCGGCTTGCGCAATCTTCGGAAGATAACGAATCCGAGGACAACGTAGAGCGCAGACAGCAGGATGAGAACCGATGAGAACATACAAGGCCTCTTACGCGGAAGCATTATACAGCCAAACATCGGATTGTGACTCGGATCACAAAGCGCAGTTGTTGCTTTGGTCAGCCGACGAGGAACTGTGAACGTCGCGTCCCTTGCCGGGTTTAAGCGAGCTTAGTCGGTGACAATGGTTTTCTTCTCCTTTACCACCGTTCCTGCATTGTCAAGAAAGACCTCGCACCGGGAACCATGTTCCTCGAAGACCTAGTTGTTGGTCTCCCGTTCTTTATCGGCGAGCCGAAGAGCGTAGTCGCGGGCCAACTTTGAGACTGCATCCTTGGTCATGCCGGAAGAGATGGAATCGCAGAGAGAAGGTGCAGCCAGGTTGAGATGGAACCCCTGATTAGGGCTTCCGTGAGGCCCTGCCAGAATGCCGCTGTGCCGGAATCTTCCGGGGAGTGCATTGGCATGCCAAAGGTTGAGGAGTGTAATCGGCTGTCAACAGACTATGCGAAGCTGCCTTTGCTTGCGGGGCGGAGGACGATGGGCTGCCCGACCGCTAGTCGACCGATGCGAGTGACCGCGCCGTAGATTCCGGCACTGTTCTGGTTCGCACGAACGATTGCTTTCAGCACTTCTGGCGAAGGGCTTGCTGTGTCGGGATCAAGGTTCACCATCGCGCAGCGAACGTCGCGCATGGTGACGGCGATGGCGGGCGCGTCGTCGGCCTCGCCGAATGAGAGCGCGCCGCCCAACCATTCGTCCTCATGGAAGGGAACGGGCCGCAGTAAACGAACGACAATATTGGGGCGAAAGCGTCGCACGTCCGGGCTGAGGCTGGCGAGACGGGCGATTTCGCGTACGGTATCGGAGGCGATCACGGAGATGCATGCGTCATCGAAGATGCCATGGTTCATCTTCATCATCTGCACGGGAGAGCCGTAGCGGCTGCCAACCTCGGCGGCCAAGTCTTCGCCAAAGACAGCCATTTCTTTGCTATTGCCGTTGCCATCGGGCACGCGAATGTGGTCCGGAAGGTCTGCGGGAACAGCGTCTTCACGGCGAAGCGGAGCGAACAGGATCAGGTCGGGAAGCTTGCTTGCCGTGAGCCAGGGGAAGCCAGTGCGATCATCGGCATGGTAATCGAGACGCCGGAATGCGAGACGACGGTCACCCTCGATGCCGTGCCAGCCCAGGTCCGCGACGTCAAGTCGCTCGCAGCGCATGGACTTTACGGGATAGCGGAAGAGCGCTTCCACGTGTCCGATTTCGATGGGCATGCGACATTCTAGCTCGTGCCTGGGGAGATGTCGCGATTACGCGCATGTGTTATTCGATCGCACAGCCATCGCACGCTCTTCATGTCGCCGAGGAGGGGCCTATTCGCGCCTTAGCTCGCCTTCCGTCTCACCCGTGATCGTCACAAAGCGAATTACTCCGTCAGAATCCTCAAAGATCAAGCCTGTGCCTTTCCCATTTACCACCGCTGCCACCAGGTGGCCGTAGGACTTAGGAATGCCTCCCTTGGTTGGCGTCTGGTCATAGCGATTCAGTTGGCCTTCTTTCATGCCCGTGATGCTCACAAAGCGGATGACTCCGCTTTGGTCTTCGAAGACTAAGCCGGTGCCGATGCGGTCGGCGATGGCGGAGACGAGATGTCCGTACGATTTCGGGACGACGCCATCGTTCGGCGAGGCGGCGCGGACGACTTGTGGCGCGCGGAGGTGCGCGCCAACCATGCAACCCGCGGCAAACAGCATGACAGCGGCTGCGGTAAGCAGGGGTTTATTGCCGATGTGGATGGTCATTTTCTTATAGCTCTCCTTGGAGAGGTTAGGGGTCTACCTCAATCTTGTGCATCATGCCCAGGTCTTCATGAAGAAGAATGTGACAGTGAAAAAGAAATGTTCCTGCGATGGTAGGGTCGCGGAAATCCATTCGGACTTTGACGCTGTGGTAGGGTCCCTTGCCGCTCCAATAGGGGATGGTTACCGTGTCGAGCATATCGCCATCAGGAGCAGGCTTACCGTCGACCTCGAGGAGTTTGAAGTGAATCTGGTGTATGTGGAAGGCGTGGGTCTCAAGCGCGCGGTTTTCGATGGTCCAGTCTTCGACTGCGCCGACCTTGGTTCTGATCACCGGTTTTTCGTTGGGTTCGAATACCTTTTGCTGCTGTCCGTCGACGGTGATGTAGAACTGAATTGGCCCGTTTGTGCCGCCGAACTCTTCGGAGAAGAAAAGCTTGCGTACGGTCGTGACGTGCACATTCTCGAGATCTGACCATTTCAGTCTGACGGCGGGCTGGCTCGATGTGTCATCGCTGGAAAGCGGCTGCGAAGGTCGGGCATTTTCCGCGCCCGAGACGGGGTTGATCACTGCCAGCAGCGCCGACAAATCGGGATTGCCGGTTGGGCCCGTGTCGTAGGGGCCAACGACGAACTCGCCGAAACCTCCAGCCGGTGGTCCCGTAGCAATGAACTCGGCGCGGCCAGCGGGAGGGATGGTGATCGATTTGACCTCACGCGTTTTTGCCAGCGGGTAGCCATCGAGGGCAATGAGTTCGAGTTTCTCCGCCTTGCCGTTAATATCAATTTCTATCGGCAGGAAGTCCTGGATTGTGGCGTTCGCCACCCGCCAGAACTGGCGCTCACCGGGCTTCATGTTGATGAACGGAGAGTTGCCATTCGGAAACAGCGAAACCTGGTAGTTAAGGCTTAATTGATAAGGGCCGGGAATCCACGGAACCAGATATTGCTGGCGCACGATGAAGACGTGCTCTTTCAGGCCTTTTATTTCCGGCCTGTACTTCTCCATACCGTTGACGATGAGAGCGCCGGCCGCTCCGCCATTGACCTGAAATTCGGTGAAGCCGTGGACATGCGGGTGATACCAGTAAAGTCCCGGGGGCGTGTCAGATGGGATTTGAATGTTGAAGTTGAATGCCGGCGCGCCGGGCTGAAGAAGGGTGTCGATCACATCGTCCTGATGGCAGACGGGCGGAATAGGCATGCCATGAAAATGCAGGTTGGTCGAACTCACGGTGGCAATTCCGCCATCTCCGCAGACAGCGCCGGCGGCGGCATGACGCATCTCCATCCTGGAGGCGTCGTTGTCCTGGATCACATCGGCCAAGTTGAGTTGTAATTGGTCGCCGCGATTAAGCCGCAGCGTTGGCGCTTCGACCACGCCGCTGGGAGCCTGGTACTGGTAGCAGTAGTGGGTGTATCCCTTCTGGTCGACAGACTCGCCGAGAGAAAAATCCGCCTGCAATGTGCCGTTTTGCGGGGTGATGGCATAGGGATCTTGAACTTCGGTACCGGAAACAGGGCGCGGCGGGCATTGGGCGGATACGACGCTCGATAAGGCGAGCAGAAGAACGGCCGCACGGCAGTCATTTGAAAAACGCATAAGGCTCATATCTGGCTAGCTCGCATCAGGATTCTCAAAATGTGTCTCTACCATTGCCTCACTAAAACGAGCGCGGTGGAAATCGGCCAATCGAGAGCAGGCCCTGGCTATAATCATCCGCGGTTGGTGAATCCTTTGCCTCCCTCAGCGTGCACGTCGAGCCCCGCACTGTCAGGTTCAGCGACGCAATGCCCGAGGGCCCGCCAAATTCGGCTACGTAGACGCCTCCACCATTCCCCGTGATCTGCTGCAATGCCATACCACCAAGGTAAGACCATGCCTGCACATAATCTCTGATCCTGGTTGACGTGCAGCCACGTGTAATTTGTCCAGTGTCCTTGTTGAAGAACGCGGCCGTTATAACATCGCCCTGCGTGTTGGTGATGTAGAGCACGGTTTCATCCGGACTCAACAGCACATTGCTTGAGCTAATGCCGGACTGAGTGCTATAGACGACGGTCTGAGTAAGCCTGCCGGAGGAGATGTCGGAAACCTCGACCACGTCCGAGGTTGACGTATCCCCAAAGATGGCGAAGTGTCCGTCCTGCGTAATATCGATGCCGTTGGGATAAGTGTTGCCGGCTGCCGAGGCAGTGGACATCAGCTTGTCGCCGTTCGACATCGGAGTTCCAGAGGCGATATTGAATGACTCGATCGAGCCGTCCGCGTAGGAGGCAATGAGCATGCTGCCGTGAATGGCCATCCCATCGACTGTTCCGCCGTTGAGCCCGCCGGCGGTCACGTCATTCACGAACACAAGGGCGCATCCGGATTGGACCTGAAACGTGGCGATCGTACTCGACGTGCTGAAACTGGCGTAAACGTACTGTGGGTTGGCGGCGAGGCCGACGCCATTCGCGGAGCCGATGTCGGATTGCGAGCCG
>JBELAC010000057.1:0-21491 GCA_049509215.1 Terriglobales bacterium
TGAATCTAAGATAGAACATGGTCAGTAAGAACCGAAAACACTATCTGTTTGCCAGCGACTTCGACCAGACGTTGACCTTTAACGATACAGGCTACGTTCTGAGCGAGCTCGTGGGCATTTCTGTCGAAGAGTTCGAGCGCAAGATCAAAGGCATGGCGAAGCTGAACCTGGTTCAGCAAGGTGCCGAACTTTCCTATCTGTTATTGCATGATCCGGAATTCCGTTCGCGCGTGCGGCGCGACGATCTGCTGGCTGCGGGCAAGCGCATTCGGTTGAAAGAAAATATCGGGCAGATTTACGAGATTCTTGACCGCCGGATCGACGGATTTCACTTTGATTTTTATGTGCTCTCGGCTGCACCTGTCGAGGTGGTGCAGTCGGCGCTGGAAGGGATTGTGCCGCGGGACCATATCTTCGGCACGGAATTTGAATATGCCTCCAATGGAGAAATCGAATCGCTGGTGCGAGCGACGGCTGGCTACGGCAAGGTGGAACGGCTGGAACAACTGGCGACTGAGCTGGGAGTGCCGCTCGACCACGTTGTCTACGTCGGCGACGGCAGTTCGGACATTCACGTAATGCTGCACGTGAACCGGCACGATGGATTCACGATTGCGGTTTCGGAATCAAAGAATGTGGCGCAAGTGGCGAAGCGGACCGTGTTGAGCGACAACGCGCTGGCTACGCTGGTGCCGATCCTGGAAGAAATTGCAGGATGGACGCGGCCGAAGATCCGCCAGCTGTTCGAATCCTATGGATTCCTGATCCAGGGATGGGAGAGCGTCCAAACCGATTGGGTCACCCTGCGCCCGAGCGGCGCGATGGCAGAGAAAGCGGCGGCAGCCGACGTCGTCTGAACTCCGCCAGGTTTGTCTGACGGCTTCGCCTATACAACTAATTTTCGTGTGCCGGGTTCATAGAGGGCAAGGACCGGCTCGATTCCATGAGGAAGCGAGCCGAATTGACTTATTCCGAGGCCTCCGGTGAAGCTCTTTCGCATTCTCGTTTTCTCATTGGCCGCCGTTTCCGCGGCTCACGTGGCGCATGCACAGCAGTCGTCCCAAGCGCAAACGGCTCCGCAGCAGCGGGAATTTGTGCCTCAGGGGTTGGAATCGTTGCGGCAGGGAGCTTCCTCAAAAACCGAGTTCACGCTGGACCACGACATGCTCGTGTTCATTTCAAAGCTGGATTCCGGTAACGAGGATTTACGCCGCGTGATCGCAGGAGTGAGCGGGATCTCGGTGCATAACTACCGCTTTCCAAAGCCGTGGATTTACGATTCCGAGGCGCTGAACTCCGTAAAAGAGGAGTACCGCGCAGCAGGCTGGAAACAGTTGATGAACAGCCGAGGGAAAGACGGGAGCGAGGGCGAAAACGATATCTGGATTCGGCTTGAGAATAATGCGATCAGCAACGTGGCGATTCTGCTGGCAAAAGCGAATGAGGTCGATTTTTTTCAGGTAAACGGATCGATCAGCCCGATGGACCTTTCGCATCTCGGCGGGCACTTTGGGATTCCGAAGATTGAGGGTGGCGTGATGGTGCCGAATACGGGGCAGCGCCCCTAAACATTGTTATAGCGCCGGCATCCTTCGGCTTCTCTCAGGACAAGCCTTGGCGCCGTCCCGAGGGGGTTTCGTCTTCAACCGAGGACGCGCGCCGGACGCTGGTACGGTGGCGTTACGTGCTGGTTCACCATCACTACAATCGGTTGAGCACGATGCTAGCGGGTTCTTGGCGCGGCGCCCATCTTGCGCAGTTTGTCGCGCGCCTGGGTGGCTTCCGGAGTGCCGGGATAACGTTGGACGATATGCTTCAGTTCTTGCGTGGCTTCTGGTTGTTTTCCGAGTTCGATGAGCGCATATGCCTTTTTCAACTGAGCGGAAGCAGCCTTGTTTCCGCTGGCGAAATTCTGCACGACGAGGCCGTAGTTCGTGACCGCTTTTTGATAATCGCCCGCCTTGTAGGAAATCTCGCCTAAATAAAAATATGCATTTCCGGCGAGATCGGTGTCTGGGTAGAACTTGATGTAGTCGTTGAATTCCTGGTTTGCCAGATCGTTCTTGCCGCCGTTGTAGTCGCGCAGGGCATTGTTGTAGAGCACGTCAGGTGGCGGAGCTTGCGCAACGGCCTGGGCCTGTTGTTGTGCCTGCGACTGCTGCGCAGCCATGGACTGCTGCGAAGCCTGCATGTCTTCGAATTGCTTGCTGAGCTTGGCGAGACGGACCTTGAGCTCGTCCATGGTGTCATTCAGCGCCTGGATCTGGCCTGAGATCTGATCGACCTGCGCGGCGCGATCGGTCTGCTGCTTATTGAGCGAGACTTGCAGCGCATCAATGGCGGCGGTGACCTTGTTGGCGGCATCGGTGTTCTGCTCAAGCAGGTTTTTCATGACGCCCATGCGCTCGTCGAAGGACTGCTTCATTTGCGTCATTGCGTGCTGGAGCGCATCCACCTGGGTTTGCAACTGAACGATGTCGCGGTTGGCGGCGTACACGGGAGGGATCGACATCGAGATCAAAAGTAAGCAGAACAACGACGCGAGAATACGATTCGGTTTCATGGTTACCTTTTAGGTGTTAGAAACAACCGAGTGGCGCGGGAATCTCTAACCACGCCACGCGGCTTGGATATTGCGGGCGCGGACAAGAGTGTCCGCGCCACACGGTTTATTTTTCGTAGATGAAGTGGCCACGGCGATTTTGCTGCCAGCAACTTTCGTTGGATTCGGTGCAGAACGGCTTTTCCTTCCCATAGCTGTAGATCTTGATGCGACTGCCGCTGAGTCCAGCCTGAACGAGCGCGTTCTTTACCGAGTCGGCGCGGTTCGTGCCAAGAGCAAGGTTATATTCGGTCGAGCCACGCTCATCGCAATGACCCTCGATCGTGATGTGGATGTTCGGATGCTGCTGCAGGAATTGCGCATCGGCCTGGATCGACGATTGGTCGCTCGAGCGAATGTCGGCCTTATCGTAATCGAAGTAAATGTCTTTCACGTTTTGTGCGAATAACTCTTCCTCGGTTGCGTTGGAAGTGTTCTGTGGCGGAGGAGGAGGCGCGGCGTTGACAGTCACACGAGCCGTAGCATCCTGCGTGCCACCCGCACCCTTGGCGGTCAGATGATAAGTAGTCGACTCGGCGGGGCTGGTCTGACGCGAACCGCTGGTCGACACGACGCCGATTCCATCGATGCTGACATCCGTGGCATTCGTGGTCTGCCAGGTCAGGGTTGTTGACTCACCCTGGTTGATGGTGTTTGGGTTCGCAGAAAGCGAAGCGGTGGGTGCGGTGGGTGACGGTGGCGGTGGCGGTGGAGGCGGAGCTGCTTTCTTTGCGCAGGCGCCCAGGAACATAACTGTACCGAGTGCGACGACGAGTAAGCTCCACGTCCGAATCTGTTGCTTCACGAAGTTCCTCCAATCATTCTGTGCGCCGGCATTGTGGCCTGCGATTGGCAGAATCGCGGCTGGGCGCACTGTTGGCCGGCCGCAAACTCCCATTATTCTCGGGAACAGCTTTACTTCCAACTCCAATTGGGCTGCGTGTTGTTGCCCTTGGATGTCAACTGCTTCACATTCGATCCATCTGCAAGCATAGTCCAAATCTGGTCGCTGCCGGAGCGATGGGACTGAAAGACAATGTGACGACCATCGGGAGACCAGCACGGGAAATCGTTGCGACCGGCGTCGTGCGTGAGCTGCACCCATTGCTTGCTGGCGATATCCATCAAGTAAAGATCGTTGGAACCGGGTTCGCCGGGTCCATATTTGCGCATCCAGGAAAAAGTCAGAAACTGGCCGTTCGGCGACCAGTTCGGAGAAACCGCGTACCCCTGATCGGTGACTCGTTGCAGGTTGGTGCCGTCGGATTCCATGGTGTAAACCTGCGGCAGACCGGTGCGCCCGCTGACGAAGGCGATCTGCGATCCGGTCTTGCGATTCCAGGTGGGCGCGATGTCCGGGCCCTTGTCTTCCGTCAATCGGCGCGAGTTTCCTCCCGAGGGGTCGGTGACAAAGATATTGGGATAGCCGTTTTTCGAGGACGAGAATGCAAGCTTGCCATCCGGCGACCAAGAGGGCGAGAAATTCATTCCCCCGAAACGAGGGAAGGCCACAAGGCGGTTGAGGTCGAAGGAGTACATCAGGATCTCCCAGCCGCTCTTGGTGGCGGAACTGAAGGCGAGGCGCGAACCGTCGGGGGAGATGCGTGGCGAGAGCGAGATGCTGCCAAGATGCGTGATTTGCTGCTGGTTGGCCCCATCGTAATCCATCATCCAGATTTCTTTTTGGCCGGTGCGGTTGCTGACGAAATAGATTTTGCTTTCGGCAATTCCCGCGATTCCGCCGCCGAGGCGGAAAATGATTTCGTCGGCAAATTTATGCGCAATGATGCGAACCGCATCGTTGGTGGCGGCATCGTTGTATTGCTTGCCGAGGACTTGCGGCGAGGCCTGGTTCTTGAGGTCGTAGAGCCAGCCCTGGACGGTGACTTTGCCGGCGTTCGCTCCCAGATTGCCGAACGCGAGCATGGAAGCATTGGGCGGCGGAGATCCCCAGGCGGAAAAGTTAATTTCTGAGGCCTGGCCGGGGGACTGGAGCGGATAAAAGCTCTTCGAAACCATATCGAAGATGCCGGCCTGATCGAGGTCGTTCCAGAGCGTGTCGTTGAAGGTCTTCAGCAGATCGGCGTTCTTGGAATCCTCGGTCGACGCCTTGAAGTCAGACGCTGCGAGACGGACTTTCTCGACACCGAGGCCGGTTCCGGTGCGAATCCAGTCTTGTGCGGAACTAGTGGCCGACAGAGCGAAAAGCGTGGCGAAAATGAATACTATGCACCGGCGGCTGAACTGGGATGGTTGATCGTGGCGCGACGTAATGCCCTTGCCGAGCGAGCGAATTTGTCTCTCATGAGTAAGATGTGCAACGAGGGACGTCGAGTTGCTCAATGTTGGCTCCCTATTTGGCTGTTCGCTATTGGTGGTTCGCTGTTCGCTAACCTCATTTTGCCCAAGACTTGCATTCCTGAAAATCGATTTCAACCGTGGAGCAAATCGAAATTGCGAAGAGCAAAGAGCAAACAGAGAACGACTATTTCTTATAATCAAACCAAAACTCTACCGAAACTCTGCTGCCGGAATACTCTGGCGGCAACGGTCCGAAGGTGTCAATACGCTGAACGGCATAGACTGCCGACCGATCCAGCGATGGCACGCCGCTTGACTGCTCGATCTGAACATTAGTCGGATGGCCATCGCGCGCGATATCAAAGGTCACATACGCGCGGTTCGCCTCGCGAATGGTCGGATCGATTTCGTACTTGAGCCAGTTTTCAGAAACCTTGCGCTGCACCGCTTGCACGTACCATGAGAAGCGGCTGCCGAAATCGCCGCCACCTCCAGTAAAGCCAAACCCACCTTTTGCACCGCCCGCGTTGAACATGGCGTAAGGACCGCTGACCGGACCGCCCTCGCCGTACGGAATTTGATTCGATTCCGGTTCGGGAACCGGCTTGCGTTCATTTGCGCTGGTTACCGGTTTGGTCTTCTTCTTTGTGTTTTTGTCGGCGATCGGAATGGCGTCGGGTTCCTTTTCCTCCACTTTCGGCTGCGACTGCGAAAGGCCTTTGGATTCCGTAGCGAGCACATTGGTGGTCTGCGTGGGATTGGCGGGCAAGGGAACGGAGTTTACTAATGTGGCGCCCATGGCATCTCCACCACCGCCGCTGCCCCATCCCGTGCCGCGAATGCCGGTGATGTAGGTGGCCCAAAGAAGGATGAACGCGCTGAACGCGATATGCAATCCGGCCGACCAGGCCAGAGGCCGTTTGAGATCGCCGCGCTCGGAATAGAGGTCAGTGGCTGCCATGCGAATCACTTGCCATGCGAGTCGAGCGGCTGGGTCACGATGCTCACGTTACTGATGCCGGCTTGTTTGATGGCGTCCATCACGGTGGCAAAAGCGCCAAAGGGAACTTCCTGATCGGAACGCAGGTAAATCGACTGGTGTTGCGGATCGCGAATTCGCTGCTTGAGGCGGGCGCCGATCTGGTTGATATTGATGGGATCGTTGCCTAGAAAGACTCTTTGCGATTTATCGATGCTGATGACGAGGCGCTCTTCAGTGATCTCTTTGACGGTGCGCGTCCTGGGTACGTTGACCTCAATGCCGGATTGCAGCACGGGCGCGGTGACCATGAAAATGATAAGCAAGACCAGGACAACGTCGACTAGGGGCGTGACGTTGATGTCGGCCAGCGCGGTCTGCGTGCGTCCATTGGCGGCGGTGAAGGCCATCAGCGTCGTACCTCGCCGGCGGTTGGCACCTGCTGGCCCTCGATCAGGTTGAGCATTTCAAGCGCGAAGTCGTCATTGCGCGAAGCCATTTCGCGAATGGAGCCGATGATCAAGTTGTAGGCGATGACGGCCGGAATGGCAGCGGCCAAACCTGCGGCAGTGGTGATGAGAGCTTCAGAGATTCCGGGAGCGACGGCGCGCAGAGTTGCGGCCCCCGCCGCACCCAAGCCGTGGAAGGCGTCGATGATGCCCCAGACCGTTCCGAAGAGTCCGATGAATGGGGTGACTGCGGCGGTGATGGCAAGCCAGGGAACATTGCGTTCGAGGCGCGTGATTTCTTCGGAAGATGCGATTTGCATGGCGCGCTGAATCGAGACCGGGCTGTGGATTCCGCCGGTGGTTCCCATTTGACGCTTGAACTCGGCAATGGCCCCTTCAAAGACACCGACGAGCGGGCTGGGACGAAACTGATCGACGAGCGAGGCGACATCCTGCATGCGCTGCGCCTTGCGGAAGGTGCGGATGAAACGCCCACTTTGGGTGCGAGCTTTGCTGATGACGCGCCACTTGGAGAGAATCACGGCCCAGGAGAGCACGCTGAACGCGAGGAGCACGAAAAGCACGCTCTTGGCGACCGCACCGGTTTGAAGGACGAGATCGACGATTTCGCCGCCGACAAAAGACAGGGAGAGAGAAGACAAATGCATCGTTTTCGGGAAAACCCCTGATTGAAATTATATCCGCAAGCGGGGAGTCGAGGAGCGGGGTATCGCATCGGTCAATGTGGGATGAGTCTGACCGTCCGTTCCTGCTGTCAAGATGAGCGCACCAACTCTTAAATTCTACGGGATCGTTACCTCGATCTGATTCGAGTACCCGCTCTGCTGACCTTCCGTGTTGACGGCTGTGGCTACGTAGTAATAACTGGCGCCGCCCACGACAGTGTTGTCGGTATAGCTGGTGGAAGTATCGAGCGAGCCATTGATCTGCTCGTAAGGACCTCCAGACACGGTACCGCGGAAAATGTTGTATCCGGCCACATCGCCGCCCTCGGAGTTCCATGTCAGGTCGACGTAGTGAGAGCCTGAAGCAACGCCTGTGCCAGTCAGTTGTTCGTCGGTGGGCGAGTCCTCCGCATTGCTGATGAATTGCGCTTGGGCGTTGACCGTGCCGGAGGAGTTCGGCGTGAACTGAATCGTGACCTGGATGCTTGTCCCGGCGGGAAGTTTGATGGGAAAAGTGAGTCCGGCGATGGAAAACTCGGAGTTGTTCAAGTCATCCGACGAGATCTCGACGCCGCGATCGGGGGCGGTGAGCGTTGCCTGCAGGCTGGCTGTTTGACCCACTGCAACGCTGCCGAAGTCTAGCGTGGTGGGACTAATTGTCAACTCGTGGACCCATCGGGACACATGGTTGCCATTGGCGTGCATGGTTTGCGGCGATTTCAATTGTGCCCAACTCGAGGCCGGTGCGAGCGAATAGAGGAAGAGTGCGAGCGTGATCTGGGGGAGTAATCGCATGCCTTGATGTTCCGGAAGCGCAGACTTGCGGGGCAAAATCAGAGGTGCAATTGTTGGCAGCATTCCCTACGCAAAGAGACTCGGAGGTGCATTCATCACATGTTCCGTGTGCCATTTGTCACATGGCCGGTCCAGAGCGACAACTGTTTCGCACATCTCCAATGCATGGTCTGTGCTATGCTGCGCGTAATTTCCTGACCCGAGACTTCTTGTGCTGGCTGAACTGCGGCTCGAAAATTACGCGGTGATCGACAATGCGGTGATCGAGTTCGCGCCTGGGCTGAACCTGCTGACGGGCGAGACGGGCGCTGGGAAGTCCATTCTGATTGACGCGCTCGGATTGCTGTTCGGGGAGAAAGCTTCGGCCGATGTGATTCGCACGGGAGCGGAGCGCGCGGTTGTGATGGGAGTGTTTGAGAGCGAGGGTTCGGCTGCGCGAGCGATCGAAGAGATCTTCGAAAGCAACGGGTTGGATGCGGACGATACATCGCTGATTCTGCGACGCGAGATTGCGGCGGGCGGAAAAGGGCGAGTGTTCGTCAATAACCAGCCGGCGACTGTGGCTGTGCTTAAGCAGATAGGGCCGCATCTGGGAGTGATTCACGCGCAGAACGAGACGCTGGCGAACTTCGATGCGGCGGCGCGACAGACGCTGCTCGACGCTTATGCGGGAATGCAGTTGACCGAGGTCGCGGCCGCTTTTGCAAGCTGGAAACAGATTCGCACGCGCATCGCCGAACTTGAGCAGGACGAGCAGGATCGCATGCGGTTGCTCGATTTGTGGAGCTTCCAGGCGCGTGAGATCGAAGGAGCTCGACTTATGGCGGGCGAGGACGAGCGACTGGAAACCGAGAAGAGCGTACTTGCCAACGCGGAGAAGATTTACGGCGCGGCGATGCATGCATTCGATCTGCTCTATGAGGGCAACGCTTCGACGTCGTCGAGTCTGCGCGCGGCGCAGAAGCACATCGAAGAACTGGCGCGCTACGAGCCAAAATTTCAGGAAGCGCTCGCTGCGCTGGAATCAGCGCGGATCAGCGTGGAAGATGTGGGCGCGACTTTGCGCGATTATGCGGGCGGAATTCATGCGTCTCCCGAAAGACTGGCTGAGATTGAGGAGCGGCTCGCTGCGCTGGATCGATTGAAGCGCAAATATGGTCCAACATTCGATCAGGTGATTG
Source organism: Terriglobales bacterium (assembly GCA_049509215.1). Taxonomy (GTDB): domain Bacteria; phylum Acidobacteriota; class Terriglobia; order Terriglobales; family Acidobacteriaceae; genus Acidiflorens. The sequence goes on from JBELAC010000057.1 coordinate 8,994, forward strand.
CGTTTGGAGAGGAAACGCAGCGCAAGCTTTCAGAAATGGAGAACAAGGACCAAGTTTTGCTCGAACTGCGTGCGCAACTCGCCGTTGCGGCGGGACTGTATCGCAAAGCGGCTCGCAGCGTTTCGCGCAAGAGGATGGAAGCGGCCCGGAAGTTGGAGAAGCTGGTTGAAGCGGAGATCAACGAGCTTGCGATGCGAGCATCGTTTGCGATCGCAGTTGACGAAGATGAAACAGAAGGATGTTGGAGTTCTTCGGGCATCAATCAGGTCGTCTACCAGATTGCGCCCAATGCGGGAGAGGCGATGCGTCCGCTGGAGCAGATCGCATCGGGCGGAGAATTGTCGCGCGTGATGCTGGCATTGAAGGCGAGTGTAGAAGCGGGAGCGAATCCAGCGGCGAAAAAGAAGAATCCGGCTGCGCAGCGAACGCTGGTGTTCGACGAAATCGATACCGGCATTGGCGGACGGGCGGCGGAGGCAGTGGGCAAGAAATTAAAGTCGTTGTCGAAGGGCAATCAGGTTTTGTGCGTGACTCATTTGCCGCAGATTGCAACGTTTGCCGATCAGCATTACCTGATTGAGAAGCGCACGGTCTCGGGGCGAACCAAGACCACTGTCCGGCAAGTGACGGGCGAAGAGCGCACGGAAGAAGTGGCGCGAATGCTTTCGGGCGCGAAGCTGACTGACACGTCGCGGAAGCATGCAGAGCAGATGATTAAGGCGAATGGGTAGTTATGCTCGCCGCTTAGTGACTGGTGGCTCCGCTGTCGTTGCTCACGATGAGGCTGGGCAGCTGTAATTTCGGGGCGTCGGCGAGATAACCGAAGCAGCAGTCGATCCATTCGCTGCCATTTCTTGCCGCCCGCTGCTAATCCCCACTATTTCAAAGGCTTACATTGACCGGTCGGTACACTTTTCGATACCCTTACGATAACTAGAAAGCATCTTTTTAGGGCTGGTTGTACCCTAATATAGAGGTTGATCCGGCAGGGTAGGGGGATGGCATTGTCTGAGACGAAGCAATTGTTGTTGTTGAAGCCGCGGGGATTCTGCGCCGGGGTGGTGCGGGCGATTGACATTGTCCGGATCGCGCTGGAGGCGTTTGGGCCTCCGATTTATGTGCGCAAAGAGATTGTGCACAACCGGTTTGTGGTGGAAGAACTGCAGCACAAGGGCGCAATTTTTGTGGACTCGGTCGACGAAGTGCCGGAGGGTGAGCGCGTGATTTATAGCGCGCATGGCGTGTCTCCCGAGGTGCGCGACCACAGCAAACTGCGAAAGCTGAGGGTGATTGATGCGACCTGTCCGCTGGTCACGAAGGTGCACGTGGAGGCGGTGAAGTTCGCGAAGGAAGGGTACTCGCTGATCCTGATTGGGCATCGTGATCACGATGAAGTGATTGGGACGCTGGGTGAGGCTCCGGCAGTGACACAGGTGGTGGGATCGCCGGCGGAAGTGGCGTCGGTTACGCTGCCTGACCCGGATCGCGTGGCGTATTTGACTCAGACGACGCTCAGCCTAGATGAGACGCGGGATATTATTGCGGCTCTGAGGGCGCGGTTCCCGAATATCAAGGGGCCGGCGGCGCAGGATATTTGCTATGCCACGGAAAACAGGCAAGTTGCGGTAAAGCATGTGGCGTCGGATGCGGAGTTGTTGCTAGTGGTGGGATCGGACAACAGTTCGAACTCGAAGCGGTTGGTAGAAGTCGCGCGCAGTTTGGGGACCGAGGCGCATCTAATCGATAATTACAGCAACATCCGAGCGGAATGGCTGCAGGGCGTAAAGACGGTGGCCCTTACAGCGGGAGCGTCGGCTCCGGAACACCTTGTGCAGGAAGTGGTGGAATTCCTGGGAGGCAAGGGATTTGGGGACGTGCAGGAACTCGAAATCATGCCGGAGAATGTAAGATTCGGGTTGCCGCCCGAGATCGTGGAAACGATAGCCGCGGCCCCGGTGGTTGCTGGAGCGGAGACGTAGATGGAAGAATCCTCCCCTTATAGTTCGGGCTCAAGTGGTTCATCATTCGGCGCAACCTCAGTGCCACAGATGCGATTCGGAAAAATTGACGACCTGGTCAGCCGGGTTGCGGTGGCCGTGGATGCGGCGCGCAAGTTTCTTTTCTCGCAGCAGCATGAAGAAGGGTACTGGTGCGGAGAACTTGAGGCCGACACGACCCTCGAGTCGGATTATATTCTGCTGCATACGCTGCTGGGGACGGGGAACCAGGAACGGTTCGAGAAGGCAGCGCGGTACATTCTGAATCATCAGAACGCTGACGGAGGCTGGAGCATCTACGCCGGGGGGCCTTCGAATATCTCGGCGTCGGTGAAGGCTTACTTTGGGCTGAAGCTGGCGGGATTTACGGCTGATCATCCTGCGCTCGAACTTGCGCGCAGGAAAATTCTGGAGATGGGCGGCGTCGCCGAAGTTAATACATTTACCAAGATCTATCTTTGTTTTTTTGGGCAGTACGACTATGACGCGGTGCCGGCGATTCCGCCGGAGATTGTGCTGTTTCCGAACTGGTTCTGGTTCAACATCTACGAAATCTCTTCGTGGTCGCGCGCCATCCTGGTGCCGCTTTCGATCTGCTACGCGAAGAAGCCGTTCAAAAAGATTCCCGACGAGATGGGAGTGGAAGAGCTGTTTGTGGGCGGGCGCGACAAGTCGCGGATGCACCTGCACTGGGCAGACAAATTGATCTCGTGGCGGAATTTCTTTCTCGTGATCGACCGGATGGTGCACTGGTTTGAGCGCGTGCATGTGCGGCCGCTGCGCTCGATTGCGCTGAAGAGCGCCGAGAAGTGGATGCTGGAACGCTTCGAGATGAGCGACGGGCTGGGCGCGATTTATCCGTCAATGATGAACGCGATTATTGCGCTGCGCTGCCTGGGGTATTCGCTCGACGATCCGCAGGTGATTCGGGCGCTGGATGAGTTTGAAAAGCTCGGAATTGAAGAGGGCGACACGTTCCGAATGCAGCCTTGCATGTCGCCGGTGTGGGATGCGGCGTATGCGCTGTTTGCGCTGGGCGAGGCGGGAGTGCCGGGGAACGATCCGCGGCTGGTGAAGTGCGCGGACTGGATTCTGCAGAAACAGGTGCGCAAGACGGGGGATTGGAAGATCAAGAATCCCATGGGCGAGCCGGGCGGATGGTACTTCGAGTTCAACAATGAGTTTTATCCCGATGTGGATGACAGCGCGATGGTGTGCCTGGGGCTGAGCCGCGTCGAGCATCCGAACGGGCGATATCAGAGCGAGTCAGTACAGCGGGCGATTGACTGGGTGCTGTCGATGCAATGTAAGAACGGCGGCTGGGCATCGTTCGACAAGGACAACGACCGGATGGTGTTTCAGTATGTGCCGTTCGCGGATCACAACGCGATGCTGGATCCTCCGACGGTGGACATCACAGGGCGAATTCTCGAATGCCTGGCGACGTATGGGTACAACAAAGAGCATCCGGCGGTGAAGAAGGCGCTCAAGTTTATTCGCGACGAGCAGGAGCCCGATGGGAGCTGGTTCGGGCGCTGGGGCGTGAATTACATCTACGGAACGGCACTGGTGCTGCGCGGGCTGGAGGCGATGGGGATTGACCGGAACGAGCCGATGATCCAGCAAGCGGCGGAATGGCTGCGAATGGTGCAGAACTCGGATGGAGGATGGGGCGAGACGGTGGGATCGTATGACGATCCGAACCTGCGCGGACAGGGCGACAGCACGGCTTCACAGACGGCGTGGGCGATCATGGGACTGCTGGCGGTCGGTGACACGCGCAGCGAGTGCGTGGCGAACGGAATTGCCTATCTGTTGCGAACGCAGAATAAAGACGGATCGTGGGACGAGGCGTTCTTCACGGGAACCGGCTTTCCGCGCGTGTTCTATCTCAAGTACCATTTGTACCGGCAGTATTTTCCGCTGATTGCGCTGACGGCGTATGCGAAGGTAATGGCGGAGAAAAGCAGCAATTAGCAGCCAGCCATCAGCCGTCAGGTAAGGCATTTGGGACCGTTCATATCGCTTATGCTTCGAGCTGTTCAAGTCGCTGGGAATTGATCATGACTGAGCTTTTTCTGATGGCTGAAGGCTGATCGCTGAAGGCTGGGTTGTGAAGGCTTTTGTTACTGGCGCTACCGGATTTCTGGGGAGTCATGTGGCCCGCGCTCTGGCGGCGCAGGGAGCGGAGTTGCGGCTGCTGGTGCGGGCTTCGAGCGATCTGCGGAATATTGCAGATCTGAATGCGGAGCAGGCACTCGGAGACTTGCGCGATCCGGCTTCGATTGAGAAAGCGCTTTCGGGCTGCCAGGTTGTGTTTCATGTTGCAGCCGATTACCGGTTGTGGGTGCGCGATCCGCAGGAGATGTACCGGTCGAATGTAGAAGGCACGCGGGCGTTGCTGAATGCAGCGCGGAAACAGGGCGTGCGGCGCGTGGTGTACACGTCGAGTGTGGCCACGATGGGATTTGGACCGAACGGGCATGCTGCCGAGCTGCGCTCGGCTTGGACGGGCGAGGGCGCCCGTCCCCACACGGGCACGGTAGCGAATGAAGATAGTCCGGTGGCGCTTGCGGACATGATCGGGCACTACAAGCGGTCGAAGTTCATGGCCGAGCAAGTCGCGTTTGAAGTTGCGAAGTCGGGAGTCGATGTGGTGATTGTGAATCCTACGACGCCGATGGGTGAACGCGATGTCAAGCCGACTCCGACCGGGAGAATCGTGCTGGATTTTCTCAAGCGCAAGTTTCCGGCGTACGTGGAAACTGGCTTGAACCTGGTGGACGCGACGGAATGCGCACGGGGACATATTCAGGCGCTGGAAAAAGGGAAGAGTGGCGAGCGGTACATTCTGGGCGGAGAGAATCTGACGCTGAAGCAGATTCTGGACCGGCTGGGTGCGATTACGGGGTTGAAATCGCCAACGGTGAAATTGCCGTATGTCTTCGCGCTGGCGACGGGCGTGGTTGACGAGATGGTAACGGGGCGGCTATTGGGACGCGAGCCGCGTGCGACGATTGACGCGGTCCGCATGGGACGCAAGATGATGTTTGTCAGTTCGGCGAAGGCGGAGCGGGAGCTGGGTTGGAACGTGGTTCCGGTAGACGGAGCGTTGCGGCGGTCGGTGGATTGGTTCCGAGCGAACGGGTATGTGTAACGTGGCAATCGTGGCGGCGATGGAACGGGAAGTGGCGCCGCTGATTCGAGGCTGGAAGGTTCGCGAGATCGAGCGGGATGGAAGGCGGTATCGGCTGTTCGAGTCGGGCGACGCGGTTTTAGTCTGTGGCGGGATCGGAGCGGACGCGGCACGGCGAGCGACAGAAGCGTTGATTGAAGAGACTCGGCCGGCGCGAGTGCTTTCGGTGGGATTTGCGGGAGCGCTGGATTCGACGCTGAAAGTGGCGGATGTTTTGGAACCACGTGTGGTGGTGAATGCGGCCGACGGAGCGCGAACGGACACGGGTTCGGGACAGGGAACGCTGGTGAGTTATGCGGCGGTGGCCGGGGCGGGCCAGAAGCAACGGCTCGGCAAAGCTTATGCAGCGGTGGCTGTCGATATGGAAGCGGCTGCAGTGGCGCAGGGAGCGCAGGCGCGAGGCGTTGAGTTTGGCGCGTTGAAGGCGATTTCCGATGGGGCGGATTCTTCGATGCCGCCGACGGAGCGATTTATTTCGGGGGACGGGCAATTTCGTTCGGTGGGATTTGCCGTGCATGTGGTGGTGCGTCCCTGGCTTTGGGGGCGGACCATTGTCCTGGCGAGAAATAGTGCGCGAGCGAGCCATGCGCTTTGCGGAGCGATTCGGGAATATATTGGTCGCGAAGCGTTTGCGACAGAGTTGAATCCAAGATAGTGGGAAAGATCAGTAAGAAGAAACTTTGCAGCGCGACGCGGGTTTGGGTTAGAGAGGGAACAGATTCGGATGGAGATGGTCCGGTCAGTAGCGGTCGAGAGTGACATCGAGCGAATTCCGTCGACGATGAGAGCGGCGGTGTATCGCGGCGTCGACAATGTGCGGCTGGAAGAAGTTCCCGTGCCGGAGATCGGCGTGGGCGAAATTCTGCTGCGCGTGCACACGTGCGGAATCTGCGGGACGGACTTGAAGAAGATATCGACGGGATCGCATTCCGCGCCGCGCATCTTCGGGCACGAGATGGCCGGGGTCGTGGCGAAAGTGGGCGCGGGAGCTGGCGAGTATGCGGTGGGTGACCGGGTGATGGTGTTCCACCATATACCGTGCCGCGAATGCTACTACTGCCGGCATAAGACATTTGCGCAGTGTCCGACGTACAAGAAGGTTGGCTGTACGGCAGGGTTCGAGCCCTCGGGCGGCGGATTCTCGGAATATGTGCGCGTGATGGATTGGATTGTGAAGAAGGGGACGGTCCGGGTTCCGGATGGAGTTTCGTTTGAGCAAGCAAGTTTCGTCGAGCCGGTGAATACCTGCTTAAAGGGGATCGATACTCTGCGTCTGTTGCCCGACGAAACTGTGTTGGTCATCGGACAAGGGCCGATCGGTCTGATTCTAGCGACGCTGGCGAAGCGGACAGGCGCTCGCGTGATCACTTCCGATTTGTATGCTGCGAGGCTTACAATGGCGAAGAGCTTAGGCCTCAATGGGACCATCGATGCTTCGAAGGCTGACGCCGGTAAAACGGTGCGTGAAATGACGGAGGGTCGCGGGGCTGACGCGGTGATTTTGGCGGTCGCGGGCAGCGGGCTGATTGGTCCGGCGATGGAAGCAGCGCGTCCGGGAGGACGCGTTTTGCTATTTGCGCAAACGACGCGCGGCGAAGTGACGATTGATCCGTCGGCGGTGTGCGTGGATGAGAAAACACTACTTGGCTCCTACAGTGCATCGGTGGAGTTGCAGGAGGAGTCGGTGCGGTTTGTAATGAACCGCGAAATGGACCTGGAACGGCTGATCAGCCATCGCTTTCCGCTGGAGCGCAGCGTGGAAGCCCTAAAGCTGGCTGCCCATCCTCAGCCGGACTCGATGAAGATAGCGATCCAGCCCGGGATTGCGTGGGAAGGACATCAACTGTGACTGGCAAGATGACGGCGGCCGTCCTATACGGCAAAGAAGATATCAAGATCGAGCGAGTGCCGATTCCGCGCGTAGGCGAAGGCGAAGTGCTGGTGAAAGTGCATGTGGCGCTGACCTGTGGGACGGACCTGAAGGTGTACCAGCGGGGATATCACGCCCGCATGATTGTGCCACCGGCGTTGTTTGGGCACGAACTGGCGGGAACCGTCGAACTTGTGGGCGACGGAGTGAAGGGGTTCAAGAAGGGCATGCGTGTGGTGGCGCTCAATTCCGCTCCCTGCGGAATGTGCTTCTACTGTTCGAAGCATCAGCCCAATCTCTGCGAAGATTTATTGTTCAACAACGGCGCTTATGCGGAGTACATCCGCATACCGCGGCGGATTGTGGAAACGAACATGCTGGTTGTGCCTCCGCATGTGAGTTTCGAAGACGCGGCGATGACCGAGCCACTGGCCTGCGTGTTGCGCGGACTGCATGAGACGGGCGTTGAAATCGGCGACACGGTGGCGGTGATTGGCGGCGGTCCGATTGGACTGATGTTTGTGCAGGTCGCGAAGGCGATCGGGTGCAATGTGATTGCGGTGGTGAAACGCGATTCGCAGGTTTCGCTGGCGCGTCGTAAGGGCGCGCACGAAGTCGTGCAGATCGGCCAGACAAAGGATTCGGTCGAGGCTGTGCGCGAGTTGAGCCGGGAGCGGCGTGGCGCGGACGTTGTGATTGAAGCAGTCGGGCGTCCGGAGGCGTGGGAGTGGGCCGTGCAGATGGTCCGCAAGGGCGGGACGGTAAACTTTTTTGGTGGCTGCGCAGCGGGCACCAAGGTCCAATTGGACACGAACCGGCTGCATTACTCGGAAATCACGCTGAAGGCGACCTTCCATCACACGCCTGAGACGGTGCGCCGGGCTTTCGGTCTGATCGTCGAGAAGAAAGTGCGGGGCACCGACTACATTACGGGCGAGGCGCCGCTGTCACGGCTACATGATGTGCTACGCCATATGCTTAATCGCAATGGGGACATAAAGACGGCGATCATTCCGGGCCACTAGAGCCGGCCAGGTTGTTAACTTTTTGATGGAGAGACGGGCGTCTCGCCTGTCCACCGGGCGAAAGCGCCGGGCACTCCACTAATTTAAAATTCTTCATGACAATTGCAACCGGCCATCCCCCTACCGCGCCGCACTCCTCTCTGTGGAGTGTGCTACCGCCGGAGTATGCGATTCCAGAGACGGTGCCTTCGCTGGCGGAGGCTCGGGAATATTGCAGGAAGCTGGCGCGTTCGCATTACGAGAACTTCTCGGTGGCTTCGTGGTTTCTGCCGTCGCGGCTGCGGCAGCATTTCTTTAATGTCTATGCGTATTGCCGGATCTCGGATGATCTGGGGGATGAGGTGGGCGATGCGGCGGCGTCTCTGCAGCTTCTCGATCAGTGGGAGACGGAGCTGAACGCTTGCTATGACGGGCATCCGCGGCATCCGGTGTTTGTTGCGCTGGCGGAAACGGCGCGCGAGTTTGGGATTCCCAAGCATGAGTTTGCGGATTTGCTGACGGCGTTCCGGCAGGACCAGACGGTCGGGCGATACGAAACGTTTACCGATCTGCTTGGGTACTGCAAGAACTCGGCGAATCCGGTGGGGCATCTGGTGCTGTATTTGTGCGGGTACGGAGATGCGGAGCGGCAACAGTTTTCCGACTACACCTGCACGGCGCTGCAACTGGCAAATTTCTGGCAGGATGTGAGCACGGATTTCTTGAAGGGACGAATTTATCTTCCACTGGAGGATTTGCGGCGTTTTGGCGTGGGCGAAGGAGCGATTCGCGACGGGGAAAATTCGGCGGTATTCTGCGAGATGATGCGGTTCGAAGTCGAGCGTGCTCGGCAGTGGTTTGCGCAGGGGATGCCGCTAGTCAAGAAAGTTGATCGCAAGCTGGCCACCGATATTGAATTGTTCAGCCGGGGTGGGCAGGAAATTCTGAACGCGATCGAGCGTCAGGGATATGCGGTGCTGGGGAGGCGTCCGTCGATTTGGAAGATGCGGAAGCTGACGCTGGTGGCACGCGCGGCGATGGGGAAGCTGCGATGAGTACAGCTGTGGGAAATGCGCCGGTGCGGTTTGCGGCCACCCGTTCGCAGATCAGGATGGCGTATTCGGTGTGCCGGAGCATTGCACGCTCGTCCGCGAAGAATTTCTATTATGGGTTCGTGGTATTTCCGCCCCGCAAGCGGAATGCGCTGGCTGCGGTTTACGCCTTCATGCGGCGGTGCGATGACATCACCGACGACAACACAGTCAGTCCTGAGGATCGGCAGAACAAACTTACAGACTGGCTGGATAAAGTTCACCGTGCTCTGGCTGGACAGCCTACCGATGATCCGGTGCTGCTGGCACTGACCGATGCGCAGCGGCGGTATCAGATTCCGATTGGGTTGCTGGACCAGCTGGCGTACGGGACGGCTGCCGATTTAGAGCAGACCCAGGGAGTGAGGCACGCTCAAGGTCAACCGGACAATGGCGAGCTGCAGAATGACGGCGCGGCGCTGGTCGCACGCTACAAGACTTTCGAGGATTTGCAGCGGTATTGCTATGGCGTGGCTTCGGTGGTCGGGCTGGTGTGCATCAAGATTTTTGGCTATCGCGATCCGGAAGCCGAGGCTCTGGCGGAGCGGTGCGGGCTGGCGTTCCAGCTCACGAATATCATTCGCGATGTGAAAGAAGACGCCGAGATGGGCAGGGTCTATCTGCCGGAAGAAGACTTGCTGCAATTTGGATTGCAGGCCAGTGATCTGGCGGCGCCGGAGATTTCGCGGATACGGCCTTTGCTGGCGCGGGAAGCCGACCGGGCGCGGGAATGCTACCAGTCTGGAGAAGAATTGATTCCGCTGGTCAGCGAAGACAGCCAACCCGGGTTGTGGGTGCTGATTACGATTTATCGCCAGCTGCTGGAGAAGATTGCAGCCAACGACTACGACGTTTTCAAAGGGCGCATTCGTCTGACGGTCCCAGAAAAGCTGAGCGTGCTCAGCAAGGGATTCGTGAAGCGTCTGTTCTGATGACCCTGCCTGTCATGCAATCTTCCACAGTTGCCATTGCCGGAGGGGGACTGGCGGGGTTGGCGGCCGGATGTGCGCTTGCCGAAGCCGGATTTCGTGTGACCCTGTTTGAGCGGCGACCTTATCTGGGCGGACGCGCGTCTTCGTATCAGCATCCGGGGACGGGAGAAGTTGTCGACAATTGCCAGCATGTGCTGCTGGGATGCTGCACAAATCTGATCGACTTTTACCGGCGAACGGGGGTTGAGAACAAGATTCGGTGGTATGAGAATCTGACGTTTCTGGAGCCGGGTGGGCGCGCGTCGATCATTGGACCTTCGGGATTGCCAGCTCCACTGCATACTGCGCCTGCGTTTTTGCGGGCTTCCTGTTTAGACGTTTCTGACAAGCTGGCGATCAGCCGTGCGATGATGGCGCTTGCTCCTGGGGCTCCTGCGGATCGCGGCGAGTCGTTTCTCGATTGGCTCAAAGAGCACGGACAGACCGGGCAGGCGATTGAGCGATTCTGGAAGACGATTCTGGTGAGCGCGCTGAATGAAGATCTGGATCAGGTTTCCGTGCCGTACGCGGCGCAGGTGGTGCGCGAGTCGTTTCTGAAGTCGGCGGCTGCAGGACGAATGGGGATTCCAACGGTTCCGCTTACGGAGCTGTATGGAGCCGCGGGCGATTATATACGGGCGCGCGGAGGAGAAATAAGGCTTCGGGCGGCAGTGGAATCATTTCGCGGGCAAGGTTCCGGGGTGAGCGTGGTTGCGGGAGGAGAGGAGCAGAGCTTCGACTCCCTGGTGCTGGCGGCATCGTTTGATGTGGTGGCGCGGATGCTCCCGGCGAGCCCGGAGGCTGCGCCGCTGGCGGCGATGCTGGCGCAGTTCACGACCTCTCCGATCACCGGCATTCATCTTTGGTTCGACCGGGAAATCAGCGAGCTTGACCATGCGGTTCTGCTCGACCGCACGATCCAGTGGATGTTCCATAAGTCTCGGTTGATCGAAGGCCGGGAGAAGGAAGACGGCAGTTACGTCGAACTGGTGGTGAGCTGCTCGCGGAGCCTGGTTGAAGAATCGAAGGCGGAAATTGTTGAGATGGCGGTGAACGAAGTGCAGGAATTTTTCCCCGAGGCGCGGGCGGCGAAGCTGGTGAAATCCACCGTGATCAAGGAAGTGAACGCGACCTATTCAGCGCGGCCGGGAATTGATCGATATCGTCCGAAGACGGCCACCGTATGGCCGCGCGTGTTTCTGGCGGGAGATTGGACGGCGACGGGCTGGCCCGCCACCATGGAAGGTGCAGTGCGCAGCGGCTATCTGGCGGCGGAAGCGCTGGTGGGTGCGGCAGGTGGAACATTTCTGGTGCCTGATCTGCCGGCCGCGGGCCTGATGAGGATTTTCTCTTAACTCGAAAACGATTACTTGCGTTAGGCCGCCGAATTACCTGGAGCGGCTCACCTTAAAGAAATAGTCCCAAAATAACGATGATATAGGTATGCCCCTGCTGACCAACGACGAAGATCGTCGACGGCACCAGCGCGTCGCATGCGGCGGGCAGGCACGCATCAGCCTGTTGCCATCGGACGGCGCGCTGTATTTCGGCAAGCTGCGAGACCTGAGCCGAGGCGGGACATGCCTGGAGATGACTTGCCCGCTGCCAGTCGGCGTCCGCGCCGAACTATTGGTCTGCATCGGCGGCACGACCTTTCGCACTTTGGGACAGGTGAGAGCTCTGGATCAGCCACGGGTCAGCATGGAATTTCTCCACGTATCCGCGGGCGGCCGGGACATGCTCGAAGAACTGCTGATCGACTTCGAGACGCTGCAAAAAACCATGGCAAAGCTTCGGTCTGATCGATTGAAGAGCGAGGCAGACTTGTCGCGCCAGTTAAAGTCAGCAGGAATCAACCCTGCCGTCCTGAGCAGTTGTCGTCCTATGTTCACAAGTCTTGTTGAGAAACCAACGCTGGCGGAAGATGAAAGGATTGAGGTTGTGAGACCGGCAATTCGCATCGACCTCTTCGGGTAGGTTCAGAATTTCGTCACATTGCCATGAAAGCCACGCCAGCGGCCACCAGGATTGCCGCGAGCCAGCGACGCCGGCCAACGCGCTCGTGGAGAAAGATGCGGGCGGCGACTGCGTTCGCGACGAACGTTAGCGATGCCGATGCCGGCACGACCAGGCTGAGGTTTCCCCAGGAAAGTCCGAAGAGAAGGCTGTAGAACGCCACAGCCATCGCCAGAACGCCAAGGAAGAATGTGGGGATCGAGAGAATGCGCTTAACAACGGCGACCAGGCCGTGGCTTTGCCAGAGTTCTCCGACGTGGCCGACGCGCTTCATGGAATAGGCCAGTAGCACGTCTCCGGTGGTTGCAGCGAGCGTGATCAGGGCGATTGCGGCCCAGGCGTAGAGGTCGTTC
>JBELAC010000058.1:0-35586 GCA_049509215.1 Terriglobales bacterium
CATCGCAAGAGCGCGACGAAGCAGCCAAATTCTTGCGCGATCGGTTCAATCTGGCTGTGTACGCAAATGCTAAGTTGTGACCGGTGAATCGACGGTTTTTCCGATTGATGCGCGGCTCGATAAGATCTGCACCTAAGAGCGTTGCAGCGGAAAGGCTAGGCGGATCGCCTGCCTTCGTGTTGGAAAGGAATAGAGAATCATGGCTGAGAGTCCCCAGAAAGGTCCAGAGCTTTCGTCTCGTCTGAAGAAGAGCAACGAAGATCTTAAGAACCTGCAGAGCTCAGTAAAGACCGGAATGATCAATGTTAAGGTTCTCATGGACTTCCGCACCGCTACCGAACGAGCTCGCCAGGCCAGCGCAGCCGTGGAGCAATGGCTCGATGCACAAGGAAAAGGAGGCGACCCTTACAAGCTGATGGACCAAGTTGTAAGGCAGCGCGTCGAAATGGCCACTCAGCTGATCAAGGATGTCACCATTGACCTCGAAAGCCTCGACGTCGACTTCGACACTCAGGGACTACCCGCGCTCAACGAGGCCGCGCATACGCTGGTCGAGCGCTTAGAAAAACTGTTTCCCCGTTAATCTTACGAGGTGGACCTGAAATCCGAGTCGGTGTCGGGTACCTTGGTACTCTTTCCTCGCGTGTATTTGAGCGCACAATAGATAGTGACCATTTAGTGGTAATGCGGGGACTTCCTCGCGCTACCACAATCGTGTTCGTAGATCGCCTACTTCGGAGCCGTGCAATGGCTGAGCTGTTTCTCAAATTTGAAGACCGGGTCTTACAAGAGCTCTTGCTTTCCGGCGCCATCGTTACAATTGGCCGCCAGCCAGACAACCTCTTTTGCATCGACAATCCTGCCGTCTCCGGGCATCACGCCAAGGTCTATGCGGAAGGCCAGCACTATGTGATCGAAGACGCCGAGAGCTTTAATGGAACGTACGTTAATGGTCAACGCATCAGCAAGGCGGTACTGAAGGACGGAGACAACGTTACCATCGGCAAGCACACGATCGAGTTTCGTGACGAGATCCGTCAGGACGTCGCGGCACAGTGTGAAACTCTCGACACCCGAGTTGACCGGCAACTAGCGAAGGCCAAGCCGCCCCAGCTCGATCGCACTCTCGTGTTGGATACGGCAGAAGCGAAAGAAATGCTCAATAGGCTCGCCGCAGGGGCTTCTTCCGGGGGCTCGGTTACAGTCCAAAGAGTCGGCAGCGCTCCAAGCCTGCCGCCGGTCCATACCACGCGCTTCGTCCATCAACCGATTGGCCGGCTAACGATCGTCAGAGGCCGAACTGACCAGCCGCGGTACGTTCTAACCGGTAAGCTGACCCTGATCGGAGGGTCGAAGATGGCTGGGATTCGCCTAAAGCGATGGTTTGCTCCGCGCGTCGCAGCTTCGATTTATCGAGCCGAGGATTGCTACTTTATCAGTGGGTCCGAGAGTAAGGTGAAAATCAGAGTGAATGATGGCGTGGTCGAGGGCGGCCAAAAGCAGCTCGAGGCGGGTGACGTAATCGACGTCGCAGGCATCAAGGCCGTTTTTAGTTTTTGTGAAAGCTGATCAGGTCCAGTAATAGAGGCTTGACCGCTTCAGGCTCCCCGGTACGATCCGTTCTCCCGTGATCGCCTCCGGTACAATAGCTCCCGTGCCAGACCCCACTTTTGCGCACGGGAAAACACTCTCAAAGGCCGCTCTCTTTTCTGGGTTGACGGAAAGCGAATTGAGTTTTCTTGCCCAGAAGGCCGTGCGTCGTCATTATTCAAAAGGTGAGAGCGTGTTCAGTGAAGGGGGGCCTTGTTCTGGACTCTACGTTGTCGAATCGGGCCATGTCCGGATATTCAAAAGTTCGGCAGACGGACGCGAGCAGGTACTCAGCATTGATGGGCCGGGCAGTTCTATTGCGGAGCTTCCTGTGTTCGATGGCGGGAACTATCCGGCATCGGTGACAAGCATTGACGATGCCACGTTGCTGTTCATTAGCAAACAGGACTTTCAGACATTGTGTCTGGCCCATCCGGAGGTAGCCCTTAAGGTTCTGCGGGTAGTAGGTGCGCGCCTGCGACGGCTGGTAGGGATTATCGAAGAGCTCTCGTTTACGACCGTACGGCATCGCCTTGTTTCGTATCTGCTTCGCCTCGCTCAAAAGGAAGGAAAGCATTTGGCCGCCGGCATGGAGTTCACGCTGCCGGTCAGTAATCAGGAACTGGCATCGCACATCGGTACGGTCCGGGAACTTGTTTCCCGCAACCTGTCCCGTCTTCAATCCGAGGGGATGATCAAGATCGACAGCCGCACGGTTACAGTCTGCGATTTAAAGGCACTTGAAGGTGAAATTGACTCGCCCGAGTGAGTTCAAATGGATCTGAGTTCGACAACTGTCGAATCGCGTCTTTGATCCGCCTGTTTCCTTCGATCGCTGAGTTTTTGTCGTCTCCGTGACAAAAGTCATCGGCAACCAGATTCCGCACAGCTAATCTCAGAGCATCAACCATGGCAAACGGCATCGAGCCAGGCCGTGAGGAGGATGCAATGAGCTTGACTGCTGAGAGAACCGTACGGGAATTGGCGCTGGAGATCCCCGGCGCCACGAGAGTCTTCGAAGAACTTGGTATCGACTATTGTTGCGGAGGCAAGAAATCACTCGAACAGGCTTGCCAGGCGGCGAATCTCTCGATGGATGAGGTCCTGATCTCTCTGGACAAGGCTTCGCAGGAGATGGCTGACCACGCTGCACGCACCGTGCGAGCTGATCGCGATTGGCAGCGTGAACCACTCGCGGAGCTCGCGTCTCACATTACCAACACCCACCACAGGTTTACACGAGCGGAACTGGCTCGGCTATCCCCCCTCCTCGATAAGGTTTGCTCCGTTCACGGCAAGAACCATCCCGAATTGCAACAAGTCCGCGCTAGTTTTCAGGGGTTAGCGCAAGAATTGATGACCCATCTGATGAAGGAGGAGAAAGTCCTGTTTCCATACATCGTGAGAATGGAGGAGGCCGTTATTCAGAAGGAACCAGTTCTTCCGGCGCCGTTTGGCAGTGTTCAAAATCCTGTCTCGATGATGGAGCATGAACACGATTCCGCGGGAAGCGCGCTGCGTGCCATGCGCGAGGCTAGCGGTGGTTATACCGCGCCGGGCGATGCATGCATCAGCTACCAGACGCTATACAAAGCACTGTCGGAATTTGAAGCCGACCTGCACCAGCACATTCACCTGGAAAATAACATTCTCTTTCCACGCGCCATCGCGATGGAAAAATCGCATTAAGCAGGCCGATTCATTCGTTATGAAGTACCGCGAGAAAAAATCGAGTGATTCTGTCCACGAAGCGCAGCGGGCCCGCAACTGGGCCCTGATTGTCCCCCGCGAGCATGGGGCCTGGGGGCTTCTGCTTGTTCCTCTGTTCACAGGAGTCGCTGCGGGGGCTGCGTCGGCCCATCACATCTGGCGGTTGCTGGCATTCTCCGTGGCTGCGCTCTCCTTATTTTGGTTGCGAACGCCGGTGGAAAGCCTCATCGGCACAGGTTCCATGACGGCCCATACGCCGAGAGAGCGCTGGACCGCGCTCATTGCATCCATTCTCCTGGGTGGCTTATCGGCCTCCTGTTTGACCGCGCTGATGTGGAGAGGGCGAAACCAGGAGTTGTTGATTCTCGGGGCCGCGGCGGGTTTCGCGTTTGTCGCTCAGATTGTTCTCCGGAAATTGGGGCGAGGCACGCGCACGCTGGCCCAATTGGTGGGCGCGATTGGGCTCGCGTGTGCGGCTCCGGCAGCCTACTACCTTGGCACCGGACAGTTGAATCAGCGAGCTTGCCTGTTGTGGGCGGCGAACTGGATTTTTGCAGGGAACCAGATTCACTTCGTCCAACTGCGTATTCACGCAGCCCGCGCCGCAACCTTTTCCGACAAGTTTGCGCGCGGGAAGCTTTTCTTATTGGCTCAGCCCTTACTGTTGACAGCACTGGTCATCGCATCGATCTGGAAAGCGATTCCTGCCTTGATGATCGTTGCTTTCGTTCCGGTACTGGTACGAGGCACGCAATGGTTCTTCAGAAAACCGGAACCGCTCAACGTTAAGAGCCTCGGCTGGTCCGAAATGAAGCAGGGTGTGGTGTTTGGGATTCTATTAGCGATCTCCCTGATGTAGGCCTGAGAACGACAATCTCGTCCACAATTCCCGATCCCCACACTGCAGAGGATCGATTGCCGGCAGACTTGCACAGATCTGCCGATAGCGCACGCGCAGCCAACCCTCCTGATGCCTGTAGCGCAATGGGACTTGTTTTTCGGGACCCGCGCATAGCGCGTCAAGCCAGATTTCGGCGCAGCGTTTCTTTGTCGAGTTCACCTTCCCATAGCGCCAAAACCAGCGTAGCGACGCCGTTCCCGATCATATTCACCACGGCCCTGAACATACTAAGAAAGCGATCGACCCCGAGAATCAGGGCCATGGCTGCGACCGGGATCGTGGGAACGACCATGAGCGTGCCTACGAGGGCGATGAACGATGCGCCTTGCACGCCGCTGGCTCCCTTCGAGGTCAGAATTGCCACGGCAAAGATGGTGAGTTGCTGCGTCAACGTCAGATGCGTGTTCGTGGCTTGCGCTACAAACAGCGCGGCGATGGTCATGTAGAGGCTGGAGCCGTCGGTGTTGAAAGTGAAGCCGGTGGGAACGACGAGGCCAACCAGTGATTTCGAACAGCCCAGCTTTTCGAGCTTTGCCATCATGGTGGGAATTGCGATCTCCGACGAACTTACCGCCAGCACCAGCAGAATTTCTTCTTTGAGGTAGGCAAGAAACCGGAGAATATTGAATCCCGCGATCAGCCCGATCGCGCCCAGCACGACAATCACGAAGAGCGTGGACGTGATCCAGAATGTCCCAATGAGTTTGGCGAGCGGTCCGAGAGAGGCCAGCCCGTATTTGCCGACTGTATAAGCCATGGCGCCAAAAGCCCCGATGGGTGCGAACTTCATCAGGATATTCACTACGCCGAAAACTGCATATGTGAGAGCCTCGATGAGGTTCACTAAAGCGCGGGCGCGATCGCCGACGGCAGAAAGAGCGAATCCGAAGAGCAATGCGACGAGAACGACTTCGAGAATATCTCCCTTGGCGAAAGCGTCGACGACCGTCGTCGGGATGATGTGCATCAGGAAGTCGGTGATGGTTTGGCCCCTGGCCTGTCCCGCGTAGTCGGCGACCGCCCGTGCGTCGAGCGTGGAGACGTTTACATTGAAACCGTCGCCCGGTCGCACCACATTGCCCACCACAAGTCCGATGAGCAACGCGAGCGTAGAGACGATTTCGAAGTATAGGAGCGCCAGGCCGCCGACACGGCCAACCTTTTTCAGGTTTTCCATGCCGGCGATTCCCGTCACCACCGTGCAAAAGATGACCAGCGTGATGACCATCGAAATCAGCCGGATGAAGGCGTCCCCCAGCGGCTTCATGGCGATTGCGCGTGCCGGATCCACATAGCCGAGCACAATCGCCAGAGCGATGGCGACCAGCACCTGCACCCAGAGAACGCGATAGAAGGGAAGTTTTGCCCTTGCTTCAGGAGTCCTCTTGATCGGATCGTTTGTGGTCAGATCGTTCGTGGTCAGATTGGGCACTGGTTAGTGGCTTTCCTTAGCGGGCATCGGTGCCGCTTGCGGTTCTAGTGTCCGGACTAGCCACGGGATGATCACTTCTTTAAAGATGCGAGGATCGGGCCACACTCCAACTTGCCGCCCGAGGTGACCACCCTCCGGGTTGACCCACGCCGTTTTTGGCACGTCGCCCTTGTCGAGCAGCAGATAGATATCGGAGATCGGAACCTGGGTGTCCTTTACTCCGGCGAGAATGAGCATGGGCGCCATCGGTTTGCCGAGCAATCCCTGTTTGACGAGAGACATTTTCGGCAGGGCTTCGGCCATTTCGTCGAGCGTCTTCACATTGTCAAAGATCGCCATCAGCGCCGGTACCTGATCGAAGAGATATTCGCGATTGCCGATCAGGGAATTCATCAGGAAGTCTTTCTGGAAAAACTTGTCGGCGGGCGGAGATTGGGCGCTGCATCCTTTCAAGCGCGCGCGTTCCACGATAGCCATCTTCGTCGCCCAGTACGCCCCCCAACTCACGCCATGCATGGCGACTCGATCCTTGTCGATTTCAGGCCGGGTTGCGATGTAATCGAGGACGCGTGAAAGCACGCGCTCGGCGTTTTCACTGACCTTGATCGGATTCTGCCCAGTGCCCGGACCATCCACGGCCAGATACCCGACGCCGAACGGAAGAATGGCACTGAAGCTCTCCGCGAGATCCTCCTTGCGGCTATCCAGACCATTTACCGCAAAAACGAGGGGAACGGGGCCGTGTGGGTTTTGCGGCAGTCGCAGGTAGCCGATGATTTCTTTGCCTTCGAAGGGGATTCTCACGATTTCCATCGGAGGATCCCAGAACTTTGCATGCGCCCGGAAGGCCTCAAGCGCTTTTTCATAGGAGCGCTGCTTGCCGGGCGAGGCTGGGTACGGCCAGCGGCCAAACGAATAGAGCCGCCACGCGCGAATGTAATCTGCGTTTGCTTTGGTGGGATCGGTCTTTTCCAGCGACTTTGCTTCGTTCATGTAGCGGTCAGCCACGCGCATGAAAGCGGATGCCCACTCGTCCTTGTCTTTCGTGTGCACAGATTCCAGGGCTTCTTTCACATCGACCGGATCGAGTCCGATCAGCGGATACTGGCCCACCGTGGCGCGGCGGACAGCCTCGGTCTTGATCTCTTCGATGGTTCGCTCTTTTTTCTCGATCTCTTGCTTTTCGACGTCCTGTGCGAATACTCCTAATGCAAGCAACGATCCGAGCAGCACGAGAAAAAACGCGTACAAAGCTGGTTTGACGCATTCAGAGCGATGACTGACAAGCGTCTTCATGGAGAACTTTTCCTTTCAATAAAAATGGGGCCGGATGGGAGCCCGGCCCCGCCGTGCGGGAGCGCGGCTCGCTAAAAAATGATCTTCAGCCCGAGCTGAACGGCGCGGCTGCCGCCGGAACCGATGACCGGGTTGGCGGCTGCGACGTCAGGAGTGGCACAAGCGCAGCCGAAAGGTCGAACCGAGGGGTCGTTGAATCCGAACCCGTTCTGTCCGCCGTAAGGATTGGCGAGGTTGGGGTGGTTGAATACGTTGAACAACTCGCCGCGGAATTGGGCTCGGACGCGCTCCCCGAGATGCCAGTTTTTCGCTACTGAGAAGTCGACATTGCGGAAGCCTGTATCCCGGAAGGTGTTGCGACCCATATTGCCGAACTGGCCCAGTGGCGGCGGCAGCATGATCGAGTTCCCATTTGCATAACAACCGAAGAAGGCAAGAGACTCAGTGGAAGCTCCCGGAGATCCGCCATCCAGCGCCAACGCCTTCGCATTACAGGCGCTATTACCGCTCGGGACGGTCGGGCTGTTGTTGCCGGCGAAGTATGGAATTCCCGGAGCGGTTGGCTTGAAGTCCTTCGGATTTCCGTAAAAACTCCATCGAATGGGAGTATTTGCCGGAGGGCTGACGGGCAGCGGGCCGATGCCGGCCGCGTCCGTTCCTTCATCCATCGGGCCCCAGGGCTGTGCGCTTTGCAGCGTGATGATGGAGTTGAGTTCCCAGCCCTCCAGAGCTTGCCCATATCCCTTCTTGCCTGGAATGGCATAAGTGAGAGAGGCGGTGAAGCGATTACGAACATCGAAATCGCTGCTGGCATACTCTCCACCCGGGTTGTAAGCATTCTGCGGAAGTCCCGATCCGTAGCCGAAGTCCCAGTTCGCGCCCACATCATCGAGAGAGTGCGAGTAGGTATAACCGGCCACCATGTTCAGACCATGGAAATTTCTGGAGTTCAGAGTTACTTGCAGGCCGTTGTAGTTGGATCTGTATACATTGGCCATTTGGAAAATGTTGGCGAGATAGGGGAACGTGGTGGCGAAGGGCCCTACCTCGGAAGCAGTTTGGCAGGCTGCGTTGTTCGCTGTGTTGTAATAGCCCAGCGTGAGCGCTTGCGTAGTGCATGCAGCCACATTCGCAGCGGGCCATCCCGAGCCGACTGGCGGCTGGTTGATGTCCCGGATTCCCGTGAGGTTCGTGCCGTGATTGCCTACGTAGGCGACTTCCAATGACACTTTCGGCGTTAAGGAATGTTGCAAGCTCAACGTCCAGTTTGTCACATAGGGCGTGGTCAGACCGGGGTTAACCGTCATGATGGGGCACGGACTCAGGTAGCAATTCACGGTGCTGTTGCCGTAAACCGGTGTGCTGTCCCAGGGAGCCGGGTTCAGGAAATTCTTGATGGTGACGTTGCCGGTCGTAATCGTCCCGCCCGAAGTATCTCCGCCAGCATCAATGGGAGCGCCCGTCGGAACGCTGCCCGGACCGAAAGCGTTGTTGAACGCGATGAACGACTGCCAGTTGACCGTCTCATAAGTCAGCCCGAAGCCCCCACGAAGAACTGTCCGGCCGGTGCCGAACATGTCCCATGCGAAACCCACCCGAGGGCCGAAGTTCTTGTGATCCGGGTTATAGAGGTTGCTGATCTGGTGGCCCACCTGCACCATGCCCGCATTGGGATCGAAGTTACCGAGCAGGTTGTTGTCTTCCTGGACGACACTGGAGAATTCATATCGCAGACCCAGGTTCACTGTCAGCCGGCGAGTGGCGCGCCAGTCATCCTGGAAAAATCCCGCATACGCCCAGTTGTGGAGGTGGAGCGTGGGATTTCCAACTTCCACTGAGGACTTGAATGGGAGGCCCAGAAAGAAGTCCTCGAGCGGAGTCTCAGTAGACAATACCCCGCCCAGGAAGGTGATGCTACCGCGCGCGTTGCCATAGGAGGCATTGGTTACTTTGTCATAGTGGATTTCGCCGCCGAACTTCATGGCGTGATTGCCACGGGTGTATGAAATGTGATCCACGAACTGTGTGATGGAGTCCGGCCCTTGGAACTTTGGCCACTTGAAGCCGCCCAATCCAGTGAAGTAACCGCCAAAGCCAATGCGCGGGAGTCCGCCGGTTTCCGGGCCCGACACGCCGGTATCGAGTCCGTAGCTGGAAGCCAATGTGCTGAGATCGCCCGGCAGCGTTGGCTGATAGAGGCGGTTGTACCCGGCGCGGAACTCATTTACCCAACGCGGATTCGGAGTCCACACCCAGCTTCCGCCCACCACTTGGGCGCGAGTGTGGATGTCCGATCGCCAGCGCGATTGCAACTCCGGAAAATCCTCAACTGTTCCGGAGTTATTCCCGAAGAAATACATCCCGCTGACGCGGTTGTTTTGATTGACATTGAAGTCAACTTTGCCGATTGCGTTGTAGATGGTCACATCATTGTTGAAGCCGTTTGGAATATTGACATTTGGATTGTTGTTGGTGGGAAAACCAGTTCCATTGCATGCAACCGGATTGGTCGGATTGCCGGTCAGAGTGCAGCCCGCTATATTCAAGCTGGCTGGGCTAACTGTGCCTTCTCCAGCCTGAATATCCGCGATCACATTGGGAATACTGTCCGCGCAATCGCCGGCCGAGCCATAGAGGCATGCCTGGCTTGGCGAGGTCTGCGTCATCGGGACCATCGACGGGCTGGTCACGCCGCCAAACGAGTTTCCGACGTCATAGATCTGTCCTTCATAGGCCCCAAAGAAGAAGATTTTGTTAGGCACAATCGGTCCGCCGATGCTCCCGCCGTATTGCTCCAGCGTTCTTGGAAGCTTGGCGTTTGGTACGGTATTGAAAAAGTTTCGAGCATCCATCACGCCGTCACGGCCGAAGGCAAAGGCGGTGCCATGAATTCCGTTGGTGCCGGACTTAAGCCCGACGTTGACAACGGCTCCAGGCTTCCAGCCGAATTCGGCTGGCGGAAGCTCTTCCACGTTAAACTCCTGGATCGAATCGATGGGCAGGATGGTGGCGGAATCGCCGGCGATGCCGGCGCCGTTAATGATTGCCTGGCCGGAGTATGGCTCGCTGTTGAACAATCCCTCGACGAAGTAGGCGTTGTCCTCCGCGCGCAATCCGTTCGTGCTGGTGGTCGAGAATCCTCCGCCCGGATAGCGCATGACGCCCGGTCGCAACTGCAAAAGGTTTTCATAATTACGGCCGTTTAGCGGCAGATCGTTGATTTCCGCATTGCTCAGAGTGCCTCCCAAAGTCGCGGTCGTCGTGTTGACGAGGGGAACCTCGTCCGTTACGACCACCGTCTCCGAAACTTGGCCCGTGGGGAGCGCGATGTCGACCCGAATGTCCTGAGCGACTTCGACGCCAATGTTGAGGCGCTCCACTGTTTTGAACCCTTTTGCTTCGGCTCGAACCTTGTAAACACCTGGTTGCAACTCTGGGGCGGCATAGGCTCCCGAGGCATCCGTGATCACTGTTCTGGTTGTGCCGCGTTGAACATCGGTGACAACCACCGAAGCACCAGCCACAGCGGCGCCGGATTGGTCGTTGACGGTTCCAAGAATGCGGCCGCTGGTGGTTTGCGAACCTACTGGAAGTGAGACCGCGATCAACAGGCCAAGAACGGTGAGCGCCAGAATGCCTTTCGTGCGAAAGTGCATGACGACCTCCAAAGGACGATGCAACGTTTTCCCCAAATCGAAACTTGAGCGAAAAAAAATAGGCGATGGAAGATATACCTTGACGTGGCCTACCCGTCAAGTAGTATTGTGGTCCGACCGCAAGACAGACGGCTTTTAAGCATACCTTGACCGCCTGAAACGGTCCTATCATTTGGTTTAGTAAAAGGAATCATTCTCCGATGGCTATTGCGACGATCAATCCGGCGACCGGCGAGGTCGTGAAAACTTTCGAGGCACTTACTGCTGCGCAGATCGAGGACAAGCTGCAACGAGCTTCTTCGGCGTTTCGCACCCACCGGCAGACTTCATTCGCGGACCGGGCGGCTAAGATGATGCGAGCCGCGGAGATTCTGGAGAAAGAAAAAGACGAATGTGCCCACCTGATGACGCTCGAGATGGGGAAGCCTCTGAAGGCTGCAGTTGGCGAGGCACTCAAGTGCGCGGCCGGGTGCAGGTTTTACGCTGAGAACGCCGAAAAATTTCTGGCCGACGAAGTGGTCGAGACCGGTGCGCGGCGTAGCTTCATCCGTTATTTGCCGATTGGGCCCATCCTCGCCGTTATGCCCTGGAATTTTCCCTTCTGGCAGGTCATGCGCTTTGCCGCGCCTGCGCTCATGGCAGGCAATGTCGGATTGCTGAAACATGCCTCGAATGTTCCCCAGTGCGCGCTGAAGATTGAAGACATCCTTCACCGCGCCGGTTTTCCGGAAGGTGTTTTTCAGACACTCCTGATCGGGTCCGGTGCGGTGGACGGCATTCTGAATGATCCTCGAGTTGTTGCGGCGACTCTTACCGGCAGCGAGCAGGCGGGCATTCAGGTCGGAGTTTCCGCTGCCAAGCGCATCAAGAAAGTCGTGCTCGAGTTGGGCGGAAGCGACCCTTTTGTCGTGATGCCGAGCGCGGATCTCGATGCCGCGGTCGCCACCGCAGTCGAAGCGCGCGTTCAGAACAACGGTCAATCTTGTATTGCCGCCAAGCGTTTCATCGTCGCGGAAAAGATTGCCGACGAGTTTGAACGCAAGTTCGTCGCGCGTATGCAGGGCTTGCGCGTGGGCGACCCATTCGACGAAGCAACGCAACTCGGCCCACTGGCCAATGCCGACGCCGTTGCTTCTCTGGATGCCGACGTCAGAAAAACGGTTGCGGCAGGCGCACGCCTGCTTACCGGCGGACATCCGCTGGATCGTCCGGGAAATTTCTATGCCCCCACGGTGCTGGTGGATATTCCCAAAGACTCTCCCGCTTACAAAGAGGAATTCTTCGGCCCGGTAGCCTCAATTTTCCGGGTCAAGGATATTGATCAGGCGATTGCAATCGCCAACGACAGCCGCTTCGGACTCGGTGCCAGCGCGTGGACCAAAGATGCGGCTGAGACAGAGCGCTTTGTCAATGAACTCGAGGCGGGAATGGTTTTCGTGAACAAGATGGTGGCTTCGGACCCGCGCGTTCCGTTTGGCGGCGTGAAGAGTTCAGGGCACGGACGGGAACTCTCGGTGCAGGGCATCCGCGAGTTCGTGAACATCAAGACTGTATGGATCCAGTAGTCGGGTGGAAACAGGAACGCAACCGGAAAACCGAACTCTATGGTATAGTGGTCAGACCACTGTACTAGGCGGGCTCATATTCGAGGGCTCCATGACCAACGAACGAGTAGATTCTCTAGCCGCGAAGCCGGTGTATCGCACGGTAAGAACGTCTCGTCTTTTTGAGCAGATCGTTCAACAGGTGGAGGATTCCATCACAAGCGGCCAGCTCAAGCCGGGCGACCAGTTGCCGGCTGAACGAGATCTTGCGCAACGCTTCGGTGTCAGCCGTACGGCGGTGCGGGAGGCGGTGAAGACGCTGCGAGAGAAAGGTCTAGTCGAAGCATATTCCGGGCGTGGCACCTTTGTTACGAATGGCACCTCGCAGGCGGTGCGTCAGTCATTTGACCTGATGATCCGCATCAATCAGCAGGAAGGCTCGACTCACGTTGCCGAATTGCGGCAGGTTCTGGAACCAGAAATTGCCGCTCTTGCCGCTCCCCGTATCGAGGCGCAACTGCTGGCCACGATGCGCGAGGCGGTCGCGATTATGGATCGCAACCTGCACGATCCGGAAGCTTATGTCGAAGCGGATCTCGATTTCCATCTGGCGCTGGCGGAAGCGGTGGGAAATCCGCTGATCCTCTCGCTTCTCGATTCCATTGTCGGCCTGTTGCGCGAGCAGCGCAGTCGCATCTTCAACGTGGACGGCGGTCCCGAGCGCGGGCAGTTTCATCACAAGCGCATTCTCGCGGCGATAGAAAAACGCGATCCCGAAAAGGCTCGCGAAGCCATGCGTGCCCATTTAAAACAGGTTCTGGCAGATTCGTCCACTTCGGTGAAAAAGACTTTGCGTTCTAAACCGGCTTCTTAAGCGGAAACCATCCGGTGCAAAGGAAATTCGGGCATGGCGAAACTTGGATTTATCGGTCTCGGAGTGATGGGCGGCAATATGGTGAGCCGTCTTATGGAAAAAGGGCACTCCGTGACCGGCTACAACCGAACGCGATCGAAAGCACAATCGCTGATTGACCGCGGTATGAAGTTTGCTGATTCGCCCAGGGCCGTGGCATTGGCATCCGACGTCACATTTACGATGGTGACGAACGCCGCTGCCCTGGCCGCTGTTACAGACGGGCCTGATGGACTCCTCGCGGGTATTTCTGCGGGCGAGTTTCACATTGACATGAGTACGGTAAGCCCCGAAGTGAGCCGCGCGCTGGCTGCCAAGGTCCGTGAAAAAGGCGCGGATATGATCGATGCGCCGGTTTCCGGAAGCGTGATCACGCTGCAGCAAGGCAAACTTTCGGTGATGGTGGGCGGCCGCAAAGAAACCTTCGAGCGTCTGACGCCGATCCTGCTTGACATCGGTCCGAAGGTGACTCACGTCGGCGACAATGGTGTCGCATTGTCCATGAAAATCGCGGTGAACCTGCAACTGGCGGTGCAAATGCTGGCCTTCTCCGAAGGAGTGCTGCTGGCAGAAAAAAGCGGCATTTCTCGCGAGGTTGCGGTGGATGTGATGGTTCACAGCGCGATCGCATCCCCCATGATCGTCTACCGCGGACCTTTCGTCCTGCAGCAGCCCGAAGAGGCCTGGTTCGACTGCAACATGATGCAGAAAGATATGCTGCTGGCGATGGAGTTGGGCCGCAAATTGAATGTTCCAGTCCCCACGACCGCCGTCAGTAATGAATTCCTGACCGCGGCCCGCGGCATGGGCTGGGAGAAACTCGATTTTGCTGTCGTGTTCGATGTCCTGGCGCGGATGTCGGGAATCCAGAAATGAGAGAACAAGAGTGACCATCTCCGCCGAGTCCCGGGATGTCATGCAGAAGGCTGATCGATGGCTTCGCATGTACCGGCAGATGCTCGCCATTCGGCTGTTCGAAGCACAGGTCAACGAATTGTACACTCGCGCCCTGATGCCGGGTCTGGCCCATCTTTATATTGGCGAAGAGGCGGTTGCCGTGGGCGTTTGTGAAGCGCTGGAGCCCACCGATTACATCACCAGCACGCATCGCGGTCATGGGCATTGTCTCGCGAAGGGCGCTTCCCCAGACAAAATGTTTGCCGAACTTCTCGGGAAAGAGGCCGGGTACTGCAAGGGCAAAGGTGGATCCATGCACATTGCGGATCCTGCCACCGGCAATCTCGGTGCGAATGCGATTGTCTGCGGCAGCGCCGGCATCGCCACCGGAGCGGCGTTCTCCGCGCAGCGTCTCGGCACCGGCCGGGTTTCTGTCTGTTTTTTCCGGTGATTTATGTCTGCGAGAACAATCTCTATACCGAATACACGCATTATTCGGAAACGACCGCCGGCGACATTTTGGGACGGGCGACAGCATTTGGATTGCAGGCGATCTCGGTCGACGGACAAAATGTGCGTGCCGTAAACGACTTTGCGCAGATATTGGTTGACCGGGCCCGGCGTGGCGGAGGTCCTGCATTTCTACTCTGCAATACTTACCGCTACCACGGTCATCACGTCGGCGACATTAACCGCGAATACTACCGTTCCAAGCAGGAAGAACATACCTGGAAAACCGAACGGGATCCCATTACGAATTTTGCGAAATGGTTGATTGATCAAAACCTGGCCGATAAAGCCAAGCTCGATGCCATCGCCGCCGAACTCGAAGCCGAAATGCAGAAGGCGGTCGATTTTGCTATCGCGGCTCCCTATCCCTCTCCCGATGAAGTGGCCGAGGATGTCTATGCCTGAAACGATTGCGGCCACTCGTGAACTGACATTCGCGCAGGCGATTCGCGAGGCGCTCGCGGAAGAGATGCGACGCGATCCAACCGTTTACATCATGGGCGAGGATGTTGCCGAGGCCGGCACACCTTTCAAGGTTCTCGCTGGTCTGCTCGAAGAATTCGGCAAAGATCGCGTGCTCGATACGCCAATTTCCGAGGCCGGATTCACCGGGCTTGCCGTGGGTGCGGCGATGACCGGAATGCGGCCCGTCGTCGACATTATGTTCGGCGATTTTATTACGCTGACCATGGACCAGATGGTCAATCAGGCCGCGAAAGTCCATTACATGTCGGGAGGCAAGTGGAAAGTTCCGATGGTGATGCGCACGACTCTGGGAGCCACGCGCCGCTCCGCCGCGCAGCATTCGCAGTCGCTGCATGCCTGGTTTTGCCATGTTCCCGGCCTGAAAGTCGTGATGCCCTCGACGCCCTACGACGCCAAGGGATTGCTAAAGACCGCGATACGTGACGACAATCCCGTTGCCTTCTTCGAAGACAAAATGATGTACAAGCTCAAGGGCAGCGTTCCCGCCGAGGATTACACCATTCCGCTCGGCGTGGCAGACATCAAGCGCGTTGGGGAAGACATCACGCTGGTCGCGACCAGCAGCATGGTGCAAGTGGCACTGGGTGCAGCCACCATGCTCGAAGAAATCGGCGTGAGCGCCGAAGTAGTTGATCCGCGCACCTTGTGGCCGCTGGACGAAAAGACTCTGATTGAATCGGCGAAGAAGACGTCGCGCGTTATCGTGCTGGACGAAGGCTACGAACGCTACGGTGTCACGGCCGAACTCGCTTCCGTAATCGCAACCGGCGCATTCTACAATTTGGACGCGCCCGTGAAACGCATGGGGGCGATGCATGTCCCAATTCCATTTTCACCACCATTGGAAGACGTAACTGTACCCACTGAACAGACAGTATTCGAAGCCGCCCGTGCACTCAGCGGGAAGTAGCGGCGTAGTGCGGAAGTCAAGAAGTCAGGCTGCAAAATTACAGGTATCGTCCCTGTTGCTTTTAACCTCTGCAATCTGACCTTTAACCTCTGACCTCCGCGAAGGAGAGAGTTTATGGCCTTACCAACTTATGGAACGATGGCAGTCGATTGGGAAAACCGCGTTGACTTCGACCGCCTGCGCCGCGAACGCCTGGCGCGTGCGAAAGAGCTCCTCGCCAAGTCCGAGATGGGCTCGCTCCTCTGCTTCGACATGAACAATGTCCGCTACCTGACCGCGACGCACATCGGTACATGGGCGCAGGACAAGGCGAATCGCTTCACCCTGCTGCCCCAGAACGATGAGCCGATCCTGTGGGACTTCGGATCGGCGGCGAAGCATCATCAGCTGCATTGCCCATGGCTGGGAGAGCGCTCACGCCCCGGCATTTCAGTGCTGCGCGGCGCCATGACTCCAGAAATGGGACGAGCCGAAGATGTTGCCAAGAAGATTCGCGTCGAGCTCGAAATGCGCGGATTGCACAAAGAGCCAGTCGGAATCGACATCATCGAACTTCCTGTCCTGTTCGCACTGCAAAAAGAAGGAATCAAAGTTGTCGATGGTCAGGCGCTCATGTCCGAAGCGCGCCTCATCAAAACGCGCGACGAAATTACTTTGCTCAACACGTCAGCCATGATGGTGGACGCCGCCTACGATGAACTCTATCGCGCAATGAAGCCCGGCATGAGCGAGAACCAGGCAGTCGGTCTGGTCAGCAAGGTTCTCTACGATCTTGGCTCCGAATATGTTGAGGCCGTCAACGCGATTTCCGGCGAGCGCTGCAATCCGCACCCGCACGTGTTCTCCGACCGCGTGTTGCGGCCCGGCGACCCGGTTTACTACGACATTCTCCATTCCTACATGGGCTATCGCACCTGCTATTACCGCTGCTTCACCATCGGCTACGCGTCGCACGCGATGAATGACGCCTACAAGCGATGCAGGGAATATCTCGACGCGGCCATTGAACTCGTGCGTCCCGGCCGCACCACCGCCGAGATCGCCTCCGTGTGGCCCAAGGCACAGGAATTCGGTTTCCCCAACGAAGAAGCCGCGTTCGCCTTGCAATATGGTCACGGCATAGGCCTTGCCATCTGGGAGAAGCCCGTGATCAGCCGACTTGTCTCCCTGGAACATTCGACAGAAATCAAGCCCGGCATGGTCTTTGCCCTCGAAACTTTCTGGCCTTCGACCGATGGCTGGAGCGCTGCCCGCATCGAAGAAGAAATCGTCGTTACCGAAACCGGCCATGAAGTCATCACCCGGTTCCCGGCCGAACAGTTGCTGGTTGCCGGGCATCACTACTTTACGGTCGATGGTCCGTTGCCCGCCATCCGCGAAAGTGAAGCCCTGCCCAGCAAACGAGTCCGCGAAATGATCGAGGCCAGTTCTAAACAAGAACGAGTAGGAGTCGGCGACTGAAGAAAGTCAGAGGTTAGAGGTCAGATTGCAGAGGTGAAAACAGATTGCGGGAGGTCAGGAGTTGAATTGCAGAGGTTTGGAAAGGTAGCGTTCAGACTGCCGCATGCGCCTGGCGCTATTAGCCTCTGCAATCTGACCTCTAACCGCTGACCTCCCGCCCTGTAATCCAACCTCTGACATTCAATTTATGGCGATTAGTGTCGTTATGCCCGCGCTCGAAATGGCCCAGGAAACTGGCAAGCTGATTTCCTGGCTGAAAAAAGAAGGCGAGTCAGTCGCCAAAGGCGAGCCCCTGCTCGAAGTCGAAACCGACAAAGCGGTGATGGAGGTCGAGTCTCCCGCAGAGGGGGTTCTCGCGGGAGTGAAAGTTCAGGCAGGTGCCGAAGTTCCCGTTGGCCGCACCATCGCGTGGATTGTGAAGCCCGGCGAAGCACCGCCCGCTGAGGAAGCGCACATCGAGTCCGGAAGAAAATCAGCTAGCGTCCAAGCGCCGTTCGTTCATCCTCCCAAATCTGGCGCGCCGGCTCCAGTCACCATTCGAGAGATCAAAATCTCGCCCAAGGCGCGACGCCTGGCTTCCGAGCAGGGAGTGGATCTTACTAGTGTGCGCGGATCTGGCCCGGGCGGGGAAATTCTCGCGGCTGATATTCTAGCTGCCGCCGAATCGAAGTCGAACGCTCCCGCGGCCTCCCAAGCGGAAGGCAGTCCGATCGCCCGCCTGATGGCCGAGCGGACTACTCAAAGTTGGACGACCGTTCCACATTTCTTCGTGATTCGCGAGCTGGAAGCCAGTGCTCTGAATGAGGCCCGCCACGAGTTTGCCGCGGAGGTCGAAAAATCGCACGCCGTCAAACTCACGCACAGCGATCTGCTGGTAGGCCTGATCGCTCGTGTTCTTGCGAAGCATCCCAAGATGAACGCTAGTTGGAACGGCCACTCCGTTTCCGTCAACGCCGAAGTGAATATCAGCCTTGCGATGGCTGTGAACGAAGGAGTGGTCGCTCCCGTCATCCCGCATGCTGACAAGGCCAGCCTCGCGGCTATCGCGACGCAGCGACGCGATCTTGCCGAACGTGCCCGCGCCAACAAACTTCGTCCCGCAGATCTCGCGAGCGGCACATTCACGATTAGTAATCTTGGTATGTTCGAGGTGGATGCTTTTACCGCCATCATCACGCCGCCGCAAGCGGCCATACTAGCGGTCGGGCGGATCGCGGATCGCGTCATCGCTGTGAATGGCCAGCCTGCTGTGCGCCCGATGATTACGCTTACGCTCTCGAGCGATCATCGCGTGGTGGATGGCGCGCGCGCGGCCGAATTCATGCGCGAGGTCGCTGACGCAATCGCCAACCCGTCAAAGTGGCTCGGCGGAACCGACTAAGAGTTCGGAGGATATCACTCAAGTTGCTTCTGCAAGGACCGGAACCGGGAGTTGGGCGTTCACAGAGTAGCGACCCGCCGCTGCACGATCAAAAAGTAAAGCGCCAGCAGCACCAGTAAGGCTCCGTTGACGCCCAATACCACGGGCGCGGTAAAAATGGGAACCAGCCACCCGGAGAGCAGATTTCCCATGGGCATGCCTCCGCGAAAGGCGAAGTTGTAGACGCTCATCACGCGCCCGCGCATCTCGTTCGTCGTGATCAACTGCACCAGCGAATTCACGTTCGCGAAAACCGCCATCATCGAAGCGCCTGCCAGCACCAGCATCACGCCACTCAGCGGAAGCCATTTAGAAAGCGCGAATCCAGAAATTCCCACGCCCAAAGTGATGAGCGCGCCCAGCGCTATACGCCCCTTTTTCTTGATATTCCCCATCCCAGCAATGCCCAATGATCCGCAGATCGAGCCTAGCCCCATGAGCGCCAGGAGGTTGCCATAAGTTTCCGGGCCACGGTGAAAGATGTCTTTTACAAAGGCCGGGATGTAGGTCCGCATCGGCATGCTCAGGAAGGTCATGCAGAACGCCAGAATGATGAGCGCTTCCATCGAGTGCTGCCGGCGGACAAACCGAATGCCCTCCTTCAGACTGGTGAACATGGACTCGCCAGTTTTTTGCGGCAGGAAGCGCGTAGTGATGATGGTGAGCGAGACGACGGGAGCCAGAAACGATAGAGTGTTCAGGCCGAAGCACCAAGTCTCGCCCAGCCTTGCCACCGCTTGTCCGCCCAGCGCTGCCCCGAGTACGACCGCCACGTTGAACTGAATCGAATTCAGCGCAATGGCGTTCGGCATATCTTCCTTCTTAACCAGGGTCGGAATCAGTGCCAGATAGGCCGGCCCTCCAAAGGCTTGGGCCAACCCCGATAGGAACGATAGACACAAGATGTGCCAGACATGGACCGTCCCCGTCGCCACCAGAACGGTGAGGATGGCAGCGCTCGCCATCTGCACATACTGCGAACCAAGCAGGATTCGCCGGCGCTCCACCCGATCGGCCACAACTCCGCCAATCAGAGAGAACAAAAAAATGGGAATGCCGCCCAGAAACTGATCGAGGCCGAGATAAAACGTGGAGTGACTGAGGCGATAAATCAACCAGCTCTGTGCCGTAATCTGCATCCACGTGCCGATGCTGGACGCGCACGCGCCGATGAACATCAGCCTAAAATCGCGATATTGAAATGCTTTGAAGACCCGGCGAAGCAATCGAAGTAGCCCTGCCAGAAGCCTACCATGCCCGCGCGTTGTGAGCAGGTCAGGAGGCTGGATTCTCGTCGCTGGCGAAGAAGAATCCGCGAGGGCCATTTAGCATAGACGTGTGAAGAAGCAAAAAGTTTGCGGCCTGGCGCGAGCGCTCTCCAAGATGGGCTACTGTTCGCGAACGCAGGCAGCCCTTCTGATTGGTGAAAGGCGAGTCAGCGTACACGGGCGAATCGCCAGCGATCCTGAGGCCCCCATCCGTCTCTCGCATGACCGTATTGAGGTTGACGGCATCCTTCTCCAGAAACGTCCCACGATTTACCTGATGATGAATAAGCCACGCGGCATCGTGACGACGGCCGCCGACGAGAAAGGCCGCGATACGATTTATGACTTACTTGAAAAAGGGCACGCGTGGGTGGGTCCCGTGGGCCGGCTCGATAAAGCCAGCGAAGGCCTCCTGCTGTTGACGAACGACTCCGAATGGGCGGCCAGCATTACCGATCCTGCCAGCCATCTGGATAAGGTCTATCACGTTCAAATCGATCGGGTCGCGGATAACGATCTGCTGGCGAAAATCTGCGCGGGTTGCCTGGTCGAAGAAGACTACCTTCGCGCCAAGGAAGCAAAACTCTTACGCCACGGCGATAAAAATAGTTGGCTCGAAATTACCCTGGACGAAGGCAAGAACCGGCAGATTCGGCGTCTTCTCCAAGCGATGCAGATTGGCCTGCTGCGCCTGGTGAGGATTTCGATTGGGCCGCTGGCATTGGGCGAACTCAAGAAGGGAGCGGTGCGACCTCTAACGGCCGACGAAAAACTGGCGATGGGTCAGGCGATAAAACCAGGCGTGCAAAACACCCCCAAAAAGACAACGGGCGCATGCCGATAGATGTGGGGTGAGGATGGCAACGGCATGCGCCCTATTAAGTTGAATACAGATTAGGATGCCGGAGATTGGAAGTCAAGGTAAATCTTTTGTATGCAATGAGTTAGAGCGATAACTCGGATCACTTTTGCAATTTTCACGCAAGTGCATAGATCACACGTCCGTGTGACAGCTTTCAGACGCGTTTCTTGCGCGGGCGCGAGGCTCTTTCCTGCACGGCTGCGGCAAGACCATGAGCCTCCAGATGCTTCTGCGCCTGAAGCAGCACGGAACGCTCGCCGCTGTATGCCATGAGCTTTCTCGCACCCGGTAGGGGTACCCACGCGGCCCGTTTGACCTCAATTCGCATCTCGGTTGCAATGTCATCGATTTTCCCGGAAAGGCAGCGCATTAGATAAAAACTTACGATCTTGAACACACGCGCGCCATCGCCCCAACTGCGCGTGTAAACATATTTTAAGTCCACAAGCTTGTTGACGACTTCGGCCGTGATCCCTGTTTCCTCGAACACCTCGCGAACGGCTGCCGCCTCGGGCTTTTCGCCTGCGTCCACCAGTCCTTTGGGAAGACACAAAACAGCGACACTGCGTTTTGAGGAAGTCTCCGCGGACTGAAGGGCTTCCTTCTGCGGTTCAATCAGCGCGACATGCCACACTTCCGCGATCTCCCGCAAAACCACGCCGCCTGCCGAAATCTCGCGCGTCATCCTTATTGCGCCCCGTTCTCAGGATTTTACGAGTTTCGCGGCTTCTTCCTGGATGCGCTGCCATGCCCGCTCTACATGACGAGCCTGCGTGTTGGTTTGCCCGACGCATAGCCGCAAGGTGAGCTTGCCGTTCAGCTTCGTGTGGGTCAGGAACAGGTCGCCGCTCGCATTCAAACGGTCCATCAAAAGCTGATTGGCTTCATCCCCGTCTCGCAGCCGAAAGCAAATCAGGTTCAACTTTGCCGGTGCCGCGAGCTCAAATCGTGCATCATTGCGGATCCAGCCGGCGAATTGCTGAGCCAGACACACGTGCTCACGAATGTGATATTGCAATCCTTCGATGCCGTAATGCCGGATCACAAACCAGAGCTTCAGTGAGCGAAAACGGCGGCCCAATTGGATGTGCCAATCGCGGTAATCGATCACCGCTCCGGACTCCGTCGCCTGGTTGCGCAAATACTCGGGGAGAATCGAAAGCGTCTGGATCAGATGTTTCCGGTCGGCGAGGTAGAAACAATTGCAATCGAAATTCGTGAACATCCACTTGTGCGGGTTGAAGGTGTAGCTGTCGGCGAGTTCCACGCCATCGTGAATGAAGCGAAACTCGGGGCAGAGTGCGGCTGTTCCGCTCATGGCCGAATCGACGTGCAGCCAGAGATTGCGCTCACCACAGATGTGTGCGATTTCACGCACGGGGTCGATCGCGTTGGAAGAAGTCGTTCCTACGGTGGCGCAGACAAAGCAGGGAACCAGGCCGCGCGTGATATCGGCCGCGATCTGCTGCTCCAACGCCTCGGCGCGCATAGCGAAATTCTCGTCTACTGGAATCGATCGAAGGTTATCGGATCCCATCCCCGCAATCTTCATCGCCTTCTCAACCGAGGAGTGTGTTTGTGTCGAGCAGTAGGCGACCAGGCGCCCATCGCACCCTTTATGGTTGCTGGCAAATTGTGTGGCCCGTTCGCGGGCCGCCAGCAATGCACATAGGGAAGCGCTGGACGCAGTGTCCTGAATGACGCCACCGCCCGCGCCGCTCGATAGGAATTTCGCCGGCAGTCCCAGCATCGGCACGAGCCAGTCGAGCACCTGCGTTTCCAGTTCCGTGCAAGCCGGGCTTGTCGACCAGAGCATCCCTTGAACACCCAGTCCTGAAGAAAGCAGATCGCCCAGAATGCCGGGCCCGGAAGCATTGGCGGGAAAGTAAGCAAAGAAGTTCGGTGACTGCCAATGCGTAATGCCGGGAAGGATGATGCGATCCATATCGGCCAGAACCTGCTCGAATGCCTCGCCCTGCGCAGGAGGAGTTGCCGGGAGCTTCGAGCGAATTTCTCCCGGCTTCGCGCGAGACAGAACGGGGAAGCTTTCGATACGACTCTGGTAATCGGCAATCCAGTCCACAACCGCGTGGCCTTGCTTGCGAAATTCTTCGGGAGACATGTGAAACGACTTGTTATCGGGCATAGGAATCGATCGTCCTATTCGGTCAACTCAATTTTCCGTAATAAACCCGCGTCTTGTATTCGAACTCGACCATGCCATTCTCTGCGTGGGCGGCGACGATTCGTTTTAGTTCCCGCATCATCGGCGCGTAGTTGGGATGACCCTCAAGCGGCGCGTACGAGGAAGAGAGCAGACGCCCAGCGGCGCCTTCACAGTCAAATTGCTGCCGCATACCGAAAGTGCGCTCCTGGCAAGGCGACGGCGTAAAGAATTCATGGATGACAGCGGTTGTGCGTTCATGCCGCACTTCTTTGTAATCGGTGCCGTAATCCAATAAGAGCTTCTCGTACTCCCGCAAAAAGGGAGTGGACTCCGTCAAACGTTCGTTCCAGATCAGCACACACCATCCATCCGGTTTCAGAATACGGGCAAACTCCGCGCGCGTTCGCCGCAAGTCGAACCAGTGCGCCGCCTGCGCCGCGGTCACGAAATCGACCGACGCCGACCGGAGCGTTGTCTCTTCGGCCGTTCCCGCCACCGACACGAGCCTGTCATAGCGGGCGAGTTCGTGGGCGCCCATTTCGCGCATTTCGGCATTAGGTTCCACCGCGAAAACCGGGTTTCCGTTCTCCAGCAGCAACTGCGTAAACAAGCCTGTTCCGGAAGCAACATCGGCGACGATATGGCTGGGTTGCAACCCACACTCGGTGCGAAGCAACTCGATGACTTCCGCCGGATATCCAGGACGGTACCGAACGTAGTTCTCCACCCGATCAGAAAAACGCGCTGTTGGCGCCTTGTTCATACCTTTAAGTGTAACCCGGACCATCACGATCTTCGTCTCCGCGATACAATCTTGTGCGTTGAAGGAGCGTCATGAAAGTCCTCTCGGCTACTGTTCTTTTCTTCTTACTGATCGGTGCCAACCTTAAGGCGTTTGATCATGCGCATGATGCCTCGTCCAACAATCTGTCAAACTCTGGCGAGTCAAAAGCTCAGCCTGAGAGTTGGGTGATCAGCGGCTTTCGCGATGTGGCGCGCGAGCAGGAAATCGAAAAGAAGTTCATGGCTGTTCCCGACCCGAAGCTGGCCGAGGAACATCTGCGCATACTGACGCAGGCCCCCCACATTGCCGGTTCTCCCGAGGACAAAGCTACCGCCGAGTATGTCGCCGGCAAATTTCGCGAAGCCGGCCTCAATACTTCCATTGTCGAATACAAGGTGTGGTTCAACTATCCAGCCGAGATCCGCGTGGACGTGACCGCTCCTGCCGGAGTCGAGATGCATGGTCCGCGGCCTGAGCATGTTGACGACGATCCTTTTCAGGACGACCCGCGCATCAAGACTGCTTATAACGCCATGTCTCCCTCCGGCGACGTGGAGGCCGATGTTGTCTATGCGAACTATGGCGCGCCCGAAGATTTCGACAAGCTCAAACAGATGAATGTTGATGTGCGCGGAAAAATTGTGATCGTGCGCTACGGCGAAAACTTTCGGGGCGTAAAGGCGTTCGTCGCGCAGGAGCGCGGTGCCGCTGGGGTCATTATTTATTCCGATCCAAAAGACGACGGCTATTATCGCGGCGACGCCTATCCAAAGGGGCCTTGGCGGCCGGCGAGCGGTGTGCAGCGCGGTTCGATCGGATACATGTTCCATTTCCCCGGCGACCCGACCACGCCAGGAGTTGCATCAACGCCGGCCCTGTCGGAATCCAACCGCATTTCTCCCCGTGATTCTGCGCAGATGCCGAAAATTCCTGTCACGCCACTTTGCTATGCGGATGCCTCTCCGATCCTTGAGCATCTCGGCGGCGCCCCGTCTCCGCGCGAGTGGCAGGGCGCGCTGCCGTTTACTTACCACGTTGGTCCCGGCCCAACCAAGGTCAGGATGCACCTGAAGCAGGATTACCAGTTCCGCACCATTTGGGATGTGATCGGCAAAATTCCCGGAGCGAGTTCGCCCGACGAGTGGGTCGTCGCCGGGAACCATCGCGATGCGTGGGTTTATGGAGCGGTGGATCCTAACAGCGGCACGTCCGCGTTGCTCGAAACCGTTCACGGCGTGGGCGAACTGCTGAAGTCCGGTTGGAAGCCCAAGCGGACGATCGTGTTCGGCAGTTGGGACGCCGAAGAGGAAGGACTGATCGGCTCGACGGAATGGGGCGAAGATCACGCGCATGAATTGGCCAATGCCTGTGCCTATTTCAATATGGACGTAGCGGTTTCAGGCAAGAAGTTCGGAGCGTCTGGCGTGCCAAGTCTGAAGGAATTTATCCGCCAGATCACGAAGTCTGTGCCTTCGCCGCAGGGAGGAACTGTCTACGAGGCATGGAAGAAAACGAGTCTGCCCAAAGGAGAACCGGGTTCGCGAGGACACACGGGCAGCAATTCGCGTTTGCCCGCGGCTGAAGTGTCGGGCGATGTGCCGGTTGGCGACTTGGGCAGTGGATCGGATTACTCGGTTTTCCTGCAGCACCTCGGCGTGCCTTCGACCGACATCGGTTCTTCTGGCGAGTATGGCGTCTATCATTCCGCCTTCGACAATTTCGCCTGGTTCAAAAAGTTTGGCGATCCTGACTTCTTGTACGAGCAGCAGATGTCGCGAGTCTACGGGTTGGAAGTACTGCGCATGGCCAGCGCCGACGTCCTTCCCTACGACTATGAGGATTATGGCAAGGAAATTCTCGTCTATCTGGATGCGGCCAAGAGCAAAGCGCAGGACAAGTTCGGAGATAAATCGCCCAATTTTTCTGCTGCCGTCGAAGGCGCGCGCCATCTGGAGCAAGCGGGCGCGAAAATCCTGCAGAAGCAGCGGAAGCTCCCGAACGCTCCGGAGCGCCTGAATGCCAAGCTGCGCGAAGCGGAGCGCGCGCTGCTGATTCCCGAAGGGCTGCCCAATCGTCCCTGGTTTCACCATTCCATCTATGCCCCCGGAGAATACACGGGTTACGCGGCGGTGGTGGTTCCGGGAATCAACGAGGCGATTGATCGCGGCGATCTCCATCGTATCGAGCAGCAAATCGCCGTGCTGGCGGCTGCCCTGAATCGGAGTTCGCAGGTCCTGGAGCAATACCGCTAGAGGACGGGCTACTCGGCCGCGTTGCGCAGAGCGCATCGATCGCGCGCCCGGGTTTTCTCATCGATTGTTTCGATCACTGCTTCTACGAATTTGTATGACGATGAACGCGCAAATGGCGATTCAGCATGTGTTGCACGACCTGCCTACAGCGGCAATGGCAACGTTTCTTGCGCTCTTTCCTATCGTCAATCCATTCGGCGGCATCCCTTTGTTCTTTAGCCTGACCACTGATTTCGCGCCGGAAGAGCGGCGCCGAACTGCGCTGAAAACGTCCTTCTATGTGGTCGCGATTCTTGTGGTCTTCATGCTGTTCGGACGGTTCGTCCTGAATTTCTTTGGGATTTCATTGCCCGTGCTGAAGATTGCAGGAGGATTGATCGTCGCCAATACGGCGTGGGGAATGGTCACCGGTTCGAGCCGCATGACGCACGAAGAAAATAGCGAAGCCCTCACCAAGGAAGACATTTCGCTCACTCCGATGGCGATGCCGATGTTGTCTGGGCCGGGCTCGATCGGCGTGGTGATGGGTCTGGCCGCGCATGCCGACAATATGCTCGCTTATCTGGGCATGATCCTTGGCATTCTCGGGATTGGGCTGACCGTTTTCCTGTTTCTCCGTTTAGGAGGCCCTTTTGTGAAGCGCCTTGGTCCAGGAGGGCTAGGTGCAATCAGCCGCATTTTTGGATTCCTCATCCTCGCAATTGCAGTGCAGTTAGTTTGGGATGGAGTCGCGGACTTTCACGGATGAACTGGTGATTGTCGCAGACAGTCGCTAGTGAGGGTCGGATGCCGCTTTTGAAGCGCTTGACGCCTCTTTTTCCATGTACCGGCCCACGATCGATGCGCAAGATTCGATGAACTTCTGTTCGGCTGCGGGAAACGTGTCAGCGAAGTAGCTCTCGATACAGATTTCAGCTGTCACCCGCCGTTTCACAAAGATGGGGGCAACGATGTTGGATTTGACGAGATCCGAGCCCAGGTAGCGAGGATCGGCGGCAACATTGTTGATGGCGACGGTCTGGCCGGTAGTGGCGGCGGCTCCGCACAATCCTTTTTCGAGCGGGATGCGCTGCGTGGGTGCAAAACTGCCGACGTACGGTCCCAGCACCAGGGCATCGCTACCTTCCATGAAATAGAAGCCGACCCAGTTGTAGCGTGTCATGGCTTCGTGAAGGGAGTGGGAAATATGCTCCATGAGAGGCTTGACCCCAGCGGCGGTGCGCGCGTAAGTCTCAAAATCAGTCAGCAAGTCTGAGTAGTTCGACATCCGACTCCTTCCAGCTTTGCAGGAACTGAGTATTCTATGCTCTTTTTCGCGGGATGGAGGCTGACTGGAGCAAAGCACGGCAGCTGTGAGACTCCTCCCAGGTTAGCGACCAAAGGAGGGGCGCGAACCTGGGGCACCGGGCTGGATTTCTCCTGAAATTCGTGCGCGTTATTTGATCGTGACCAGCTTCTCCACCAGCTCCGAGTAGTCCTTCTTATCCAGTCCGTGCACTTTCTTGTTGTACTCGTCGACCTTGTTGGAATAGTTCATTGAGCAGAATTTCGGGCCGCACATGGAGCAGAAGGCTGCGGTCTTGTATCCCTCTTCGGGGAGGGTTTCGTCGTGCATAGCGCGGGCGGTTTCCGGATCGAGGGACAGTTCGAACTGTTTTTCCCAGTCGAACTTGTAGCGCGCGTAGCTGAGGGCGTCGTCGCGATCGCGGGCTCCTGGACGATGGCGGGCTACGTCGGCAGCGTGGGCGGCGATTTTGTACGCGATAATGCCGTCCTTCACGTCTTTTTCGTTGGGCAGGCCGAGGTGCTCTTTCGGCGTGACGTAGCAGAGCATCGAGGCGCCATACCAGCCGATCATCGCGGCTCCGATGGCCGAGGTAATGTGATCGTAGCCCGGTGCGATGTCGGTCACGAGCGGGCCGAGCGTGTAAAACGGAGCTTCGTAACACAGCTCGTTTTCCTTCTCCACCTGCTCTTTAATTTTATCGAGCGGAATGTGGCCGGGGCCTTCGATCATCGTCTGGACGTCGTGCTGCCAGGCGATCTTCGTCAGCTCGCCTAAGGTCTTCAGTTCGGCGAACTGGGCTTCGTCGCTCGCGTCGGCCAGGCAGCCGGGACGCAGGCCGTCCCCGAGAGAGAAGCTGACGTCGTACTTTTTCATGACCTTGCAGATGTCTTCAAAGCACTCGTAGAGAAAATTCTGCTTGTGGTGGTGAGCCATCCATTGAGCGAGGATTGCGCCGCCACGGCTGACGATTCCGGTGATGCGCTTGGAAACCATCGGCAGATATTGGATGAGCACCCCGGCGTGGATGGTCATATAGTCGACGCCCTGCGCGGCCTGCTCTTCGATGACTTCGAGCATGACCTGAGCGTTGAGGTCTTCTACGCGCTTAACGCGGCTGATGGCTTCATAGATCGGCACGGTGCCGATGGGCACTGGCGAGTGGCGCAGGATGGCTTCGCGGATTTCGTGAATGCCGCCGCCGGTCGAGAGATCCATGACGGTATCGGCGCCGTAGTGAACGGAAGTGTGGAGCTTTTTGAGCTCTTCATCCACATTGGATGTAACGGCCGAGTTGCCGATGTTAGCGTTGATTTTGCAGAGCGAGGCCACGCCGATGGCCATTGGCTCGAGTTCGGGATGGTTAATGTTGGCGGGGATGATCATGCGTCCGCGGGCAACTTCGTCGCGGACGAGCGCGGCAGTGATTCTTTCGCGGAGAGCAACGAATTCCATTTCCTCGGTGATGACGCCCTGGCGGGCGTAGTGCATCTGCGAGAAATTCCCGTCTTTATTCGCGGCCTTCCGCTTTGCCAGCCACTCCGCGCGAGGTTTGGGCGGAGTGTTAAAGCCGGTGCCGTTCGTGCCGTTTGCTGAATTGCCATTCTTCGCCGTCATGTCTTAATGCACCATCCTTCACAGAATCTAGAGACCGATTATACGCCGGGAGCCGGAGTGGTTTGGTCTTGCGAGGCGAAGGTCGCATGGGCAAGGCCTCGCGATTTTCTTCTGACCCGCTCAGCGATCTGAATCGGACAGAGGGAAGGGTTATAGGACCGATGAAAAAGAGAATCGAAGTTGCAAAGGAGGGAATCGAAGGATATAGTTGTCATAACGACAATCGGGGCCGGATGGTCCTAACCAGAGGAGAAGAGAGAGATGAAACGACTGCTCGGTACCAGCAACGATGTGGCCCTGACAATTCTGCGGCTTGTTCTTGGAGTAGTTTTCTTTGCGCATGGCGCGCAAAAATTGCTGGGATGGTTCGGCGGCTACGGCTTTCACGGCACGATGGGTTTCTTTGGGAGCTTGGGGATGCCTGCTCCGGTTGCATTCCTGGTGATCTGCACCGAGTTCTTCGGCGGCCTCGGTCTGATCGTCGGGTTGCTGACCAGGATTGCTGCGCTCGGAATCGGCGTCGAGATGATCGGAGCCATTTTCATGGTTCACCTTCAGAACGGGTTTTTCATGAACTGGTTCGGGAACCAGAAAGGCGAGGGGTTCGAATATCACCTGCTGGCGATCGCAATCGCGGGGACGTTGTTGTTGCGCGGGGCAGGCAAGTTTTCGGCCGACGCGGCTCTGAGCCAGTAACGCTCTTTCTGGCGCTTAAAGCGCGCGGGCTATCGCGCGCCCATCAATTGCGCAACGTCTTGCCGGTCTTTAGCGTGTACTGGATGCGTTCCTGTGTCTTCTTTTCGCCGCAGAGAGATTTGAACGCCTCCCGCTCCAAGTCCAGCACATATTGTTCGCTGATCGGCGTGCCGGGCGTGATGTTTCCTCCGCACAGGACTTCGGCGATTTTGGTGCCCAGCTTCTGCTCGTGGTCGCTGATGAAATCGCCTTTGCGCATCAGGTAGACGCCCATTTTGAGCGCGGCGAGGATGTTTTCGCCGGGAGCGGGAATGTCGGTGCGCATTTGCGGCGGCTCATAGCCCGCCTTCGCCAGTTCGAGCGCGCGTGCCTTGGCATCGGACAGGACGCGCTCGCGGTTCATGGTGATGCGATCGGAACTGGACAGGAAGCTTAGCCCGCGAGCTTCATGGGCCGACGTTGCGACCTTGGCGGTCGCGATGGTTTCGAAGGCTTTCTTCATTGCTTCCATGAGTTCGACTGATTCGCCACGGCCATCGGAACGAATAGACATCGCACTATTCACGGCGCGCAGCAACATCTCCTTGCAGCCGCCGCCGCCGGGAAGCAATCCGACGCCGACTTCGACGAGACCCATGTAGAGTTCGGCATGGGGCTGGAGTGCCGTCGCGTGCAGGGAAACTTCACAGCCGCCGCCGAGCGCCAGGCCAAAGGGCGCGATCACGATCGGCTTCGGCGAGAATTTGATGGCTTGCGTCATGCCCTGGAATTGGCGGATCGCCATGTCGATGTCGTCCCACTCTTCTTCCTGCACCGACATCAGCAACAGCATCAGGTTTGCGCCGACCGAAAAATTCTGCGCGTCATTGGTGATGACGAAGGCGTCGAATTGATCGCCCGCGCCGCCGGGTTTCA
Source organism: Terriglobales bacterium (assembly GCA_049509215.1). Taxonomy (GTDB): domain Bacteria; phylum Acidobacteriota; class Terriglobia; order Terriglobales; family Acidobacteriaceae; genus Acidiflorens. The sequence goes on from JBELAC010000058.1 coordinate 30,573, forward strand.
GCGTCTGCAGAATCAGGGAGATGATGTCGGCGCCCAGCGCGTTCATCTTAGAGTGGAACTGGATGCAACCCACGCCGTCGCCCAGATCGATCAGCGACGCTCCGGAGTTCTTCTTGACCACGCCGTTAGATTTTTTCGCAACCTCGACCGACCACACTCCGGCGGGCACTTCAACAGGTTTCATGCTGCCGCTGGCGAGATCGAAATAAAGTCTGCCGGAAGCCGCGTTCGGATCGTCGGCGTACCAAGTCTTCTTGCCCGAGGCGAGCAGCTTTTCCACGTTGGCTGCGACGGGATGACCTTCTTTTTTCATGCGCGCGACAGTCGCTTCGACGCCGGCGGCGTCCCACAGTTCGAAGGGGCCAAGCTCCCAGTTGAATCCCATGCGCATGGCCCGATCGATCTCAACGATGGAATCGGAAATTTCCGGAATTCGATTGGCGGAGTAGGTCCAAAGATCTGCAAGGGCGTTCCACAGGAATGCGCCCGCCTTGTCGGGTTTTTGCGGCGCGCCGCCGTCTTTATCCATGCCGAGCAACATGCGCACTCGCGCGCTGGTCTCCTCGACGTTCTTTGCCATGTCGAGGGCGGCGAATTTCGGCTTTTGCCGCGGATGGTATTCCAGCGTTTTCCAGTCCAGCGCCATGCGCTCGTCTTCTTTGCCGGGTGACTTGACCTTCTTGTAGAAGCCTCCCTTGGTTTTGTCGCCGAGCCATTTGCGTTCCAGCATCTGGCGATAGAAATCCGGAAGTTTAAGGTCGCTGCGCTCGTCGCGCACGTTTTGCACCATATTGCCGACCACGTGCCCAAGAATGTCGAGCCCAACCAGGTCGATCGTCCGGAAAGTGGCCGAACGCGGCCAGCCCACGGCCTGCCCTGTGAGCGCGTCCACATCTTCGATGCTGAGGTCCATTTCCTGCATCAGCCGGATCACGTTGAGAACGGAAAAGGTGCCGATGCGATTGCCGATGAAGTTGGGCGTGTCTTTGGCGATGACTACGCCTTTACCGAGTTGCAGATCGCAGAAATGGGCAACGGCGTCCATTAACGCTGGGTCGGCATCGGGCGTTGGAATCAGCTCCAGCAGGCGCATATAGCGCGGCGGGTTGAAAAAGTGCGTGCCGAACCAGGAGCGCCGGAAATCCTCGGAAAATCCCTCCACGATAACGGCTACGGGAAGGCCGCTGGTGTTGGTGGTAACGATCGTGCCCGGCCTGCGAACGGCCTCGACTTTTTTCAGCAGAGATCGCTTGATCTCCAGATTTTCGACGACCGCCTCGATGATCCAGTCCACGTCGGCGAGCTTTTTAAGATCGTCGTCAAAATTGCCGATCTTGACCAATCGCGCCAGGGACGACTCGAAGAAGGCAGCGGGCTTCGACTTCTTGGTTGCTTCGAGTCCAGCGGCTGCGGTCTGGTTACGAGTAGGCCCGTCCGCATCGGGCGGGGTGTTTGGCGGCACTATATCGAGCAGCAGCGATGGCACTCCCGCGTTGGCAAAATGCGCGGCGATACGGGCGCCCATCGTGCCGGCACCCAGGATGGCAACTTTATTGATCCGTTTCATAAGGGCAGACTCCGCAATCAGTAAGAACGTTTAAGAAACATGAAAATCGTCTACGGCAGTTTATCCACCACCCAGTCATTCTTGCCAGCATCGATCACGGTTATTTCCGAAGAGTGGCGTGTGATGCGGTTTCCTCTGGGAGCGAGCAGTTCGACCGGAAAAATATAGCGTCCGCGATGCTCACGGCCGGTGCCGATTTCGAAAGCCCGTCCGGTGGCGGACGAGAAAAATTCCTCAAATTTTCCGGCATTCTGCGAATGACGAATTCCGTCGCTCAGGAGCACCAGGCCATTTTCAAGATCGCCGGTCTGCCAGGCATGCAGAAAGTGATTTGCGGTTGCGAGGGCAAGGACGTATTCCGGATCCGATGGTGCAGCAGCATGACGAGTCTGGCTATGACTTCGCGCCCAGACCGGCGCCGCCAGGGCGAAAACCAAACACATCACCGCCGCAACCCTTCGCACACTGCCAGTGCCGTTTTGCGACGCCGTCTGCCGGTTCGTCATTTGAGATGTGCGGGCATTCCGCCTGGTTGAGTTCGAGTCAGACGGGATCTGCAACGGGAGCACGGACCATTGTGCTTGGCGCACCCCTTCCAGTTCAAGTGCATTGGATCGAGAATCAGATTCTGAAGCGGCCAACGTGCAACATCCGAGTTCGACATCGTGCGGTGCGGTCTGGCAAGATGTGCTCTAGGTGGGCGCTTAGCAAGCCCGGCGCTTTCCCTTTTGCCGAAGTGCTCTACAATGCTAGTATCCGGCAGAAGTCACGAGGAGTTGCATGAGTTCGCCCTACGGCCTACAGATTACCGAAAACTGTGTCATCTGCAAGCTGCGCCAAGCTGGTTTCTTTTGCGATCTTCCCAAGCCTTCGCTTGAGAACCTGGAGAAGATCAAATATGCGAGCGCTTTCCCCCAGGGTGCGGTGCTGTTTGTCGAGGGCCAGGCGCCGCGCGGCATTTATATACTGTGTTCCGGGCGCGTCAAACTGACGACGACCTCGCGGGATGGCAAGACGCTGATCCTGCGCATTGCGCAGGCTGGGGAAGTGCTCGGGCTTCACGGCACGGTGTCGGGCAAGCCGTACGAACTCACGGCCGAGACCTTGCAGCCCTGCCAGCTTGACTTCATCAAGCGCGACGATTTTCTCAAGTTCCTCCAAAACCACGCGGATGCCTGCCTGAATGCCGCTGCCCATCTGAGCGAGAACTGCCAGAGCGCCTATGACATGATTCGTTCCCTGGGCCTCTCGCATTCGGTCTCAGAGAAACTGGCCCGCCTCCTGCTGGAATGGGCAAGTGAGGGCGAAGAGACGAAAGAGGGCATTCGCATCAAGATCGCGTTGACGCATGAAGAGATCGCCCAGCTCATCGGCACGTCGCGTGAAACCGTGACGCGAGTTCTGGGCGAATTCCGCGATAAAGACGTCGCGCACCTGCGTGGATCCACGCTTTTAATTCGGAACAAAGCAGCGTTGGAAAAAATGATCGGAACCTAGAACGGAGCTGGTTACCGCTGCTATCCTGATTTCCTGGTGACGTCGATATCCGATATCGGTGTGCTGCCTTCTGCGCGCGAGCTTGCCGAGCAGATTCGCGCCAGGGCCATGTCTCCCGTTGAAGTGGCCCGCATTCACCTTGACCGCATCGAGCATATCAATCCCGTCCTGAACGCCTTTGTCGATTGCCAACCGGAATTTGTCTTGGAGCAGGCGCGGGCAGCTGAGAAGGCGGTTCTGCGGGGCGACGATCTCGGACCTCTACACGGAGTGCCGATTTCGATCAAGTCTTCGATCGACGTGAAGGGCCATCGGTGTGAGGCCGGATCCCGTTTGCGTGCCGGATATGTTGCGGACGAAGATGCTCCGCTGGTTGCTCGCCTTCGCGCCGCCGGCGCCGTCATCCTCGGCGTGACCAACGCACCCGAGTTTCTGATGGCTTGGGAGACCGACAATCTTCTCTATGGCCGGACGAATAACCCCTGGGATTTGACGCGCACCGCAGGCGGATCGAGCGGCGGGGAAGCAGCCGCGATCGCCGCCGGCCTGTCTGCGGGAGGAGTCGGCAGCGACGGCGGGGGATCAATCCGCGAGCCCGCGCACTTCTGCGGAATCTGCGGACTCAAGCCGACGCCGGGACGCATTCCTTCGACGGGGCATTTTCCGAAGTCCGGTGGCCCGTTCGCGTTGTTGGGAGTGGTTGGACCGATGACGCGCACGGTGGAGGATCTGCGAACTTTATTTGAGGTGATGGCTGGTTGGGATGATGTTGACCCGTGTTCCGCGCCGGTCAATGTGCGCGAGATTCACGAGAATGATCTTTTGACTGTGGGCATTGGCTTTTTTCCGGATGACGGCCGGACGCCAGTTACAGAGGAGACGAGGTCTGCAGTTGAGCACGCGGCGCTTCTTCTCTCGGACAACGGCTTTCGCGTAGACCAGTTTCTTCCCGGCGGTCTGGAAGAAGCCCGCGACCTGTGGTGGAAGTTCTTCGGTACCGCTGGCGGCATGATTCTCGCTCCCATTCTGCGTGGCCACGAGAAGGAATTAAGCCCGATTCTCCGTGAGTTTTTCCTATGGACATCCGCCGCGCCGGTACACACGGGAGAATCGCTCCTGACGGCATGGTTAAGCCGGGACGAGCTGCGCGAGAAGATTCTTTTGCAGATGCGGAAATACCCCATTTTGATTTGTCCAACTGCGGCGATTCCCGCGTTCCGCCATGGCGAGCGCGAATGGCAGGTGGAGGGGAAGACGGTGAAGTATCTCGACGCCTGGTCATATTGCGAGTGGTTCAACCTGCTCGGCTTTCCCGCCGCGGTTGTGCCGATGGGCTTTTCGGAAGCTGGACTGCCCATCGGAATTCAGATCGTCGGGCGTCCATGGGAAGAAGAAGTGGTGCTGGCGATTGCCGCCGTGCTTGAGAAAGCATGCGGACCGCTGCCATTTCCGCCCCAGCATGACGGGAAGCGCGCTTAATCTTTTTCTACTATTACCCCCGATCGGTGCTGCGGCTACACTGTTTCCTCGTCGCGTGTGGATGTGGGCAGCGCGATGCAAGTGCAGCACGAATCCAGTCTGAACAATGTCAGTTTCCAATTCATCCACCCCGAAGTTGCTGCGCGGCCTGATGTTCTTGCTGGTCGCTTCCGCGGCCTACTTGTATCCCTTCCCGCAAGCTAATCTCGTTTATCCCGTGGTGGTTGTGATTCACGCGCTCGGCGGAATTCTCGCGACAATCATAGGCGCGGCTGTGCTGTCGCGATTGCTCCGGCAGGGAAGCGTTGTTTGGAAAGCCGGGTGGATTTGTTTCTTCGCGGGCGCCGTTCTGGGATTGGTTCTGCTTTACACCGGAACCGCTCATAGCGAATTTAAGTGGCTCTACGCGCACATCATTCTGAGCATGCTTGGCATTGTGTGCGTGCTCGCTGAAATGTTAGGAAGCCGGCG
>JBELAC010000059.1:0-21257 GCA_049509215.1 Terriglobales bacterium
TTGTCGTTCATCGAAGGGATCTTCTTCCTGCGACCGTTTCCGCCATCCTCTTTGAAAATTATGATTTTGGCGTCTTGACCGCCCAGTTCGATGACCGAGTTCACTTCGGGATGGAGCTTCTCGACCGCCAGAGCGACCGCGTTTACTTCCTGTACGAACTTCGCCCCGATCAGAGCGCTCAGCGCATTGCCGCCGGAACCGGTGATGAACATGCGGCAATTGCCCGGAGCAATGCCGATTTCGGCTTCCATGCAATGGAGGAGTTCCAGGAGTTTCTCGGGTTGGCGCGTGTCGTGACGCTGATAGTCGTGCCAGAGAATGCAGCCGATCTCCGCTTCGCCGATTCCGGCTTGAATAACTACGGCCTTGACCGTGGTCGATCCAACGTCCAGGCCCACGCGATAGCGGATGCCAGTTGCAGCCTGCTGATCATTGTCGTGTGCGCTTTGTGCGTTCGTCTCCACTAAATCTCTCGCAGCTCCTTAGGGCAATAACTTACCCGGCACACAGGGCGGTCTACAAAATGGTTTCACGCGGCGTCTCCGATAACAGGACCGTAGACAGGTCCGAGCCTATTTTCAATTAGACTCTCCAATAGACTTGGATTGATGCTTGTAGATGAATACCCATGCTTCTCTTTCCACGAAAAGCTGTTGATCCAGGCCGTATGCTCCCCGACTTTCTCGACCAGGCGATCATGCTTGATGAGATACCAATAACCTTCATGTGGAAATGCCATCCAGATATCTTTATCGCAATACTTCTGGTCGATTGTCAGTCTTGACTTTAGCTGTACCTTCAATGTGGTCGTGGCGTTTATGTGGTAAGCCAGGAAATCCGCCCCTTGCCAGTCGTCGGCTAATTTGATGCAGTTATACCCGTAGTCGGCAAGAGTAGCCGCGATCTTCTGGAAGTTGAATAGTTCTCTTTGTCGGGCGTTAAGACTGTCGTAGCGGACTTTTTCAAAGCGGGTGCAATCTTCGGTCACGTCTCCCCCCGATCTGTACCGAAACGGTCGCCACTATCTCCCATCAACCACGTTTGTGGGTTAGGTGAATTCCTGCCCTCCTTAGTTCTTGCCGGGCAGCTTGGCGAGGCGCGCTTTGCCATCCATCAGGTTGCTCACATGCAATACAAAGTTGGCCGCAACTCCAGCTACGCCTCGCCGGCGCGGCACCGGATAAAGCGGGCTCCGTAGTTGCCGATGCTTGGCGACGAATGCCTTGATCTCATCAAGCTTCTTGCCCGTCGAAGCCAGCGCTTGCTCGAACTCGGCTTTAGCTTTGATCTTGGCTTCGCCCAGAGCCATCTGCATGCGGCTGTGCGCGTTGATTTCTCCCTCGCCCGAAGTTTCAATGGGCAGAAAGATCATTTCCGGAAAACGGTTCACCACGGCGGACTGCACGCCATCGGATTGGGAAGATGGCATGCAGCCGAAGGGCTTCAAAGCCAGCACCATGTGACAGAGGCCGCGCGTGGTGTAGTAGACGTTCTTACCCACTTCGAGATGGCCTTCGCCGCCGCGGGCGAGTGAATGGTAAAAGGGATGCGCCATACGGGCCAGTTCGCTCTGGGGGGCGAGACCGAGCGTGAGCCCGCCCAAGTGGCGGGCGACGCGCGCGTGCTGGCGATTCCAGATGCCTTCGCTCAAGCGCAACAGCAACCACTTTTTGCGAAATTTCCACTGGTTCGCGACTTGCTTTTTCAATTCCCACCAGCGCGCGCCGGGATGTGGCGCATCCAGTCCTTTTCTCTCGCCCATGTTCGCCCGAGCCTGATACAGCAGATAGGTAACCCAGCCGCCGATTGTCTCGACATATACCTGGGCGCCTTCCTGCTCCAAAAAGGCAAACATGTTGAAGTTGCCGTCGCTTTCGGTGAGTTGTGCCCAAAACTCACCCGTGATCTTGACGATGGGCTTCACGCGCGTGTGGTCTACTTCGACTTGGTTCAAGCGCTCACGGGCGAGGCGCATCGCTGCGAGGAACTCCTCGCCGTAAAGGTGATCGAGAATCTTGCCCAGCGTGTTGCAGGTTTTTTGGAGTTTGTCGTTCCGGGCCAGGCGGCGCGAAATCCATCCCGGCGCATGCTCGAGGATTTCGTAACGTTTCCGGTGCTCCAGAAAATTGCTGAGTTGATCTACGACTTCCTGGATCGCCTGATCGGTCGCGCCCGGAACCACCTCGTAGGGGCGGATCTGGTAAACCATGTCGTTGATCACATCGCCCAGGTTCACCGCGTTGAACTGGCCCACGCCGAGGTCGGCGGAGAATTTCAGGCCGGTATTACCGGTCATAGCATTGACGCCATGGTCCTGCTGGAAAAGCAGGACACGAAAGTCCCCGAAGCCCGCATTCTCCAGCGCCATTCGATACTCGGACTCGTAGGTGCCGAAGCGGCAAGGCCCGCAGGATCCCGCAGTAATAAAAATGTAATTGGCAATGATTTCCTGGCGGGAAAGACCACGAGTTTCGAGCGACCGCAGGAACTCGATAAGATTGCCTACGGTGAAATAAGTAGGATTGCACTGGCCGTTGTTGCCATACTCTTTGCCGGTCTGGAAAGCGGCCACGTTGGGGGTTGGCAACATCTGGAAGCGATAGCCGCAGCCGCGAAACACGGCTTCGACGAAGCGCTCGTGTTTCCAGGTAAAACCTCCGAAAAGAATGGTCACCCGATCGCGTTCTTCCGCGGTGAAGGGCCGCTCCACAGGGCGATGGAAGTGGGCGATAGGTTTCTCGGCGAGCCCCGCAGCCTGTTCCAGCCGCAACCTCTCCGCCGCCACGCGCCGAGCAATCTCCGCTTCGACCAGCGGAAGCGGTGAAGAGTCGGCTGGGTTTATAGCGCAGCTCATTCGTTCAGAGTCTAACTCTTGACCAGGCCGGCGGAAGATCTTTGTGGAGTCCGGAGGGTGAGAACAGCAATGCTTTCAGCGTTCTTCCCCGTGCTGATCGCTTCCGCCCTTCTGGCATTCAACTCGGATGACGCACTTTGCTCTGTGACCCTCGTCACACACTCGCGTGACGCGTTGCTCTAAACGGTGTTACCCGAACTCTAAAATGCCATTGTAAATCGCTCCGCCAGTTCCTTTCTTCACATCCGCGATTGCCCTCAGCGCGCGAAATACAGCAATGAGTGCCAACCCCGACGGTCCGCCCTACAAATTCATTTGGACAGAGCACGGCACTCCGCAGCCCTTTGTCTAGATCTCATACACATTTCCAGCTATTGCCCAGGATCCCATGACGTGCCGTGCAACCGTCGCAACGGTAAGAGAATGTATTTAATCGAGGTTAATGAGGCCCAATCATAAGGCCCACCAATTGCTATAGCACTGCTCTTAGGCCGATGTTGTTAAGTAACACAATATTCTTATTGCGTAATAGACGTAACGAGATGCTAGTTCCGAGGATGTAATAAGCATCGCGAGGAAGGCAGAGAATCGTGTCAGTGCAAATTCTGGTTGCGGAGGACTCGCCGGTGTATCGGCAGCTCTTGAGCTCTCATCTGCAAGAATGGGGTTTTCCATTCACGGTCGCAAAAGATGGAGCTGAGGCTTGGGCGCTTCTGCAGCGCTCGAATAGCCCCAAGCTCCTCCTGCTGGATTGGATTCTTCCGGACGTGGACGGTGTCGAACTCTGTCGCAGGGTCCGGCTTGCTGGTTCAGAACACCCGTACTCTTACGTGATCCTCTTGACCGGTAAAGATGCCAAGAAGGACCTACTGGAAGCGATGCAAGCCGGGGTAGATGATTACCTGGTTAAGCCTTTTGATGAGCTGGAATTAAAAGCCCGTCTTTTGGTGGGTCAGCGCATCATCAAAATGCAGGAAGAGCTCGTATCGGCAAAGGAGTCTATGCGCTATTCCGCCACCCATGACTCATTGACCGGTATAACCAATCGCGGTGAGGTTCTAGGTTCTCTTCGTCGCGAGTTAGAGCGAGCCAGCAGGACCATGAAGCCGGTGAGCGTCCTTTTAGCGGATGTCGACCACTTCAAGGAAGTGAACGACAGCCTGGGCCATCTTTATGGAGATGAAGCGCTTAAGGAGATCGCAAGAAGGCTTCGGTCAAACCTGCGCGTTTACGATAGTTTGGGAAGATATGGTGGCGAGGAATTCTTAATGATTTTGCCGGACTGCGATTTGATGTCAGCTTTGATCAGGGCGGACGAACTGCGCACATGCGTTGGCAGCAAGCCAATAGGCCTTTCCAAGGCATCGAGAAGCATCACCGTCAGCATAGGAGTGGCAGTTTCGACCGATCATCCGGCTGGCGATATCGGAGCGCTGCTCAACCAGGCCGACAGGGGACTCTATGCAGCTAAACATGATGGCCGGAATCGAGCGGTGCACGTCGAGAATACGTCGCCAAGTCTCGACTTCCGAATCATGGACCACGCTCGGGTCTCGAAATAGCGGATGGTGAATCCTGATGGAGTCCAAGAGGCTATTTGAGGAGCGACGAAGATCCAATTGTCACTCAACCTGCGCTGAAATCGAAATCAGGGAGACCTGCCGGGGCTCCCGCTCACGAGGCGCCACCATTGACGTGAGCCTCGGAGGATACTGTAGCGACAATCTTTCCTCTACCGCTGGGCGCTACAATCGACTCTACCTTGTGGACAGCAGGTGGCGCCATCGAAGGACACGGTTCAGTTCAGACCTGTCACCCGGGCGTGGGGATGAGCATCAAGTTCATCGATCTAGCGGAGGAGGCAATACAACGGCTCGACGACTACCTCCATTGTTCGCTTTCAACCCTGACAGAAGAACGCGTGTGAATCCTGCCTTCGCCAACTCGAATAGCTCTATTCATCCGCCGCTGCAAGCAAACAGTCTGTGGTCTCTTTGGGACGGCTTAACCGAAAGGTTAGCTGTGCACCTCAGATGACCTTCCGAGCGCTTTTCCAATTACTCGGATCAGAACCTCCGGGTTGGTTTCGAAATTGAGCAACGATTTTTCGAGATAGGCTGCAGCTCCCGCCTCCTTCAGCTTCGTCTCATTGATCTGGGACAGTCCGGTCAGTACGACCACCGGGATGTCTGCAGTCAACGGGTCCAGCTTGAGTTTCTTAAGCACCCCCGTTCCGTCCAGCCCTGGAAGCATCATGTCCAGAAGAATTACCTGTGGAAGCGTGGTGCGTGCAGCGCGCAGGCCCTCGAGTCCGTCCGCGGTGCCCGTGACCTCATGTCCGCCCTTGACCAGAAGTCTCTCGATCGCGAGGCGCATAAACCGACTGTCTTCAATCAAGAGGATCTTCATTTATGAGTTACCTTGTCGGCTTCTATCATCGCTGTCCACAATTACATTCAGCGCCTACTGCAGGGGGCTGACGCCGTAGTTGCAGGTTGTGAGCGAGGTGGTGCCCACTCGAATTACTGCATCCGCAAACGTGCAGAAGTAACGCACGCCCGTCTGGTTCGGAGACAGAGGATCGGCCCGAAATTGGTAGGTTGCATTCGGTGTTCCCGAAAGTCCCCCCAGAGTGAACGAATAGCCACTCTTGCTGCCCGACGCGAGTTGCGTGTCAATGAGACAGGCGCCTGAGGATCCTGCCGGCGCACAATTCACTCCCGCCAGAGAAGCGAGGGTGATCGCAAAGCCTATGGTCGGATAACTGGAGTTATAGCTTATCTGTGCGGTATTCAGCGTCCGTAGCGAACTGACCGCCGAGGTCTCATTGGCGGCAATCCGCGCCCGCAGCAGGCTTGGGATGGCGATGGCCGCGATGACGAGAATGATCGCCACTACAATCAGCACTTCAATTAGCGAAAAGCCTTTTGATTTGTGCACTCTAGACTCCCTTACCACCGGCAGACCGAAAACCCGTCTGGCGTGGAGAATTGGTTGAATGATCACATCGGGCGTGGGTGCCGTCTTGTCCTAATGTGCTGCTCTGTAAACTATGCGACTGGGTCGTCTCTGCCGTAGTGGGCTCGTCGATTGGCATCTCGGCATGTTCTAGTTTGGCCAATTCGATCGCCAGCCAGTTCTCAAGCGCGCCAACCTCCTCTTCGGGAGCGAAGGAAAAGCGGATTCCGGCTCGTCCTGTCGCGTTGGCATTTACTATCTTGCCCATTGCACGAATCAACGTATCGGTGCCAGGGAGCGTGAATACTACGGAAACCTCACGATCCACCTGTTGCGGTTGTTTGAACTGCAGGGCCAAACCACCGACGCTGAGATCGCTAATTCGGGCTTCGAGCGTCCCCATCTCTGAGACCCTGGCGGTGACGGGGATGTCGACTGAGACACGAGCGGCGCGGCGGCGCTGTTGCAGCATGGTTCCATATGCGGCGCGCATGCAGCGTCGAGCGTGCTCCAGGTTGACTGGCTTGTGAATTATGAAATTCGCGCCCACCAAAAGTGCGTGTGTTTCAGAGCCAGCATCGACCATGGCCACGATCGTCGAATTGCTGTTGGGCGAAGACTTGCGAGCGTCTCGCACGATGCGAGGAGGATCCGCGCCGTTCCAATCCACAATGACGGTGTCCAGTCGGCGGTGAGTGACAGCATCCAAGGCCACGCCCAGTTCAGTGCAAACCTCGGTCTCGATCGCAAAGGAAGTCAAAATCGGGTTCATGACGCCAAGAACCTGTGCATTATTGCTGAAAAGGAGGCCGTCGAGTCTGACTTGCTCTTTCATAGAACTGCCCATAACTAATGGGCATGCGCAGGGCCAACCCGGATTATGAGCTCTAACCTGTTGAGAACCTTCCCACTTGGCAGAAATAACGCTTTCGTGCAAAACAGAGCCTCTGTACAAATTCTGGATTTCTGCTTGCGGCATGGACACTCTTTGAAAGCAAGAAAGCCGGGTGAACTCCATCGAACGTCCAAACGAGATTGGTTTGGGCAATCGCTAAGCCATGGCAGAACTCAATGAAACCAGCCAATGTTGATCAAACGTTTATCGAGGCCGGTTCGATTGGTGAGAGGCGCCCAACAGAACGAGTAATGGCAATGGAAGTGCAACTCTGTTTTTGCCGAGACAGTGTTGGCCTTTTTTCCCCTTGCATCAAGCTAACTCAGGCGGGGCTCGACCTGCGTTACTTATAAAGTTATAGGGAAATAGTCGGATAGTCATGAATCAGCAGGCATTCCAACAGGTGAGTCAACAGCCCTTGCTGGAGTGCGGGCAGGATTGATCCTGGCCGCTCCTGCTACCCTTCAGTACCTGTTGCTGACTTCCCCTTGTCGAGGGCTTCTTCCAGTCTACGGAGGAGCTCCGATGGGAGGAAGGGCTTTTCGAGGACGCTTGCGCCGGACTTAACCAGTTCATTCAATTCGGGAAACTGATCTCCAAAACCTGTAATGAATAAAAACTTCGTCTCAGGCCGAGCCGCACGGATTCTAGATGAAAACTCAATACCGTTGAGCCTGGGCATGACAATATCGCTCACCACCAGGTCTATTGTGCCCACATGCTGCTGACTCATGGCAAGTGCCTCAGCGCCATCAGGGGCAGAAAGAACGGTAAGGCCGACGCTTTCCAGCGTCCGCTGAAGAAGATTCCTCATGATCTCGTTGTCTTCCACCAGCAGGACAGTCGCAGGAGGAAGAGGCTGGGCCGCGAGGTGGATTCCCTGATGCCTTGCCGAAGTCTCTCGCATGCTTCGTTTTTCCAATTCATCCATGATCCGCCGAGCGAGAATCCGCAACGAATCTACCTGCTCAGTAGTGAGGAGGTGAGGCACTCGATCCATCACGCTCACGGCACCTATCGCTTCATGGCTGGAGGTGATTAGCGGCACGCCGGCAAAAAATCTGACCCCAATCTCGGTCACCAGGAGATTGTCCCTGAACGTCGCGTCCTCGATTGGATCAGGCACAGAGAGTATGTCAGGTTTCAAGATTGCATGGGTGGAAAACGACCGCTCCCGCGGAATCTCATCGAACCAAAAACCAATTTTCGCTTTGAGCCACACTCTTTGTTGATCGACGAAACCGATCTTAGCAATGGGAGTGTCGCAGATGAGCGCGGCTAAATGAACAATGTCGTCAAACGCTTGTTCAGGACGTGTGTCGAGAATTCGTAAGCTCCGAAGAGCTTCGAGGCGGGAGCTTTCGTCTTGTGGAAGAGGCGACTGCACAAATGCCTCACAATACTGTCAGAAGCTCCCCTCAGAGAATCTGACTCATCGGAAGGGTTGGGATCACATAGGGACCGTCGCACATACCCCGTATCCTTCGAACTGAATTCCTACTGATGTTCCCTATTAATAACTGGATCTCTAATCTAAGCTTGACTTATCTTTCATTTAATAGTCTATTGCTGGTCACTGTCAAGTTCGGTTTAAGATACACAGTGAAACTTGGTTCCAATCCGAAGTGCTGAAGTGCTGAAGCGCTGAAGCGCTGGGTGCAGAGGACATGGCGGAGCAAAGACTTTTCGATTCCGTTTGTCTCTCAGATCTGCCAGTCCGTCAATATCACGATCTGGTTGATGTAGCCCATCTCGCAGTCAACCACTCCTCAGTAGGCGCTCTTTTTCCTGCCCTGGCAGTTCACCTGCAGGATTTGCTGAACTTCGAGTTTGTCATATTGGGTCTTTACGAACCAAGCACGGAAAGCATCCGTCTGGAAACTTGGAAGGCGGGCGAGCCGCAAAGAAAATCTCAGTCGATTCCGGTGCACACATGTGTGAGCGGATGGGTCTGGAAGAATCAACGATCCTTTCTTGTCCACGATTTGGACACCGAATCCAAATTACCCGTCTTTCTGGAGTCGCTGCGCCAACTCGGCGTCCGCACTTACTATGTCTTTCCGTTGACCACACGCCATCATAGGCTGGGAGCAATAGGCTTTGGCAGTTTGACTGTCGTCCCAAAGGCCAACCCGACGCATGAGTTGTTGCGCCGTGCAGCTGCAATAATCGCTCAAGTTTTAGACGCCGCACATTCAGATGCAGGGCTGACGGCAGAGACCAACCCCATCCAAATCACCTCGGACGTATTGCCAGAGCCCAAACGAGCGCTCCAAGATTTCGATCTTGGCGGGCAGTCGATTCGAGACGAAGCTTTCTGTGAAATCGTGGGAAATAGTGCTCCTCTCCAAGAGCTGCTCACAGAGATGAGGACCGTGGCTGCCACGAACGCGACAGTGCTGCTGCTCGGCGAAACAGGCATCCCTTCGAATGAGGATCAGGATCGCGTAAACGGCTACGGATTGAGTGCAAATAGTTACGTGCGCAAGCCCGTAGATTTCGCGCAATTTATTGAAGCGATCCGGCAGCCTGGTCTTTATCGGAGCCATTCTCAGCTGGGCTGAAATAGGGGAGTGTGAAGCGCCCACTGGGGGCGAATTGCAGGGACACTTTCGGAGAATCCGCACCCAGGCGGAGCGAGCCAGCGGACTCACTGGGCAGCTTCTCGCCTTTGCCCGGCGTCAAGTGCTGCAACCCGAGGAGATTGATCTTAACCGTTCCATTTCCGGAATGGTCACCTTTGTGCAGAGTGGAATGGGGGAGAACATCAGGTTCGAAAGCCTCTTAGACCCCAACTTGCGCGCTATACAGGCCGATCGATCTCAGGTCGAACAAGTGATCATGAATTTGTGCATAAACGCCAAGAACGCGATGCCAAGCGGGGGCAGCGCACCTCTAACCGGAGTTAGCTTGGCGAATCACGCGCAATTCCAATTCTCCAGCAACGTGTCGTGGAGTTTGCGCGAAACCAACGCCTAACCATCCGTCGCTAACAGATTTGACAGAGCCCTACAAAGCTGATCGAGGTCAACCGGCTTGGCCATGAAATCAGCCACCCCCAAGTCCAAAGCGACCTGACGTATATCCGAGTCACCGCTACCGCTCACAACCACCACTGGAATGCGCTGAGTCTTGCTAGAGCGCCTTAGCCTTTTGAGAACCTCTATCCCGGAACCACCGGGCATGTTGATGTCGAGGACTATGGCATCAGGCGCCGTCCGCAAGGCGAGCATGCCCGCCTGCAAGGCATCCTGGGCCGCCACGACCTCGAACCCTTTCTCTTGCAAAGCCTTCGTGACTAGCGCCACTTGGAAGCGTGAATCATCGGCAACGAGAATCTTGGACATAATGATGTGTTGGGTCGGCCATTTCGAACAGCCGTGCCCTCAAACTAACTGGGTGAAACTCATCATCTCAGACGACACCTTCGTTCATAATGCTCGGCATCGGCCGTTAGACCGGAATCAAGGGTTTCTTGAACCGGTACCTGCTTTCGAGCCACGCGTGGAGAACCAGCAGGTCGCCGGGAAAAATGCGGACAAACTCGCAGCCAACAATACCGTACTTGCGAGTCCACACCACACGGGCTTGGATGTGAATTGGGCTCCCCAATCCTGGCAAAGGCACTCGAAAACACACGACGCTTCCGATCGCAAGCCGCTCTTTGGTCGTGAGGCCAACGCCGCCCTCCCCAATATTGGTGACAGTCACGGAGAATGTCCGGTTGTTCTCACCGGTCGCCAAGACCGGGGCCATGAGAGCAAACCTGGTGTGTTTCCGATAGTCACGCACCATTCTTGAATAAGCGGTTTTCACTGACTTCGTCCCGGATTCTGGCGTCACCGGTTTTCGAAGAATGACGTGGACACCAGGCATGGCACAATCCACCGTCGAAACCGCAAGGATTGTCGGTTTCTGCCGCATACAAGATTCGCTGATCAGGTGCATCAGTTCTGTAGAATCTTTGTCTTCGAAATCAATCACGATGAGGTCCGTGCTACCCTCCGCTAACAAATTGGTAGCCCGTGAAGCGTTCGAACACACGTTCGTATGGATGGAGAAATCCTGCAGTATCCGATCCATGGTTCCGAATACCGCTGGATCATGGGAAACGAGCAAACATTCAAATGCCATTTCGGGCGTCATCGTCCCCTTCTCTCAAGCGGGGTTGGGAGACCCCGGCCGCAGTGCTCGGCGCTGCCGTTCTGTTCGGTTTGTTTACCCAATATTCTGTTCACGATCTGAATCAGAGATTCCGAATGTTGGTCGAATCCGAGTGTCGATTTGTCGAGGTAAGCTGTGGCGCCCTCCTTCAGGAGCTTAGCCTCGTTTTTCTGGGGAAGACTGCTTAAGACAACAACGGGAATTGACAGGGTGAGAGGATTTTTCTTCAATGCTTGCAGAACTTGAAGTCCTCCGAGCTTAGGCAGCAGCATATCCAGCACAATAAGATCCGGAATCCTCGCCTGCGTCATACGGAGCGCTTCCTCCCCGTCGCTTGCGGCTATTACCTCGTATCCCGCTCTGGCGAGTGCCCTTTCGTTCGCCATTCGCATGAACTTGCTATCATCAACTAAGAGGATTGATTTCAAGGAGACTCCTCTTCTGTTCTATCAGCACTCGAATGACCAAAGCCTCCGCGAATAAGCGCTGGATTTTCTAATGTTTGCAATCGGTGAGTGGTGCGCTTTGTACAGAATCTGGACAGTCATGTTCCTGATTTGGACATTTGCACGTGCAGCTATCCTCACAATCGCGCGGCTGAGCTGCGTCGTTGCCACCGTTGCTTCGTGGACGAACAAAGTCGTGCAGCACATTGTCATTCCCTCCTTTCTGGCCTTACTTCGGCTAGAGTGATTAGATCTTTGAACATCCGTTCGGCCTGTAAAACCCGAGCCTTGTAACCCGCGGCAAAGGGTCAGCGGACGTTCGTCCACGCGTCAAGCCCAGACACTGCGGACGTATTTGCAAGGCACAAAGAAGTGTGGAGTCGAGTAGAGTTCGTTTCGAGCATGCAGCCTCGACGCCCCTTTGCGTTTTTCTGGTATTTCTTGAGCAGAAGAAGAAGGGGTGAGGCGATAGGCGGGACACAGGAGCTTATCGGGACACCGAACCGTTTTCTTCTAAACCGGGAGGCCGCCGCACATTCGCGGAGGCTCGTACGCCAAGCTTGTTTTCATATATCCTTTGCTGATTCTTAACGGGAAACTGGCTTTCCCGCTCAGATTTTTATATAGTACCCCCGTAGGGTATCTGTCAATCAAAGAAGTTCGGAAAGTTCAAGCAACGTTATGAAAGACAAACTGCCGGAAATCTCCAAAGAAAAACAAAAACTGCTCTCTCGCATTAAGCGCCTGGCTGGACAGATTGACGCCGTCGAGCGCTCGGTCACCGGCGGCGATGAGTGTGCCGACATCCTGATGCTGCTGGCAGCGATTCGAGGCGGCGTGAATAGCTTAATGGCGGAGATACTGGAAGATCACATCCGCTTGCACATCACCCATCCGGAACGCGGAACGGACTCCCCCGAAGAACTGACCGAAGACCTGATTGGTCTCGTGCGGGCCTACTTGAAGTAAGCCCTCGAGCAAGGATGCGTTTGGTAAAGACAACGGGTGCTCGACTGGCTATTACTTACCGGGGCAGATGCGCGGGCGTGAGTCAGCGACACGGTTGATTTCAACATTTCCTTCGGATCGAGTTCACCATAACGGGCTAAGATATCTCTACGACCTGTAAGGGCTAGGACCCAGCTTCTGCACATGTTCTGTGAAACTCTGGACAACCTGCGCAAACCGCGGCCCTTCTGCGGCTGATACCCATTCCAGACGGAACCGTTCTTCCTCAATCCCGAAGTCGCCGAGCATCAGGCGGATGGCATCCGCCCGCTGTTGCGCTTTCAGATTACCTTCCTGATAGTGGCAGTCGCCGGGGTGACAGCCGCACATCAGGACGCCGTCGGCGCCCTTCGTGAGGGCTTCAATGACCAGGTTGGGATGAACCATGCCCGAGCACATCACCCGAATCATGCGGATGCTGGCTGGATACTGGATGCGCGACACTCCGGCCAAATCGGCACCGGCATAGGAACACCAGTTACAGCACAGCGCGATGATCAGAGGTTGAAAGGTATCAGCCGGCGGCGCGACCGCTGAGGCTGAGGCTGCGTGCACACTGTTTTCTTCCATCACGCTACCTCCAGGGCAGCTTCGATTTGTGCCCGGATTTGATCGAGGGTAAAGCCCCGAATGAAAATACCGTTCTTGGGACAGGTGGCTTGGCAACAACCGCAGCCTTTGCAAGTGGTCTCATTGGTATCGACAACTTTCTTGATTTGACCAGACCACATGTACTCGACGAGGCTGATGGCCTTGTAGGGGCAAGTGTCTACACAATAAGCACATCCGTCGCAACTTTGGTCCACGACCTCAGAGATGTTGGCTTCGAGTTCGAGATTGTCCTTTATGAGTACGGCAGCGGCCCGGGCGGCGGCTGCCTGGGACTGAAGGATGGATTCGTCAATGGTTTTGGGAGAATGCGCCAGCCCGCAGACGAAGACGCCATCCGTCATGAAGTCAACTGGACGGAGTTTCATGTGGGCTTCGAGGAAGAAGCCTTCGCTGTTCAGGGGAACTTTAAGGAACTGCGCGATCGCCTTATTGTCGTCATTCGGATGAATGCCCGCGGATAATACAACGAAGTCCGCTGGAATCATCATCGGCGTGCCGAGGGTTTGATCATAAACGGTGACTTGCAGGCCTACGCCATTCGGTGACACTTCCGGCTTGCGGTCTTCTTCGTAGCGGACGAAGACGACTCCCTGCTGGCGGGCTTTGGTGTAGTAACTTTCCTTGAATCCGTAAGTCCGGATGTCGCGATAGAGAACATACACATTGGTTTGGGGAGAGAGCGTTTTGATTTTCAGGGCATTCTTGATGGCATCGGTGCAGCAGACGCGGGAGCAGTAGGGGTGGTCATTCTCTCTGGAGCCGACGCACTGGATCATAACGACGGTCTGCGAATGGCCGTTGGCGGCTCCGCTCGAGAATCCTTCGCCGGAAGCGAGACGAGCTTCGAGTGCACGCTGCGTCATCACTCTCTTGTCCTGCCCATGGAGATAGTCTTTCGGCTGATACTCCTTTGCGCCGGTGGCCACGATCGCGACGCCGTGCTTCACTTCGGTGGTTTGACCGCCAACCGAAATTCGCGTCTTGAAATTGCCGATGGTGCCTTCGATGCTTTCGAGGGTGGCGTCCGTAAACAAATGGACGTTGTCGTTCTGGAGGATCTCGCGGGTGAGCCGAGCCAGTTCGTCCTGCGGTTTGTCGCCGTTGAGCAAGTAGAAAGTTTGCCGCAGATGCCCACCGATTTCTTTCTCTTTTTCCACGAGGTAGACATCGAATCCCTGATTCGCCAGGGACAAGGCAGCGGTCATGCCCGACACACCTCCGCCAATTACGAGGGCGGCTTTTTCTATTGGAATCATCTGCCGGTGCAGGGGCTGCAACAGGCGTGACTTGGCGATTGCGATTCTCACCAGGTCTTTGGATTTACGAGTGGCTTGTTGCGGCTCGTGCATGTGCACCCAGGAACACTGGTCGCGGATGTTGGCCATCTCAAACAGGTAGGGATTGAGTCCGGCCTCGGCAAGCGTATTGCGGAACAGAGGTTCGTGGGTGCGGGGTGTGCAGGAGGCGACGACCACACGGTTCAGATTATGTTCCTCAATCTTTTTCTTGATCCCATCCTGAGTATCGTTCGAGCACGTATAGAGGTTGCTATCGGCATAAACGACATTGGGCAGTGTTTTTGCGTACTCGACAACATCCGGGATGTTGACGACGCCGCCGATGTTGCTGCCGCAGTGGCAGACAAAGACTCCAATGCGCGGTTCTTCGCCGGCCACATCTTTTTCTGGCGGATATACTTTCGGGGCAATCAGGGTGCCGCGGGCATCCTTTAGAAGAGCGAGCACCTGGGCGGCCGAGGCGGAGGCCTGCATCACGGTTTCCGGAATATCTTTCGGCTCGGCAAATGGGCCGGCTACAAAGATTCCTGGGCGCGAGGATTGTGCAGGCTGGAAGACAGAAGTTCCGCAGAAGTTGAACGAGTTGAGAGATATGCCAAAGCAGTCGGCGATGGTCTTGACATCTTTGGGCGGCTGCATGCCGACTGAGAGCACAACCACGTCGTAAACCTGGGAGAGCTTTCGATCGTCCTCACCGAGGTATGTGACAACCAGGTCTCGGGTCTTAGCAACTTCCTCGATAATCGGCACGCGGGAACGGATGTAGCGCACGCCCTGTTCCTGTGCCCGGTGGTAATACTGCTCGAAGCCTTTGCCGAAGGCGCGCAGGTCCATGAAGAAGATGTCGCACTGCAAGCCTTCTCCAAGGTGCTCTTTGGCCATGATGGCTTCCTTGGTCGCATACATGCAGCAGACCGAGGAGCAGTAGTCGTTTTCGGAATCGCGCGAGCCAACGCATTGCAGAAAGGCAATGCGCTTCGGCTCCTTCTTATCGAATGGCCGCTGCACGTGGCCCGAGTACGGTCCCGAAGCGGATAGAATCCGCTCGAACTCGAGGGAGGTGATGACGTTAGGGAAACGTCCGTAGCCGAGGTCTTTCTTCAAATGCGCATCGTAGGCCTCAAATCCAGGAGCGAGGATGACAGCGCCGACATTCAGTTCGCGTTTCTGCTCCAGTTGCGAGTAGTCGATCGCATGAGCCTCGCAGGCCGTCTGGCAGAGATGACAATCGCAGCAGATACCGCAGGCCAGGCAGCGCTTGGCTTCGGCAATCGCTTCTTCGGGCGTGTAGCCGACCTGGACTTCGGCAAACGTTTTTCCACGAGTGGTGGGATCGAGGGCCTGTACGAGGACCTGGCGCTGCATGAGCACGCCAGTTGTGTCCACGACATATTGGGTGTGAAACGGTCCTTCCGCTTCGCGTCCCGCATGGAGGTCCTGCTGGTTGAGCCAACGATCAATCGAGGTGGCGGCCTTCTTACCGGCAAGCATCGCCGTGACCACGACATCGGGACCGGTGACGCAATCGCCGCCCGCAAATACTCCGGGCAGACCAGTTTCGAGCGTGAGCGGATCGGCTTGCAGTGTTCCCCATTTCGTGGTGGCCAAGCCTAACTTTTCGCCCAAGGCATTGACGTCGGGAACCTGGCCGATGGTGACGATAACCCCATCGCAGTGGAGAATGTGTTCCGACCCGGTAACGGGCACGGGAGCCGGGCGTCCGCTAGCATCGCGCGGGCCGAGCCTCATCCGCTGGACTTCGAGTCCGGCGACGCGGCCGTCAGCACCTGTGCGAAATGATTTGGGCGCAGCAAGGAATCTGAACTTGATGCCTTCGCGCTCGGCGTCCTCGACCTCACGCGGATCGGCGGGCATTTCGGATCGGGTGCGACGGTAGACGATCGTCACATCAGCGGCGCCGCAGCGAAGTGCCGTGCGTGCGGCGTCAAGCGCGGAATTGCCCCCGCCTATGACCAAGACATGGCGGCCAGCCGCGACTGGACCCTGGACGTTAATGCGGCGCAGGATCTCGACTCCACCGGTGACGCCGGGCAAGTCTTCGCCGGGGATACCGAGTTTTCTTTCGATGTGAGCACCGATGGCGATAAAGGTGGCAGCGTAGCTCTTGCGCAATTCTTCGAGCGTGATGGCGCGGCCGACGGGCGTGTCGAGCAGAATTTCGATGCCGATCGCGCGCATGCGATCCAGTTCGGCGTTCAATATGTTTCGAGGCAGACGGAAAGACGGAATACCGACCGCGAGCATCCCGCCCGCTACTGGGAGCGCCTCGAAGATTGTCGGCCTATAGCCTTTTTGACGAAGTTCGTACGCACAGAGAAGTCCTGCCGGACCTGAGCCGACGATCGCAATCCTTTCCGAACGTTCGGGTGCGGTAGGTTGCGGCAGCTGGTAGTTGGGAAAATGGTCGGTGATGAAGCGTTTTAAACCGGGGACATTGAGCGCATCGTCCACGTCGGAGCGAGTGCAGGCACTGGTGCAGGGATGAGTGCAGATGCGGCCACAAATGGAAGGAATCGGATTGTCGCGCAGGATGACTTTCAGAGCTTCGTCGAAGCGTCCCTGCGCGATGAGGGTGACGTAGCCTTGTGCGCTCTGGTGGATCGGGCATCCCGCTTCACAGGGAGAAGTTCCGCGGCGCGAGATCGCGAAGACGTTGGGGACAGCTTGTGGAAACGGGCGGTAGACGGCTTTGCGTGGTCCCAGTTTCTGATCGAATTCAGAAGGCAGGGTTACGGGACATTCACTTGTGCATGCGCCGCAGCCAGTGCATTTCGTCTCATCGACAAAGCGCGGCTGCTTCTTGATACTGACGGTGAAATTTCCGGGCTGGCCCTTGATGCCTTCCACTTCGCAGAGGGTGAGGATGTCGATGTCTTTGTGGCGGCCGATCTCGACCAGGCGGGGCGCCATGGTACACATGGCGCAGTCATTGGTCGGAAAGGTTTTGTCAAGCTGGGCCATGACGCCGCCGATGGCGGGTCCGCGTTCGGCCATGTAAACCTTGATGCCGCCGGCCGCGAGATCGAGCGCGGCTTGCATGCCGCCGATACCGCCTCCGACGACCAGAGCAGCTCCGATAGAGTGCGTTTTGGATTCCTCAGATGGCATGGGGAACGACCTCCGCTGCGGGGGCTTGCTGACCAGCTCTTTCCCGGACCGCCAGGAAGTACAAGGCCAACGGGCGATAGACCATGTGAGACCATTTGCCGAACGACATTTCGATCACCAGCATCGGTGTAGCAATGACGACATGCAGGGCGTATGCGAAGTGACAAGTGAGACCAAAACCGAAGTAGCGGAAGATGTGCGCGGCGAGTCCGGTCACCGCCGTTGAGAGTAGAAGGACAGGGAAGACAAGATCCTGGAATTTTGTCTCCTTGTAGATTTCCTTCTTTGCCCACACCCTTCCGTTGAGGATGTCCAGCAACCCGTAGATGATGAAGGCAGCGCCGAGATATCCGAGCCAGCGCTGGGGATGGTAGATGGGGTAAATGTTATCGGTCTGAAACCAGCGCAGAGCGAATACCTTGATGGCCAGCATCAGCACGGTGCCCACGGCCAGAAGCGAGTGCCCGAGCCATCGGCTGTGCTCTTTGCACTTGTGCATCAGGGGCTGGGCTACCGTCTCGTATGCATAGACCCAAGCCTCCACCACATACGTGGACCAGGGAATGCGGGGCTTGTCGGCACCGCCCATGGTGAGCTGCCAGATGTGGAGAATGCGGGACAGCAGGAGCATGAGGGGCAGCAGCACGACCGCGAGCGTGTAGTAGGTCATGATCGGGAACATGTGCTCCAGACCGACGCCAAGGGTGTTGCCGGCGAAATCGCGCGGGGCCAAGGCGATGTACCAGAGGTGATAGCCGACAATCAGCAGGAGCGTAAAAACTGTCACAAAGATCAGGGAACCGAGATACCACGCGTTGGACTGGCGGACCCTGCTGCCGATGCTGGTCCACTCATACTGGGCGCTGAGAAAGCGCCGCAACGTGATCATGGAAATTCTAGGTTCGGACTGGCGCGGGCAAACGATGGAGCAGTCGCCGCAGTCATGGCAGACCCAGGGATCGAGGCTCGCCAATAACGGCTGCCTCAGGCCGAGCAGTGCATAGCGAATGCTCCGCCGGGGAAAAGTTGTAGAGTTTTCAACCAGATCACAGGAGAGCGTGCAGCTTCCGCACTGATAGCAGCCCGTAGGATCGAACTTCCCATAGCGCCGGATATCCGCCAGCAGCGTGGGATCGCTGACTGGAATTGTCCCTACTGCCATCGACCACCCCATATTCCGAGGGTGCAGTTATTGTGCTGCCACCACGACTTCTTTCACGAACCGCCGGGTGTAGATCAGAAACTTTCCCTCTTCTTCGATTACGTGGACTTCAAAATTGTCCTTTTGGTAGGCCGCTTCCAGTGGGGAGGCCTCTTCCCGAGAGGCATAGAGGCTGCCGTCCCACATGAACTTTTTTCCGTCGCAGATTAAGGAGAGATTCGGGCTCATAGGATTCGCGAGCTCCATCAGAAGAACGTCAATTGCGGGTTAATCGTGAGACGGCGCTACTCTATCGTTCGTTCGTTCGTGAGTCAAGAAAATAATTAACTACACTAATCATAAATCTAGTTGACAATCATCCAGGGTTGAGATATCGTGCGCGGCTAGGATCCCGCACATTGGTGGTTGCTTATGCGACGTCGTTCGACCACGGCCTGGCACATTACCCATCCTTTAGAAATCTCTGGCTGCAACCTCATCTCCTGCCTGCTCGCAGCGCTATGTGAATCCCGATCGTGGATGGCGCTGCGCGTTGGTTTTGATGAGCGAACAACCAGGTGGCCGAAGGCGTTGCTCAGACGTGCGGGGAGAACCGGTTTCTGATGCAAGCGTCTTATTTACCCGTAGGGAGTTTCTAGCATTTTCATTTTGGAAGGAGGTTTATCATGGCAGCTCGACTTGCCGCAGAGTGGTTTGCCATATGTGGAGGTTGTGAAGTGACCATCCTCGATATTGGAGAACCGCTGATCGACGTACTCAAGCAAGTGGAAATCGTGCACATGCCAGTCCTGATGGACCACAAGCTGTTTGGTCAGACTGGCGAAAACGCAGAAATGGAGATCCCGGCCGCGGATGTGGGACTCATATCTGGAGGTATCCGGAGCGACGAGCACAAGAAGCTGGCGCTGGAAATGAGGAAGAAGTGCAAGACCGTGATTGCGCTGGGTTCGTGCGCTTGCAGTGGCGGGATTCCGGCGCTTG
This sequence comes from Terriglobales bacterium, assembly GCA_049509215.1. Lineage (GTDB taxonomy): Bacteria > Acidobacteriota > Terriglobia > Terriglobales > Acidobacteriaceae > Acidiflorens. The sequence goes on from JBELAC010000059.1 coordinate 19,508, forward strand.
CCAACCAAAGCAGCAGGGAAGAACTGCTGGAGAAGGTTTATCGCGACTGCGTCACGACGGAAAAGAACGGGCTGCCGAAAGAGCAGGTTCCAGCGCTGACCGACAGGGTCTATGCGCTGCAGGAAGTCATCAAAGTGGATGCGTATTTGCCGGGATGTCCGACCACGCCGGAAATGGTGGCCGGAGCGCTGATTGCTCTTCTGGAAGGCAAGCCGCTTCCGCAACTGTCTACGAAGAGCGTTTGCGACGAATGCCCGACCAAGCGGGAGAAAAAGGCAGTCTCGACGCTGAAACGACGACTGGAGGCGCCGGAATTTACACCCGGGGCGCCGCTCAGCGAAATGCGCTGCCTGATGGAGCAGGGGTTCCTGTGCGACGGTCCGGCTACGCGCGGCGGTTGCGGCGGGAGCGAGACCACACCACGCTGCATCCGCGCTTACATGCCGTGCGAAGGCTGTTTTGGTCCCATGACCGAAAAAGCCAATCCCATGGTGGACATGATGGGTGCGCTCTCTTCGATCGGCCTCGATCCGAAACAGATTCCGGACAGGGCTGCCACTTTCAACCGTTTTGCCGGGGCTGGCCGCTTGCGCCCGCTGCCCAAGAGGTGAACTATGGCGAAAACACTGGTGATTCAACCTGTCACTCGCATTGAAGGCCATGCCAAGGTAACGATTCAACTCAACGATGCCGGCAACGTGGACCTGGCCCGCGTGAATGTCATCGAGCTACGTGGCTTTGAGAAGTTCTGCATCGGGCGACCGGTGGAGGACATGCCGCGTATTACGCCGCGCATTTGCGGCGTTTGTCCGTGGTCGCATCACCTGGCCGCGGCCAAAGCATGCGATGCCGTGTTCGGAGTCGAACCACCTCCGGCCGGTAAGAAGCTACGCGAGCTCTGCAACAGCGTTGCCTACATGGAAGAGCACATTCTGCACTTCTATTTCCTGGCGGGCGCCGATTTCCTGCTGGGACCGGACGCTGATTACTCGGTGCGCAACGTGATCGGAATCCTGAAGGCCGCGCCGGAAGTTGCCCGGCGTGTGGTCAAGGTCCGCACCATGGCTGCGCATATGCTGGAGATCATCGCCGGGAAATCAATCCACCCGCAGGCAGCCGTTCCGGGTGGCTTCAGTAAGCCACTGGCGGCGGCAGAGCGCGATCAACTGCGCAAGATGGCAGACGAGACGCTCGACCTCGCCAAGTTCTCAATCGCTTTTGCCAAGGAAAACGTGTTTCCGAAGTATCTGGAAACAGTGAAATCCCTGGGTGTGATCACCACTGGGTTCCTCGGCACAGTGAAGGAGAATGGCGCGCTCAACCTCTACGACGGGAAAGCCCGCCTGATGGCTCCGGACGGCTCGTTCGAAGAGTTCCCTTACGCCAACTACACGGACTACATCAGCGAGCATCTCGAGTCGTGGAGCTACCTGAAGTTCCCGTATGCCAAGAAGTGGGGCAACTTCTCCATGGATCTGGCGAAACCTTCGGGCATTTACCGCACGAACACCCTGGCTCGCATCAACGTCTGCGACTTTATCGACACGCCGCTGGCGCAGGCTGAACTGGAGGAATTCCGCGCGAAGTTCGGGCGGCCGGCACAGCTCACGCTGCTCTATCACTGGGCGCGGCTGATCGAACTGCTCTACAACGCCGAAAACGCTATCCGGTTGCTAGATGATCCCGACATCATCAGCAGAGAAACCCGGGTGAAGGTTACGCCGCGGGCAGCGCGAGGCATAGGCGTCAC
>JBELAC010000006.1:0-46326 GCA_049509215.1 Terriglobales bacterium
CCGGCACCGCGAGTTCCGGGCGAATGCCTCCATAAAAGTGCCGCTCCATAAAGGTCTTGAAGTTATAAGGATGACCCGCCCGAAGCGGTTTCCCCTGCCAATCCAGACACTCGTCCATGTGAAACACGTGCAGGTCTTTCAGAGATACGTCGCGCGCATTCACCAAGGACCGAAACGGTTCGTACCAACAAGTAGGTCCACAAGGAATAATGGCGCGCGTTGCCCGCTCTTGCTTGTTGTTTTCCTCGATAACTTCGACCAGCTCCCTCGCCATCAACGCGCCCAGCTCTTTAGAATCAGCCACCTGCCGGTAACGCACGCGCAACTCCGGATGTCCGAGTAGGTTCTCGGCGGGGATAGCGCACCAGCGCTGAAGTTCTCTGGTGCTCACGTAAGAGGATGAGGCCAAACACAATTTCTTTTCGTCCATATTAAAGGTCGAGAAACTCTCGAACATTCCTGTACGCGTACTGGTCAACAGCAGCAATGCTCCGGAGGCTCTATTTGATCTGAGCCAAACTCGCGGGCGTGTTATACCCTTCCAGCCTGACCCAACGCGGTTCTGCCGACTTCGATAGGGTCGCGTGGATCTCAGCAGTTTCGCCGGGATACACGGTGATGTAATTGTCGTCATACCGGATGGGGAGGATTTCGTTGCTATCCTGGGTTGCGGTGACAGTCGCTCGTTCGAAGAAAGCAATATGTTCAGACCGATTATGCAGCCGGATGGCGACTTGCGTTCTGCTGTCGGTCGTCCTCTGCTGAGCGCTGAGCTCGAGTTGGACCTGAGGCATGGTATTGAGCGCCGTCATGTCCGCCCAGCTGATTTGTTTCAGGTCCATCGCGTCATCGTTTTTCCTGTCTCCCATGTCATCGTCTTTCTGCGATTGCCAGTAGCTATTGTCAACCAGCAGTTTCCCGGTATTGTCAAACAACTGGCAACGCACGAAAAACACAGCAGAACTCTGGGGATAGCGAGGCAGCGCCATGATCTGATTTGCGCCATTGAACGGAACTTGGATACCGTCGGCGGAGCGGTCGTCGAGAACCTTGCCATTCAGATCGTAAACGCGCACGCGTGCGCGCAAACCTTGCACGCCGCCAGGAGTCTGATTGAAGACAATGATTTTGGCCTGGCTGTGATCGTCGGTTGCGTAGGCATCGAAGACCACAGATAGCGGACGAAGCCCCTTTTTCGCACCGTAGTACGTACCGCCAGGACTCAGATAGTAATCAATGATGTTGCCGTAGAACGAGGGCCAGTGACTATTGAGCATCCAGTAAAGCGTCATTTTATGGTTGCTCCAGCCAGTGGCCGCGAAATCTTCGAATTGCGCGCGGGTGCTCTCGTAATGTGCCACCTGCGCCTTGCGCACAAACTCCTCTACGTTGCTGGAAGGTCCGTAACGCGTGTCAACCGCTCGCTGCACATTGCCGAGCGTATTGGCCTTCGGGAGCGCTCCTGAATGGAAGAACCACGTGTCGTTGATGGGCCAGAGCTTGTCGGAGGGGATGAACTTCTTCAGGCTCTCCAAGGTGGGAATGTGTTCGTTGTCGCCCTGCTCGGCCGAAGATCCACGAGATGGCGGGTATTTTCCACTGAACCAGTACGCCGGCGGACGCCAGCTGTACGGTCCTTCCATGATGATGCCATCCCAAAGATGTTCGCCTTTGGCGTCCTTGGCGAAGGATGAAACGGTATCAACAATCGCGTTTTGCCAGTGCACCTCCGACAGAATCTTATGGTATTCGTTGTGGACAGGTTCCGGCGGCCGGCCATCGCTTCCGTTGGCCCAGATGAACATCGAGGCGTGCGGACGCAGCATGAGCGCCTGGGAGCGAAGGCTCTCAGCCGCCACCCGATGGTCCTCTTCACTCCACTGGTCCCATTTTTCCCATTGATTGCAGCACATCCAACCGAACATCAGAGGAATGCCTTGTTCGTCCGCCAGTTCAACGAGATGTTCACTGGAGATCTTCGATTCCCACCGCAGTAAGTTCATCCCAAGATCCTTCACATACCTTAGGATTTCTGCTTCGCGATCAGGATCGTATCGATATAGAAGATCCGGGGTGTAATCCCCGCCGCGCGCCAGGAAGTCTCGACCGTTTACTTGCAGATAGAAATTCCCGCCCTTGCCCTTATCGGGAAATTGCTCGTCTTGATCGCGATGCTGGGTAATACTCCGTATTCCGAAACGAATGTGAGAGCGGTCAGAGACTTTCTGTTCGAGCGCAAACTCCAAGCGAAGGTCATACAGAGCCGGATCACCCATGGTGTACGGCCACCAGAGGTCGGGATTGCTTACGACCAAGCCAGGGTACTTTTCAGCGGTAAACAGAACTTCGCGAGTTTCATGGGGGGAGAGACTGACGTTTTGTTCTAATTCAATCGTTGGCTTCCCTGGTCGCGAAATCGTTCCCTTCAGCGTGCCGCTGAGGGGTTGGGCGGCAAAGTTATGCAGGTTCGCATAGACCGTAAGCCGCGCAACCGCCCGTGGCAGGGGAAGCTCAGAGTTGACCACCGGGTTCTCGAGCGCGACCTCACCCGTGGTCTTCAGGTAAACCGGTTTCCAGATGCCTGCATTTCTGTCCGGCACGAAGGAAGCGTCGAACTGATGCTCCCTGGTGTACTTGCCTTTGTATCCCAGATATTTCCAGTTGATCCAATCGAACCAACTGTCCGCCAGTTCCACGCCGTCAACGTCCTGAACCAGTTGCTCGGGTGTCACTTTGACAGCCAGCGCATTCGGCGAGCCTGGCTTGATCCACTCGGTCACATTGAGTTGGTGAGCGGCGTACATCCCGACGATTTGCTTGCTGTCCGCCAGTTTGTGCCCGTTCACCCAGATTTCCGCGCGATAGTTGATTCCCGGGAATTCCAGCGTGTAAGCGGAGCCCCCAGCCGGCGCGGTAAACACAGTCCGATACCACCAGTCCTGCTTGTACAAATCCTGCGGGACGTTCTCCATGTTCTTGCCAACATACAGGTTGGGGTAGACACCATCCTCCTGCAATATTTCGAGAACCGTCGCAGGCATGCGATGGATGGGACGCCACGCCTGATCGTGGTAGTTGGATCGAGAAAGCGCTGCACCATCTGCCCCCACGTCTTTCGCCGCGGCCAACTTCCAGTTCTCCGACAGTTCCCGTTTCCCGGGAGCGTCCATTGCGCCAAACGCAGGCAGGACGAACAGGCACAACGACAACAAGATTGTAGAAATCACGCGATACATGCTGTTCGTCCTTTCGGAGCATTTGGAGCGGGTCTCATGTTCGTGAAACCCGCTTGCGCAGTCCGTTTTGGCTGCCAACCTCGCGGGCAGTTACGCCCTGCGAAGAGCCACGATTCGCCGGCATGGCCTGCTCAGGCGTCAAGCTTCAGAAATACAGTTTCAACGCGAACTGAATTTCGCGCTGATCATTTTGTCCGTCGCGTGTCGAATTGATGGTTCCAAACTGGGTCGGACTGTTGTAATTCAGTGAACCGGGGGCCGCTGGTACTCCATTAATGCTGAATCCCGGATTCGAGAAGTTCGGATGATTGGTCAGGTTGAAGAATTCTGAGCGAAACTCCATCCGGAAACGTTCGCTCAACGGGAACTGCTTGAACAGCGAGAAGTCCATGCGATGGAAACCCGGTCCACGGAACTGTGCTGGTCCACCGCCCAACGGACTGTAATCGGTTTGCCCGATTTGCGTCGCAACCGGAGGCGATGCGAAGGCTGCCGGGTTCATCCACTGGTCCGCATTGTGCTTCCCGGCATACAGATCCACACCTGGAACTTTCAAGGCATCACAACCGAAACCTGAAGTGGTTGCGATGGCGCATGGCACCGTACCAGGTTGACCGTCCTGCAGCGTCAGGATCCAGTTGGTGTCCCAACCGCCGACGATCGCGTTGGCCACTCCGCGGCTACTGCCCCCAAAGCGCCGTCCATGCCCGAATGGCAGTTCATACATTCCGCTCAGGTGAACCACTTTGTTGATGTCGAAATCGCAGCGTCCGAAGTCTCCGTGCATCCCAAAATTCGGCAGGAATGGAGCGCGGTAGCCGCTCAACGCGGTGGGATTCAGAACGTCCACCGCGTCGTTCATGCAACTGGCCCAAGTGAAATTGCCGAGGACACTCAACCCCTGGGCGAGGCGGCGCTCGTAGTTGGCTTGCAGCGCATTGTAGTGGCTGTTGCCTTCAAAGGTGGAATACACCATGTACGAAGAAAAATCAGAGTATGGCGAGTAGGCAAGAGCATTCAGTCCAGGCGGCAGAATCTCCCGCGGAGTATTCGGGTTGACGTACGTGCCCAAATGATGAACTGAGTTTCCGACGTACCCCAACTGTACTGTATCGTTGCGGCCTAGCTGGTACTGCAATGTCAGGTTATACCCCTGGGTGTTAGGAGTCTTCATGTGGTAGTCCTCACCCACGAAGGACACTCCTCCGGGTTCAACGGCCCCCGAAGTTAAAGGAATGCCAGTGAAGCCGTTCTCCAACGTGCCAATGGAGCCGTTGCTGAACGTAATCGGTGCATTCGGCGTCTGATAATTGAAGCTCTGCGTGTATTGGAAAGGGAAGTCCACGTAGGTTTCGACCACGGAATTTTCGGACCCACCGTAGAAAAACCCGTATCCGCCGCGCGCCACCAACTTGGAAGTAAGTTGATACGCAAATCCAAATCGCGGCGAGAAGTTCCCCTTCTGCGATACACCGAGACCCGGCTGGCTGGAACAGACGATATCAATTCCATCTGTCACCGCGGCAGCCTTGAAATCTGCGGACAACGGTGTACTGCAGCGCTTCTGTGTTAACAAGAACGTGGAACGTCCGTTTGCCCCGGCAAGGAGGAAGTTCGATTGGTCGCCATAGTTTTCAATTAACTGGCCGAAGTACTCGTACCGCAGCCCCAGGTTCACTGTCAGCTTTGACGTCACCTTGAAATCGTCCTGGAAATAGCCGGCGTAATATTTGCGCTGCATGGACGTGTTGGCGATGTTTGAGGCGCTAATAGCGTCTGCTCCTCCCACATAATCGGCGGCGCCCGTTACCGTTCCCGGGATCGGCGTCAAAAGCATCTGCGCCAGTCCCGTGTTCCCGTTGTTGTTGGTCGGAACTTCCGTATAGAGGCCGCTGAACGTCCACGCTCCCCTGCCCGCTGGCGGCTGGAGAATGGAGAATCCCAAACGCTGCCATTCGAATCCGACCTTGAAACTGTGGCGTCCAACAATTTTGGTCAGGTTGTCTGTAATCTGCGATGTAGTGCTCAGTTCGAGCGAGGGTAAGTATTCGCTGCTACCCAGGTAGTTAAGACCTGTCGGGAAGATCGAACCCAAGCCGCCATTCGAATTGCCTTGAGGAATACCCTGTATGCCAAACTGCAAGGGAATTCCCTCCGTGTTGGCGTTGGGTTGAACCCGCGAAGCGCGCAAATGGTTGAATCCTAGCCGGAACTCGTTCACAAACGTCCCTGAAAACTCGTGTGTCTCACTCAGGGCCGAGTTCCAGGATGTTGCATTCTGAATCCCGGCATAAAATGGGCCGCTATCCGCAATCCCGCCGAACGGTCCGGGAATGACTTCTGGATTTCGTACATAACTCACGCGCGCAAAGGCGCTGTCTTTGAAACTGAAGTTGTGATCGACGCGTACGTCGAACTGATCGGTATCGTTGTTCGTGACTGGGTTCGACGAGTAGTTATTGAACAGGTCTGAGTTGTTCGGAGCCGGATACAGGTTCAGCAGTTTGATCGCGTTCGCATCCAGCCGGTTCGCAGGCAGGATGTTTCCGGCGAATGGATCTCTCACATAACCCCCGACGACCTGAACCGTCGTAGAAGGGTCGAACACCTGACCAAGCGTGTAACCCTGCCCTAAGACATCCGTGACGCAGCCTGGTTGGTTTGGGTTCTGCATACAACTGGCCGGAGGCGGGCCTTGGCTGAGTAGTTCGGACAAGTTCGTATAACCGCTGCTGCGCTCCAAGGCCGTAGGCACCGTACTCACATACGGAATGGCTTGGCGAATGCGTGTACCTTCGTAGTCCATAAAGAAGAACGTCTTATCGCGGAAGATCGGGCCACCAAATGTAGCCCCAAACTGGTTCTGACGGTATTCGCCCTTGTGGAGACCTCCGGCGTTCTCAAAGTAGTTGGCCGCATCGAATTTGTCGTTGCGCACGAATTCCCACGCTGCACCGTGAAACGCGTTGGTGCCCGACTTAAGGGTGGCGTTTAATACCGCCCCCGCCGAACGGCCTGACTCTGCGCTGTAATTATTCGTTTCGATCTTGAACTCCTGAATTGCATCCACCGGCGGCTTGACCGCATACGCAGTACCGTTAAGGAAGTCGACCAGGTTGGTATTGTTGTCGATGCCGTCGAGCAAATAGTTGTTCTGCGCGGGACGCAGCCCGTTTGCGGCAAAGCTCCCGCTGGAGCCCAACCCGCGTGTGTCTTGCTGGCCTTGAGTAACACCGGCGGAGAGTTGGGCGAGAAATGTAAAATTCCGGCCATTCAGCGGCAGGTTATTGATCGCCTTCTCTTCAACAACTTGCCCCACGGACGCATCCAGGGTCTGCAACAGAGGCGGAGCTGCCTCGACCACGACCGTTTCGGTCGTTTGTCCGATCGTCAGCGAGATGTCCACCTCCCGCTGCTGCTGCACGTCGACCGTCACGTTGTTTTGCTTGACGGTCCGAAACCCGCTGGCAGATGCGGATATGGAGTACCGCCCGATTTTTACCGGTGAGAAGGTATACCGCCCCTCTGATCCCGTCGTGGTGGAGACCGCGATGTTGGTGCCGTCATTGGTGAGCGTCACGTTCGCGTTGGGTATTGCTGCGCCGCTTGGATCATGGATAACACCCGATATCGATCCCATGTCGACCTGGGCCATAACCGTCGCGGATACAAGCAACCCCAACAGCAGCACTACCACAGACACGGTTGACTTCATCCATCCAGAGTTGAAAACCAACATGATCTTGCTCCTCCTCCCGTTGCCCCGGGCATTTGAAACGCGATTCCGAGTCGTCCATTGCCGCGCTGCTTTGTATATCGGAATCTGCGGACCGACGAGCTTCGGTAAACGTTTTCCCACGCAGCCAACTCCATCGAGCTTGGAACGTTCACGTGCACGAGTGCAGCGTGCACGTGAACGATGCGCCTAGATAAGCTCGCTTGTCAAGCCTTTTTTTGGCCTTTTTGGCTCGCCATTCGAATTTACGCTGGCACGATGAATGCGTAGCTAGCGACTGTCCCCTGAACTGCCAGGCCGACCCGGAAGGTCGGCATTACCTCGGGAAGCGAGAAACTTGACTCGGCAGAAGAGTGGATCGCGAGCGAGACTGACGGATTCGGAGAACTAACCCAATGGTGAGTCAAGCACGAGTTCAAGCTTGCGTTTTCGTATCGCTCGGATCAAGCAAACCCGTGTCCGGCCCGTCGGTAGGTGTTGACTCGCTGAGGCGCGTTTCCCGGAAGAGGTGCAGATTCGATAACATCACCACAGCGGGACTGAGACGGACTGTGGGGGGGAATTTGACTTTTGAGATCAAATTGTCCGCCATGAGACGGACAGCGATTTGTCCTTGTCGGTACGGTTGGTGGTAAATGGACGCCGAGATTGTGCCTTTCTTGAAGTAGGGAGACATTTCCACGAAAAGGTCGGTCGCAATTAGCTTCACTTTTCCCTCAAGATTCCCTGCTTCCAGAGCGCGGCAAACAGGCAGGCAGTTCACTGTATTGACGTAAATTCCCGCGAGCTCAGGGATGCGCCGCAATAGACCTAGAGTTTTCTGGAAGCTCTCCTCTTCGTCCTCGTGACCTTCGATGACGGCTGCAATTTGGCCGCCCAGACAGTGTTTGGGGAATGTTGCCGAAAACCCCTCCACCTTTCTCCGGTGGTCTTCCGCCATTAGCATTCCGGCCTCGACCGCCACTTTCGAACCCGGCGGAACAAGCTTCCCAAGCAACTCGCCCGCCACGCAGCCGCTTAGATAAGGTTCAACGTAAACGACACTGGAACGCCGACTTTCGGAAGCGTCCGTGTCCACGCAAACGACGCGGATGCCCTTGGTCTCCGCTTTGTCGATCAACGGTTTCAATTTCTTGGGATTGCCAGCAGCGAGAATAATTCCGTCAACGCCGCTGGCCATGAGTTCCTGAAAGGCCTTGGCATCTCCCTTGCCGAGGTTCTGGATAGGACGATTTATGAATTCAACACCAAACTGCGAAACACGCTCCGCTTCTTCCAAGACTCCGCTCCACAGCTGGTCATAGAAGAAGTGGATTTCGCGAGGAATGCATACGCCGATCTTCGCCGTCGCCCGGTTAGCCGATAGAGCCCGAGCCGCAAGATTCGGCTTATACCCGATTTGCCGGGCTATTTCCAAAATGCGCTGGCGCGTTCCTTCGTTAATGCCGCCGCGCCCGTGTAAAGCCCGGTCAACCGTACCCCTGGATACCTGGGCAATGTCCGCGATCAGATGAGTGCCACTGCGCCGTTTTGCCATGCTCGTTCTCTATCCTATGTCCATTTAGGGTCTGCAAGCAAAGAAGGAAATGCGCTTGTGCTTGGGCGTAGGCGTTTTCGTCAACACAAAACTTAACCGCAGTTGCCGGAGTGGATTACCACTACTTGCGCATCTTCCCGGATGGCGAACATCGGCACACCCCAAAAAGGAACCTCTCAAATCGTAGTCACAGGGGTCTTGTCCGTCGCATTGCAATTTCCCGCTCGCCGTACTAATCTCCAACCGTAAGCGGCGCGCAACCTGAAGCGACGTATCACGCAGTGACGCACTGGGTGGTGTGCGAATGCGAAGTAGTTTTTTTAGTCTCGCGCAGGAGTCTCAGCACAGAGTCACGGTGCGTACTCTATGGGAGTGAAGGAACAATTTATCTCTCGCGCCTTTGCCGGCGGTCCGGGATCGCTTGCGGATTCGTCGCGCCGCGATTTTCTGAGTGCTGCTGCAGCCCTGCTCGTCGCCCTGGGTTTGCCGAGCACATGCCTGGCCGGTGGAGGACAACACGGGTCTGGCGGTTCCGGCCAGCGCGCGGTTGTTGTCATTTTTGGTGGCGTGCGCCGGGCGGAAACTTTCGCACCAGAGGGCATCGAGAACATTCCCCATTTGTCCGGCGATATGTTGCGGAGTGCGCTGCTGTTCGCCGATATCCGTAACGAAGGTGTAACGGCGCACTTCAACGCTATATCCAGCATTTTCACTGGCAATTGGCAACGCGTGGATGACTGGGGCAAGTTCGCTCCTACAACTCCGACCTTATTCGAGTTTTTTCGGAAGCAATTGCGGGTGGCGCAAAGCGATACCTGGGTTGTCGCCAGCAACAAGGCTCTTACCAGCTTGGTCGGCGCCAGCTCCGCTTCTGAGTACGGACCTTCGTATGGGGCCAATGTCGTTTTTCCGAAACAACTCATGGTAGCGGCTGTCGTCAATGCCTTAAATACAGGACGCACAGGCAATCTGGCCGATCGCGCAAGAATCGAGACGGAGTTGCAGGCCATGCTGGAAGCGGGGAACTACGAAGGCCTGGGTTGGAACGTGCTCGAAGGAGTGAACCGCCTCGACCCAAACGTGCGCTCGATGATTGAGGACGCTATCAGCAGTTTCGTTCGTAGCGGCGGTCCTACATCGGGCGACGAGCTCACCTATTTGGTCAGCCGGGAAGTCATGCGAAAGTTCTCACCACGTTTGCTGGTAATCATCTTCTCTGACGTGGAGGTAGCACATTTTGGCTCGTATGCGCTGCATGTAGCGGGAATTCGCACTGGAGACCGGCTTGCTTACCAGGTCTGGCGGGACATCGAGGCAGATCCCCAGTACAAAGGCAAAACGACCATGTTCATTCTGCCCGAGTTTGGGCGTGACCCGGACGGCTCGGCCACAAATGGCTTTTTTAATCATCGCGGTGACGCTGAGTCCACGCGTTCTACGTGGATGATGGCGTTGGGAACCGCAGTAGAGAAACCTGGCCTGATCGAGCGTCCGGTGCGGCACGTAGACCTGTGTCCGACGGTTGCGGGCCTGCTGGGCTGTCCCCGAATGGAGCTCCAAGGCGTGCCGATTTCTGAGTTCCGAATTTGAAACGGTCTTCGGTTTGTGGCTGAATAGGGTGGACACAATCTTCGCCATGGCAGCCTTGAACGCGCAGAGAACACAGGTGAGCAGCGAGGCCCACAATAAGTTTCCTGAACAACTTCAGAAGGCCCTGGATCAAGGGCTGCTGAAGCGGCTGCCGTGGACTTTCCTACCCTTCACGCGGCAGCAACTGCATGATTGGGATTATCTCTTCCCCTACGAGCGCCAGTCCGTCATGCATTTGCTTCTGTTTCTCGCCAGTCTCAGCCAAGCCGAATCAACTTCTCTTTTCCGAGAAGTTGTTCAAGTGGAAGAGAAAATGGGTGTGCGGACTTGGCAGTTCTCCACCGAGGAACAGACTATTCTGAGCGCCTCACTGCTAGCCCGTTCACCACACTACCAAGAATGGCGAAAGGCGGTGCAGAAGGTCTTTGATGCTGCGGAAGAGCACACGGCGAAAGAGAACCCTGCGAAAGCTTCCCGGCATCGACTCGTTCTGCTTGTAATTCCACAGAAGCTGCCACTGGACAGCACGACGGTCTGGGGCCGCTGGCAATCCGTTGGTCGTGCAGTGAAACTCGAAGTGAAGGACGCGGGTGGAAGCCAGAGTCCGGTGCAAGTACTTCTGGGCACGCCCACGGCAGAGCGTCGCGCGGGATTGCTCGACATTGTTACCCGTCGTCCCGGGAGTACTGCCGCCGATTGTTGGATTTTGGACGCCGGGCGTGAGCTTGTTGAGTCTGTGCTAGTGAACGAGCCGTTCGAACCAGGCAGCTACCCCGCTACTTTGCTGAGTTATGAACGGCTGGCGGGCTTTCGAGAACACTTCTCGCATGAAATAAACACGATGCAAAAGGACCTCTCGGCCGCCGACGCCGTCTACGACCGGCTCCGGAAATTGGACGTTACGCCCTGGTGTCCTCCGGAGGTCGCGGGCGTTCCAGTCATCCGTGAGTACTTGCGCTCGCTGTACCTCAGCGGCAATGGCGCATTAATCTACGGGAATTCGTTCGTCGAGTGGGGGGCCTCGGAAGCTTTCCGTCGGGCGCGTCCAGATTTTCTGGTGGCACGCTTTGGAGTGCGCAGCAAGCCGAAGCCATTCACCAGCGTAGCGGTCTTCGAAAATCCAGATAAGATTAATCCACTGCCCGCGGTCGATGATCTGCCAGGAAGCGCGCTCGACGCGCAGGTATTGGCGTTGTACGTGTGGCTCGCCGCCAGCCGTTACGACGAATATCGCACCAACACCGCTTGCGTGTGCTTGGCGGAGAGTTTATCCGAAGCCTATGTGATTGCTCCGCCGGAGTTCGGTCCGTTCCGCGAGGCGCAGCCGGTTCCTTTCGAGCGGTTTCGTGCCGCCGTAGCTGACTGGTTGTCCTAAAGCTGGCCCGAGCGGGTTCGCGATGTTTTCGCGAATAGCGTCACTCGAGCAGGCGATCACCACCTCGTGCTCCCCAACCCGACACGGAAACCGGACGAAAGATCGTCAACGAATTTCGCGCCCCACCATACCCGTATGTTTCACATTGGACAAAACAACGTTTTTCTCTTTGGCCGGGTATTGTTGCAGGCCGATGTGGTCGTAATTTGGATATTGGACTTCGGAGACGATACTTCGTCTACGAGAGCAAATCGCCCAAGGGACGAAGGTTTGTGCCAATCAGTCCGCGGGTTCGACAGGCACTTCTGGCACGATACTCGGAGCAAAAGGAAGGATGGATCTTTCTTTCCAAACGCGCCGGGGGGGGCATCTCACAACGGTCGCTAAGCAGTTCGAGAAAGCCAGAAAGGAGGCCGGGTTGCCAAACGACCTCGTCCTCTATTGCGCGCGTCATGGCTCCGGAACTGAGATGTACCGGGCGACCAAAAACCTGTTTGCGGTCATGAACGTCATGGGACACAGGAACGTGAGCACGACCATGAAATACCAGCACCAAAACATGGATGAGGTGGCCGAGGTGGCCAGCCATCGAGTGCAGTAAGGACACAAAAAGGACACAATCGGTGGGACGAGGTTTAGACCGCAGCTGCGAAGTTGTTGAAAAGATGGTGAGCGCGGTAGGAATCGAACCTACAACCTACTGATTAAGAGTCAGTTGCTCTGCCAATTGAGCTACGCGCCCGCGGTGGGGGTAATGGCCACTGAAGAAGAAATTTAATTATACCATCCGCTTGCGGCTGATTCCGACGATCGTCGCGCGAGTGGTTTCGCAACGCTGCATTCTGATTCCGCGAAGCGCCCTGGTTCCGCAGATATTTTTCCCGACCTGAATGGCATGCCGAATTCGGCGCGTCGCGAATCTGACTTAAGCGGAAGCCGCTTCTCTGCCTTGCTCAACAACTGCCGACTGCGAATTTGCAACAGCTTTTCGCTGGGGCATGACTTCAACGGGTGCGAGCACGCGCCTTTCAATTCTTCCGATGACGGGGCGGTCCACCGCGCTCACTCCCGAGAGTGAAACAAACCGATTCTCGCTCCACAGCCGATCGATCAATCGGCTCTCGCGGGGGCGAAGCACTTGCTGGGGCAGGGAGAAAAAATTCCGGAAGGTCCACATCAGCAGCGCACGTTGCGCAAGATTCGGCTTCAAGTAGCGAGGGCCGATCGGCGTATCGAGTTCTAAAACGCCTTGGGCTAGTTTTTCAATCCACATCAGCGGCCTACCTGGGCATGGGTGTCATAATTTCCACCCGTGTTTCAAAACGGGAATTATTGCACCAACCCTGGAGCATGGGAAGTATTTTTATCATGACGAACACTTATTTGTTCACTATGTGCCTCAAAATGAGAAGCGGCGTTCTGCCCGCAGCCCGTCTTGCGGATCCCAAAATGTCGTGCGTCCCGTGCCCCCATCGATCTTTCCGCGACAGGGGGCTCAAATGAGTTCGGGGAGCAGTTCAATACGATCCAGAGTTGCGGCGACTCCGACACCATTGCCATCGGACTGTTCGACGCGCACGACGGAGGCCTGGCAAAGGGTCCATCCGCCGGGGCCCAGGCCGAGTCCCCCGGGGAGCATGATCACCAGTTCCAACTGGGCGCCCGGTTCCATCGGCGACTCGGAATAGAGGAAGACTCCGTTCGAACTCAGATCACGGGTGACGGCGGACTGTTCCGGGTCGTTCCTGTTCTTGGAGCGAATTTTGACTGGGGTTTTGACGTGGGTACGTTCGTGGCGGCGACGCTCGGATGGAATCATTGCCAGTTCTCAGATCTCGGTTCTCAGCTTTCAGTTGGCGGTTCTCGGGGGTTCGATCCGCACCTTGCTGGGGTACCCCCCCCCCTACACCGGTCTTTTAGAATCAAAGATTTAGCGGACAATTTCCGCCAGGTCTTTGGGGAATAAGGACTTAGAGTCAAAGTCTTGATTCCATTCAGCTTAGCTTCTGACTGCCCTGATTTGGTTCTAAAGCGTCGAGCACCCAACCATCTACTTTCCTGGCAAGTGGCGTGGATGACTCATAGTGACAAGGCTTGAAGTCAGGGTCAAGAGAATAAGAGAAGGTCTGCGGTCAGGTCATGATTTCTCGTGGGCGACATGCAAGAGAAAGGGCTCTCCAAAGAAAAGCTCCTCTCGAACTTCGAGAGGAGCTGAGGAAGAAGAAACCCAGGTTGAACTTCGAAACTTGACGTCTAGAAGGCTGCGGAAAAAGTCTCTTTCGATCGAGAACCGTCACCTCAGCGGCTGAAGCCGCATTCAAAACAAGGCGGTTATCGCAGCGGTGAACCGCTGCGCCACCCAAAATCAAACACAAAATTGAGTTTTTCCGCAGCCTGCTAGAAGGTGAATTTCACCGCCAGCTGGATACCGCGCGGACCTCCGCCGCCGATGAATGGGTTTCCGATGCCGACGTCGCCGGTGGCGGTGATGGGATATGGTCCACCTCCGACCTCACGCCCGGCGCTGTTGACTGCATAACCCGCTGCGAGAGGATCTGCAATATAGTTAGGCAGGAATGGGTTGGCGAAGTTAGGGTGATTAGGAAGATTGAAGAGATCGGCGCGGAATTGCATATTGAGCCGTTCCGTGAGCGGTGTGTTCTTGTAAATAGCAAAGTTCCATTCCTTAAAAGAAGGACCATGCAGTGAGTCGCGGCCCTCATTGCCGTAGTGCCGGGTTCCGGGCACGCAGTCTCCGGCGGAGCCGGTTGGGCCGGTGCCGTTTGGATCCGGCGTCAAAGCGATCGTTGTGAGGGTGCATGGAATGGCAAACGAACTCAGGTCGAGGTAATTGAACGGATTCCTGGCGTCGTATTTGATGGGCCCAACCACGTCGGGGCGGTCGAAACCGTTACCGCCGCCGCTGTAGTCATCCTCAAAGTTATAGTTCAGTTGGAAGGGCTGGCCGACCTGCAGGCTGAGAATGCTATTGATGCCCCAACCGTTTTTCAATCGCTGCCAGTTGCCACCCATCTTCGGAAGGTCGTAGGAGAAATTCCATGTGAGGCGTTTCGGGATATTGAAGTTGGATGGGCCGTACTCCTTCTGTGGGTTATTGCTGTCATTTGGCTGCGCGGCATTCGGTTCGAAGTCTTCGCCGTCGCTCGAGTTATCCATGGAGCGCGACCAGACGTAGTTGACGACCGAAGTCATCCCATGCCAATTGTTGAGCCGGAAGCTTACCTGAAGCGCGTTGTAATTGGACTTGCCGGTGGAATTCTCCTGCAGCAGATAGAACGAGCCGTAGGGATTGTTCGCGATGTAGTTGCGCGGCACACCATAGGAAGAAATGCAGCCAGGTCCGCCGGTGGGGGTTCCAGCCGTCACACATGGCCCCGTGTGTACGTTTCCTTGAGAGTCCGTAAAGGAATAATTATTGGTGGCCGCGTATGCCAAGTCGGATGTCGTGACTGTCGCATTGCTGGGCTGACTAAGATCGAAGAAGCGCCACAGACGATGGCCCTGCGAGCCGACATAACCGACCTGAATCACAGTCTTGCTGGTCAGTTGTTGCTGGACATTGAGATTGTAATTCTCCATGTAGGGCGTCTTGATGTTGCGATCGAAGCCGAACGCGTCACATTCGTAATTGCAAGTACTCGTAGCCTGGTAGATGGGAGTGTTGAGGCCAAGCGAGCTACTGGCGAGACCCGTGGAGAGAATCGGAGCAGGCCCGATGTTGTTGTAGGCCGGGCCGGGATCGAAATAGGGTGAATAGGGCAGATGGCCCATCACCATGTCTTGCGACGATGCATCGAAGAACATGCCCCAGCCCGCGCGGATTACCGATTTGCCTTTGCCAGAAATGTCCCAGGCGATGCTGAGGCGTGGGGCAAAGTCCTTCTTATCGGGATTGTAAAGACTGCTCAGACCGGGCTGTCCGACTTGGGTAAGGGTGAAAGTGCTGTTGACGGCGTCGAGGTTTGTGATATTGCTGAGAAGGTTGTTCTTTTCCTGGATGATGCCGAAGTAGTCCCAGCGGAGACCGAAGTTCAAAATGATGTGCGGTGTTAGACGGAAAGCATCCTGGGCGTAGAGGCCGAAACTGTTCTCGAACGTGTGGCGGGCCGCGTTTCCGAAGTACTGGAAACCGCCGTCCAAGTCTCCCGCCAGAAAATCCTCAATGGCATTTCCAGTTGTGCCGTTGTTAAAAGTAAGTCTGCCGCGAAAGTTGTGGTCGAACTGCGGCTGCGTCACAGTCGTGCGATGGAAATCGAACCCGACCTTCACGTCGTGCTTGTTCATTTTCCAGGAGAAGTTATCGAGGATCTGGTCGTTGCTGTCGATACGGTTGCGAGGATCGCCGCCGTTGGCACCGAGTTGCGCAACTCCACTCACGAGGATGACAGGCAGGCCAGAATCGAAGGGCGGAGCCCCGTCGCAAAGTGCGGCGGAAGTCGCCGCGCACAGGCCGATGGAACTGGGGTGGAAGGCCTGGTCAGCGGGGTAGAATCCCTCGGCGAAGCGGTTCCATCCATAGCGGAGTTCGTTGACCTTCGTGGAGCCGAACGTATGCACGTAAGAGAGCGAGGCGAGTTGCACGCGGGTGGGAGTGAAGGTATTAAAGCCGGGCAACTGGCCGCCCGCAGCGGCGAGGGCGAGCGGGAACGACTGCACACTGTCGCCGAAGAAATACCGACCGGTGAGGATGTTGCTGGGGTTGAAGTTCTGGTCGATCTTGGCAATGAAGCTGGTAAGTTCGTTGTAAGACGGGGAGATGACAGAAGCCGTTCCGGCTGTGGGGCCAGTGATCCCGTTA
The DNA here is from genome assembly GCA_049509215.1 of Terriglobales bacterium. Lineage (GTDB taxonomy): Bacteria > Acidobacteriota > Terriglobia > Terriglobales > Acidobacteriaceae > Acidiflorens. The sequence goes on from JBELAC010000006.1 coordinate 16,294, forward strand.
ATGGTCTGGCCGATCGGGACTCCACCACCGAGATTGGGTGCGGGCCAAGGGTTGCGCTCAAGAAGGTTGGCAATCACCTGGTTGGAAGCATCACTTGGCTGCAGCGCGCAAGTGGCGCAGTCTCCGGTGGGCACGCTGGCTACGGTGACGACTCCCACTGGTTCCTGCTGGCCTTCGTAGTCGAGGTAGAAGAATGTTTTGTCCTTGATGATCGGGCCGCCTAGGGAAGCTCCAAACTGATTGTTGTGGAACTTTGCTTTGGGCTGGCCGGCGACATTGAAATAATTGCGGGCGTCGATTGCGTCATTGCGCATGTATTCGCCGGCGGACCCGTGAATCTTGTTGGAGCCGCTCTTGGTCACGATGTTGACGACGCCACCGGAGTTGCGCCCATATTCGGGCTTGAAGTTGGAAAGGACGTTGACTTCGGCGACGGCGTCGATGGGCAGAATGGTTGCCGGCGTGCCGAAGACGCCCGCCTGGTTGATGGCAGGATCATTGCGGTAGCCGTCATTCATATCGGTGCCGTCGAGCAGGTAATTGTTCGAGCGGCCGCGGGCGCCGTTCATGGAGAACTCGCCGAACGAGCCGGGGGAATCGGAGATCTGGTCGGGCGAACCGGCCACGCCGGGATTGAGATAGATGAGCTTGGTGTAGTCGCGGCCGTTGACGGGCATGTCCACAACGGTGTCGGCAGTGATCACGCCGCCGAGTTCGTTGCTGGTGGTCTCAATCATGGGCAACTCTTCGCCCGAGACTTCGACGGTCTGCGTGACCTGGCCTGGTTTGAGTTGTGCGTCGACACGCCGTTCAGCGGCCACCATTATTTCGACGTTGGTAGTGGATGAAGTCTGGAAACCAGTCTGCGAAATACTGACTGTGTAGGAACCGATGGGCAACTCGGAAATCGTATAGCTGCCATCCGCGCTCGTCGTGGTCGTGCGCTCCAAGCCGGTGGCCACGTTCTTGACTTTGACGGTGGCACCCGCAACGAATAATCCTGTGGGATCGGTGACTGTGCCCAGGATCGTTCCACGAAAGGTTTGACCGACCGCTAACACCGACCACATAAGAATAAGGACCACCAGGCAAGATCGCTTCATCGCAGTTCTCCCTCTGTCGTGGTCGGAAATAGCTTTTCCAAGCAGACAGAAAATGCGTCAATTTTGAGATTCGCGCATTATAGACCACTGCGCGCAGAAGTTAAGTGATATCAAGGAGGGTCGTTTTGGGGACAATGCGGCGGTTGAGGGCACGGCAGTCTCGCTGATGGCTACCGGAGACGCAGCAAGCTGCGTTTCCACGGGGAATTTTAGAAAGCAGAGAGCCGGGGGATTTTAGAAGTTGAAGGCTACGCCACCGCGGATGGACCTTGCGGTCTGCACCAGGTAGACCGTGTGTCCATCGCTGCCCATGACGGGAACATAACCTTGCGCGAGAAGGTTGCGAAGGTCAACGAGAATGTCGAGATGTCCCGCAAAGAAGCTCGATGGAATTGGCTGGCGGATGAAGAGATTCAAGTACGGGTCGGCCTGTCCGGCCGAAGTATTAAAGAGGTCAACCGGGGTGAGCGCGCGGCCGGCCGTGTAACGGTAGGAAGCGACAAGGTGCGTTTTCGCTTTGGGAAAAGTTCCACTCAGTTTGAGGGCAGCAGCCTGGCGGCGCTCGGTGCGGATGAAGTCGCGGGCATCCTGGAGTTCGACGCCGGGACGCGAGAGATCGAGCGCGCCTCCGTAGGCGTAGTCGAGAGTTGCGGTGAGATCCGACACGAGCTTGCGTTGCAGGACGACGCGAAGACCCTGGGTTGAGAAATCATTGCCCTGGTAGCTGAAGGTGCCCGAGTAGATGTCGGGCAGGACATCGCCGGATTCGGCAGTCATGTCACCGATACCGGTCAGGACGGGGTCGACCAGTCCATCCGCGTAGAAGGCAACCTGCATGTTGGTCTTGCCGACGCGCTGGGAGAGTGAGACCTCCTGGTGATGAGCACGCTCCACGGATGGGGCGAAATCGACGATGCTCATGCGCGGGCCGGTGGCGCTGGGGTCGGCGGAGGCGGCGTCGAAATGATCGCCCGACGAATCGGAACGATCTTCAAGACGCGAATCCGGAATCGAACTGGCGTATTGATATTCGAGGACGGTGTTCGGAGAGATGTGCAGATCGGCAGACCCGAAGGGCTTGAATGCGTTGACGTGGCCCATGAACTCAATCGTCTGGAATTCGCTGCCGAGTTTCACCTCGAGCCTGTCTCCGATGACTACGCGATCGGAACTGGTGACCGAGAGTGCTTGCAGGCTGTCGCCGGGCATGCTGTTGAAGTCCGGCGAATTCAGCCGGAGCGCGGTGATCGAGATCGAAGGTTCGGAAACTGGGTTGTAATGGCTGGTATAGGTGGTGCGCAGGAAGACGGCTGGAGTACCCGAGCCGTCCGATGCATAACCCAGGTTGCCGTTCAGGCGCAGAGTGCCACTCGATAGCAGAGACCGCTCGAGCGAGAAGGCGGCGTTCATGTCGGAAGAACTGCCGAAGCCTTCGCTGGGAGATCCCGCAAACAAAGCGACGTTCGTTTTGACGTCCTGCGCATGGTCAACCACGGCAATCGTGCCGTCCGGAAGAGCGCGGAGAATGGGGCGGTTGGAGACCGAACGCAGAGTCCACTTCCAGTCGTCCTGATCAACCTGGGCCGGGACATTAATAAGCTGGATCGCTTCGAAGAGATTGGTCAGAGTAATGTTGACCATCATCTTCGCGCCCGCGTGCAGGCCGATTCTTTCGCGCAGAGAAGGCAGAAACGAGGGAGCACTCACCTTAATGCTGTAGGTTCCCGGCAGGACGCTGGCAATGGAATAAAAGCCGCGATCGTCAGTGAACACCTTGCGGGCCGCTGAGCCAAGGATTTCGACCGCAGCACCCATTTGGGGCGCGCCACTACCGTCACGAACGTATCCCGAGATTGTGCCTGCGCCTGTTTCCGGCCATGCCGGAAGCGCCAGGGCCATTAGGAACGCGAAGAACCCGAGCTTTCGGAACATTGCACCTACCTCATTCATGACAGGCAAGAGCCCGTCGCGTCGCGGCACGACCCGAACAGTTTACTCCACTGAAAAGGTTGCCGTCGGATCGACGGTCTGCTTGGAAAGCTTATCGTTTACCTTGATCTCAATCTTGTACAAACCAGGCTGCAGGTTGGCAGCGGATAGCGTCTTTTGCAGCGTCACCTGATCGCCGATATTGCCCATCGTCTCGGTCGATTCCACGGTATGGATGACTGCCTTGTTGTTGGCGTCCGTCACATTGTATTCAACGGTGGCGGAAGGCTTGTGAGTCTTCTCGTCCACGGTGAGATTATAGACCTGCATCCAGAAATTCAGCTTCTGATTGCGTTTGAAACTGATGGGCTTGCCGTCGGAAGACTGCACTCGTGGACGCACCTTCATGGTTCCGATGACGAAACTGCCGGTGCCGACGTTCTTGGCGGCCACCGGTTCCATCTGGTCGGCGATGATGAGCGATGAGTTGCTCAGCCGGTCTTCGCCGAAGTCGGGAATCACAACGGCATGGCTCCAACTACCGGAGCGATCTCCGTTGACATCTTTCACCACGACATCAAGGCGGTAACGATTCTGGCTGATACGCAACGGGACGGCCTTCCAGTACACGGAAGAATTTTCGGCGGTCTTCGGCAGCAGTTCAATGGGAACATCAACCTGAACCGTGTCTTCAAAGGTCTGGACAATCTTCCCGGTCAAAGTTGTAACGCGTCCAAAGATGTTTACTGTACCGCGCTCAATGCCCTCTTTGTTCTGGAAGGTAACGTCGCGATTTCTGATCTGGATAGTAACCGGAACCAGCACGGTGTCGCTGGTGACCTTTACGAAATCGACCCGCACGTCAAACGGCATCAGGTTGACGCTGATCTTGTGGCTGACAATTTCTTCGAGATCCTTGAACTTAACGGGCGGAGCCGCTTGCAGCTTGGCAAACTGTTCGAGGCGATCAAATTCCTTGACCTGCAAATCATTGTTGAAGGGCGACGATCCCAGTTGCTCGATGCCGTTGCCGCCGGTAAAACGGCTGGCCTTGGTCGTCATTCCCAATTGTTCATAGAGCGTGAGGCCGGCATTGGGCGTGTACTTCAACGCGTCCTTTTCCGACCGGTCCATGGTCATGTGGTAGTCGCCGCACATGCAGCTATCGACGAACTCGATAATGACTTCCTGCCCGATGCCTTCGAGATAGCGGTAACGCCAGGTTTCGAACGGGAAAGTCGAGGTCTCGCCGCCGCCTTCTTCCATGGGACGCTCGTAGCTGCCTCCCGAGGGATGGGACTCAATCTCATCGGCGGGCCCGAAAACAATGTAGATTCGGCCACGGTCCGTTTTCCAGCCCGGGATGCCAGCAGCATAGTGCTCATTGGCATAGGCGATGCGCCGGTAATGCTCTTCCTTAAACTCGTTCTCCTCGGTGTCGGGGGTTGGATCGCGGCGCTGCCAGAAAGCTTCGATGAACTGGTCGCGTTCCTCGTCGTTGGAGAGCTGCATGAAGGCCTTCCGCTCTTCATCGGTAATGATCCAAGCGACGTCTTCGGCGAGCCACTTCTTGTAGGTCTTGCTCAACTCCGCCCTGAGGGCCTTGGCATTGGCCTTCTTCTGCTTTTCCGGGAGGGAGCGCTTCAGAGGATCGGTCGAGTCAGGGGTAGCCTGCCCGGAGGCCGGAGCGGTCGAGGCATTCGCGTCCTTGGCATCCTTGTCCTGGGCCTGGGCGCGGGGAACGGCAGCGAAGCCGAGGGCCATGATTCCTGCCAGTATTCCGACTGAGCAGCGGCTTCGAAAACCTGAGACGAGCATAGAAGGGTCTACCTCATGACAGACAGCAGTAACTTGATTCTATGTTGATTGGATACAACTAGGCAAGGAAAAGAGGCCTGCCCGCAAAGATTTTCCACTGCCTGGTTGCGATTGTAAATCCCTTAAGAATCCGCATTTTGCGGCTGGGGAACAACTCAAAACCTGCGCCTTGCCGGGCCCTCGCGTCGGGGTATAATCATCGGGAGGATCAGGGATCGATTCTCACGGGATCGACGGCCCGAGTTTCAACCAAGCTTTCAACCGAACTATCACCGGCTACTTGCTAAATATTGAAGCGCAGCGGCGGGAACTTTGTCCCGTCCGCAGACGTAATTAGGGAGAGGGCGAATTGTGTCGCTTTGACGATCTGGGGGGCAGCCTTCTCAAAAAACCCGATCGCACCGCGCCGCAATGGCCTGATTGTTTTCTCGAATGAAAACCTGGAAAAAAGTCCTGATTGGAATTGGCGCCGTATTGGTACTCGGCATCATCGTGGGCATCACTGTCTACCAGAGCCGGAAGAATCTGGTTACCGTGCAGACGGGAAAAGCTCTCAAGGAAAACCTGAGCTCGGTGGTAAGCGCCTCGGGAGAAATTAAGCCCAAGACGTACGTGAACATCGGCGCGAATGCTTTCGGGAAGATCATCAAGTTGAGCGTCAAAGAAGGCGAACACGTGAAAAAGGGACAGTTGCTGGCGCAACTGGAAAACGTGCAATCGTCGGCCGATGTGAACGCGACGCGCGCTTCCGTGCAGGGAGCGGAGACCGATTTCATAGCCGCCGAGGCCGGCTTACGGACCGCGCAGGCCGACTTGAACCGGGCGAAGTCGGACGCCGATCATGCGCAGCTCGACTGGGAACGCGCGCAAGGTTTGTATAAGGACGCGCTCATCGCCAAGCAGGAGTACGACACCAAGAAAGCCGCGTGGGAATCCGCGGAAGCCGGGCTGGCACAGGCGCAGGCAAAAGTCGCGCAAGCCGTGGCGCAAAAAGATTCGGCGGACAAGCACATTACGCAGAATCGTGCGAACTTGACGCGGGTTTCCGACGTATTACAGAAAACTACGTATGAAGCGCCCTATGACGGCGTGATTACGAATCTTCCGGTGCGGGAAGGCGAGACCGTGGTCATGGGCATCCAGAACGCACCGGGCAGCACGCTGATGACCCTCGCCGACATGTCGGTCATTACGGCGGAAGTGAAGGTAGACGAGACCGACATCGTGAACGTGCAGATGGGACAATCCGCCGAGGTCACGATTGATGCGATCCCGCGCAAGACTTTTCATGGAACGGTGACGGAGATCGGCGACAACGCAATCGTGCGCTCGACCGGCGTTTCCACCTCGCAATCCACTTCGACCAGCGAAGAGGCGAAAGATTTCAAGGTGGTAGTAACGCTGACCGATCCGCCCGAAGGTCTGCGGCCCGGGCTTTCGACGACCGCAAAGATCACGACCGCGACCCGGAACAATATTGTGAGTATTCCGATCCAGGCGCTCACGGTACGCACTCCGGCGGATCTTGTGCCGAAAGACGCGAAAGGATCGGTGCAGGCCGCGGCGCCCGTCGACAACTCAAAGCAGAAAGAGATTCAGGGTGTTTTTGTCATCCGCAACAAGAAAGCCGAGTTTGTACCCGTCGATACCGGAATCAGCGGCGTAACCGATATTGAAGTTACCAAGGGTGTGCAGGACGGTGACGAGGTGATTACCGGCAGCTACAAGGTTTTGCGTACCCTGAAGCCGGGTACTAGCGTCAAAATAGATAACACGACTCCCAAGAAGGAAGAAGAGAGTTCCTAGGGAAAATTCGTGGAGACGGCTTGTTCCGTCTAGCTTTTGGAACGGAGACGCAGCAAGTTGCGTTTCTACAATCAATTTCTAACCTCTGCCAGGTTAGAACGTCAAAGGAAAGAGCGGCCAGAGGAGTGTGCGTGCCCGAGCCGGAGGAGAAAAAGATGGCGACTGCGGAGATTCTCTCCATTGAGCGGCCAACGAGCCTTAGTGTGCCCGACTCCTGCATGATTGCGACCGAGGACCTGTGGAAGACGTATGACATGGGTCTGGAGCAGCAGGTGCATGCGCTGCGCGGCATCAATCTGCGGATTCGTCGCAATGAATATGTCGCCATCATGGGACCTTCGGGATCAGGCAAATCGACGCTGATGAATCTGATCGGCTGCCTCGACTCGCCTTCCAAGGGTCAGTACTGGCTGAACCAGCAACTGGTCAGCGAACTGGATGATGACGAACTGGCCCGCATTCGCAATAAAGAAATCGGATTCGTGTTCCAGACGTTCAACCTGCTGGCGCGCGCGACCTCATTGCATAACGTGGAGCTGCCGCTGATTTATGCGGGCGTGCCGTCGGCGGAGCGGATCGAGCGCGCAAAAGCTGCGCTGGCAGCAGTCGGCATGGAATCGCGCATGCATCACAAGCCCAACGAACTTTCCGGCGGACAGCGGCAGCGCGTTGCGGTGGCCAGAGCGCTGGTCAATAATCCGGCGATTATTCTTGCTGACGAGCCGACCGGCAACCTCGACTCGCAGACCGGAGGCGAGATCATGGCGCTGTTCGACCGGCTGCACTCGGAAGGCAACACGATTGTCCTCGTCACCCACGAACACGATATCGCTGAATACTCGCACCGTATTATTTACATCAAAGACGGCATGGTGGAGCGGGACGAGGTGAAAGAGGGACGGTAGCTGCTGTCGTTCGCTGTTTGTCGTTCGCTGTTCGCGGATTGATTAGAGATTTTCGCGGGCTAATCGCCCGCGTTTTTCTTTGCGGCGGACTTTCCTAGAAGTGAATCGGCTTCTCTCTGTGCGTCGGCCAGATTCGGGGACAGGCGCGCTACTCGTTCGAAAATCGCGCGTGCTTCGTCGGACTTCCCTTCCTGCTGCAAGGCCTGCGCAATCAGCAGGTATCCGACATCGGTTGGTTCGACCGCCATCGCGCGCGAATACTGGCGCACGGCTTCGGGGAGATCGCCCGTCTTCTGCGCGATCAGGCCAAGACCAATGAACGCCATCGCACGATTGGGATTCAGTTGCAGCGCCGTCTCGTAACAATTTCTTGCCTTCGCGAAGTCGCCAAGCTGGCGATAGGCGGAGCCGAGATTGCCATAAGCGGCGGCGCGGAGGCTCGGGTCGGCGGCAAGGCGGGCGACGATCCCATAGCGCTCAATCGCTGCTTGCAGATTTCCGTGAGCATGGTCGTAAGTGCCGAGATTCAGGTTAGCCGGCAAGTCATCGGGACGAATGGCCAGTGCGGCGCGGAAGTGGCGCGCGGCCTCTTCCGTTTCGCCCCGATCGAATAGATATTCGGCCAGCGTATCGTGAGCCACGTAGTTGTTTTCGGTCAGCTCGATCGTTCGGGTCCAGAAGAACGGAATGTCGCGCCAGTAGCCGACCTGCACGTAGGTAAGCACGCCGAGCACGAGCACAATCGCAATGGCGGGGATGGCGAGCCAAACAGCACGATTCCGCGCCGCTCGATCCGCGTGCGCCCGCTCCGCTTGTGCCAAATCCGCACGTACCGAACCCGGCCGCGCCAGATCCGGCCGTGCCAGATCCGGCCGTGCCAGATCAAAGACCAGCCAAGTCAGCATCACGAATATTCCGATGAACGGAATGTATGCGTAGCGATCCGATATTGCCTGAGCGCCAACCTGGATGAGGCCGATCATGGGGAACAGCGCGCCGAGGAACCAGAACCATCCAACCATGAGATAACGGCGGTCGCGCCTTCGCAAACCGGCGACGGCGACCGCAATGGTGATGGCGGCGAGTAGCAGCGCCGCCCCGCACACCTGCCATGCGGGATAGAGCTGCACGGGGTGCGGATAGAGCACAACCAGATTTGTGGGCCAGAACGCTTTGCCCAGGTACCGGAGGTAACCGATCAGGGCTGTTTCCAGACGCAGGAGCGGGCTATATAAAGACAAAGTCTGAACCGCGCCGCCGGCTTTCTGTGCCTTCATCGTCACGACCGCACTCACCACGGAGAGCGCGAGAAGCGGAAGCTTCTCGAGAATGATGCCGGGCCAGCGAATCGATCGCGCCGCAGCCGTTGGAGCGGCGGGGTTGGCCCCAGCCTCCTGCGGCGTGCTTTCCGAGATCGCATTTCCCGCCGCCGCAACTTGTGTTTGCGCCGCTCCGAGACGGCCAAGCGGCCAGTAGTCCAGCAGCAGAAGCAGGAATGGGAACGTAATCACCTGTGGTTTGCTGAGCAGCGCCAGCACAAAAAACACGACCATCACCGCGTAGCGACGAAGGCCAGGCTGGCGCGTATACCAGACATAAGCATAGAGAGCGAGCAGGAAAAACAACATGCTCAACACGTTCTTGCGCTCGGCCGCCCAGGCCACGGACTCGACGTTGATGGGATGAAGCGCGAACAGGGCGGCGACCAACAGGCTGCGCCAGGCAAATCCCGTCGCGCTTTGGAGCAACAGAAAAAGAAGCACGGCGTTGGCCGCGTGCAGCAGAACATTGACTTCGTGGTGGGCCGCGGGGTCCAGTCCGAAAAGCTGGCAGTCGAGCGCATGAGAAAGCCAGGTCACGGGATGGTAGTTCGCGGCGTCAAACGTCGTGAATGCCCATTTCACCGTCTGCCGGGTGAGGCCCGCCTTTACGTGCGGATTAATAGTGATATAAGTGTCGTCGTCGTAGTTGAGAAAGCCGTTCTGGGTAACGGGGCTGTAGACGGCGAGAACGCCGGCGATCAGCAAGCACGAGAACAGCAGCGTGCGCACGCTGGGAGAGGAGGACAACTTAGAGACAGGCGCAATCCGATGCTTTTCCAAAGCTGTTGCTGGTGCGACAGGGGAAGGCGAACTCATCGGTGTCACTATTTTGAACCATGGCGGGGGGTTTCGCGAGGCAGAAGGGATTTATGGAGTTCCGTTGGTCACGGAATCAACAACGATTCCTCGGGTCCGCTCAGTGCAGGTCCGCGCGGCGCAGAGCCCAAGGGTTAGTGTTGGTTGGGCTGGAGCAGATTCTGCAGCACCGGAGCCGGCGTCGCGCCGTTGGACCGCGCAACGAAAAAATTGTGATCCCAGAGATTGCGGTACAGGCGTCCGGTGATCTCGGCCGCTTTCGGGCCGAATGTGGGCCGTCCGCCTTGCAGAAACACGACCGTCACGATGCGCCCGACATCTGTGTTGGCATAGGACGCAAACCATCCAAAGCGCGTACCCGCGCGGGAACACGTGCCGGTCTTGCCGAGGATTTCTTCCTCACTGAAATTGAGACGCAAGCTGCGCGCGGTGCCGTATTGCACGGCTCCAGCCATGCCGTCGGCCAGTTCAGGGATGGCGGAGTCAATGTCGAGATGGCGCTTGATGCGCGGTTGGAAGTTGGCAACCGCTTCCGGACTGGTGGGATGCTGCAAGTAGTAGAGCGTGCCACCATTGGAAATCGCGGCGACCAGTGCCCCGAGTTGCAGGGGTGTCATTGAAATGCCTTCGCCAAACGAACACATCTTGCCCACGCCGCCCAGCTTCGGGGAAATTTCTTCCTCCGGATACGTGCCGAGTTGCTCGCCGGGAACGTGGTAGCCGGCATATTCGCCGAGTCCGAACTGGTGCGCGTAGTACTGCACTCTCTCAAAACCAAGTTTGCGTCCGAGGGCTTCGAAGTAGGCATTATTGGAATGCGCCAGCGCCTCGGTCAGATTCATGCGCGTGCGGCCGGCAATGGGAACTTCCGTTTCTTTGTCGATGAGGCCCTCGCTGACCGCTGCCAGCGCGACCGAAAGCTTGATCGTCGAACAGGGCTGCGCTCCGCTGGAGAGCGCAAGCTTCTGATTGACCATCGCCAGAATGCGGCCACTGGTGGGCTCGATGGCCACCACCGTTCCGTTCATGTTGCCCAGTGCATCGATGGCGGCTTCGCGCACGATGGCATCTTCCCCGGCCGTCATGTCGCCTTCCGTGATGTCATTTGCGAACGAACTGGTGTAGAAGCGCTCGTAATAGCGACGACGATGAGCAGCGGCGGATTTCGAGATGGGGACGCGGCTATGCGCGAGCGTGCGCATGCGGCGTTTGGCATGTTGGGTTTCGGTGACTGTGCGTGACTTCGAGCGCGGAGTGCTCGCGTGCGGATTTACGCTGGCCGCGATACCACTTGCTTCCAGTACGATTGCCAATACGAAGAAAATTAATAGACGAAGCGCCCACTTCACGTTCACAAAAACCATCCCCGAGACTACACGGACAAAGCCGCGGAATCCTGACTTAATTATGATGCAAGCTGATCGCCAAAAACATGGCACGAAAGGCACTGAATTGGCGCAACTGTCCTGATATTAGGGATTTATGCACTCTGGCGCAACCGGAAAGTGCATCTTGGCTGAGGCCGGCAATAAATGCGTAACTTATTGTATCCCAATAGTTTACGTGCATTTTCCATGGAGGACAGGCACCTTAGTAATCATGAGCTCTTGTTACCTGAAGAAGTTTGCGAAGCTTGCGGTGACAGTGGAAGATGCGTCGTCGTCGCGGTGGCGCAGCTCAACTGCCCATTAGGCAGACTGCGGTAGAATCCATCACGCAGCAGTCATGATTCAGATAATTCTGCCGAGGTCTGCCTCTTGCGAACGTTGATCGTTGTCCTATTTTCTTCGTTGGTCTTTATCGTCCCACTTCTGGCTCACGCATCCGAAGACGGCGCTGCTGCTCAACGTGCCTCCAACCAGAATCTCGATGCACGCCGGGCAGAACTTAAGCGCCTTCTCGCCCAAGAATGGGAATACACGCTCCGCACCGAGCCCGAGCTCGCCACCCAGGTCGGCGACAACCGCTACAACGACCGGCTGAGCGACTTTTCCGACAAGGCAATCGCCGATGGGCTTGAGCATTCGCGGCAGGCGCTGGCGCGATTTGAGGCCGTCGACGTTACCGGCTTCCCCGAGCAGGAGCGGCTCAATCATGCACTGATGGTGCGCGACCTGCGCGAGGACATCGAGAGCGCTCGTTTCAAAGGTTGGGAAATGCCCGCCACGCAGTTCGGCGGCATCCACCTGGGCTACGCGGGACTGCCATTCGATTCGCCGTTCCGCAACGTGAAGGACTACGACGACTACGTCTCGCGGCTGCATCAGATTCCGCATGTGCTGGAGCAGGCGACCACCCACATGCGCGATGGACTGCGCGATCACCTGATGCCTCCCAAATATCTGCTGGAAAAAGTTTCTGCGCAGGCACAGGAGATTGCCGACGATTCGCTGGAGAAAAGTCCGTTTACCTCGCCGCTCGGAAAATTCCCCGATTCGATTTCCGAGAATGACAGGCAGCGGCTGCGCACGGCGGTCGAGCAAGCGGTTAAGAACGAAGTCGCGCCCGCGTATGCCAGGTTCGCGAAGTTTGTGCGCGAAGATTACGCTCCGCATGGACGCCTTGATCCGGGAGAGTGGGCGCTGCCGGATGGCGAGGCTCGCTATCAGTTTGCCGTGCGGCATCAGACGACGACCGATTTCTCCGCCGACAAAATTCACGAACTCGGCGTAAAGAGCGTGGCGGAGATCGAAGCCCAGATGCTGACGCTTGCCAAGGCGCAAGGCTTCGCCGATCTGAAATCGTTCAATGATCACATCCGGCAGGACCCGGCGCTGCATGGGAAGTCCGCGCAGCAATTGATGGACCTGTACACCCACTATCGCGACCAGATGTATGAGAAGCTGCCACAGCTTTTCGGGCGACTGCCGAAAAACAAGCTGGCGGTCGTTCCGATGGAATCGTTCCGCAGCGCCTCCGCTCCGCCCGCGGATTACTCGATTGGCGCCGGCGACGGATCGCGGCCCGGACGAATCAACGTCAATGAATATGCTCCGGAGAAGCGTCTTCTGCTGAATGTCGAGGCGATTGCCTACCACGAAGGTGTTCCCGGCCATCATCTGCAGTTTTCGATTGCGCAAGAGCTGACCGACCTGCCGCCTTTCCGCAAATTCGACCTCGATGTGAATGCCTACACCGAGGGCTGGGCGTTTTATTCGGAGCGACTCGGAAAGGAAGTCGGGTTCTATCAGGATCCTTACAGCGAGTACGGCCGGCTGCAGAATGAAATGTGGCGCGCCGTGCGCTGGGTGGTCGATACCGGCGTCCACTCGCAGCACTGGACGCGCCAGCAGATGGTCGACTACTTCCACGAGCACACGGCCATGGACGACGAGAACATCAACACGGAAGTCGACCGCTACATCGCGTGGCCGGGGCAGGCGCTGTCCTACAAGATGGGCCAGATGAAGATTCTCGAATTGCGCGAGCGCGCACAACGTGAGTTAGGAGCGAAGTTCGATCTGCGGGCGTTCCATGACGCGGTGCTCGATTCGGGTCCGCTGCCGTTGGATGTGCTGGACCAGAAGATTAACGAATGGATTCGAGAGAAGAAGTAAGGGTCACCACGGGGGATCTTCGATGGATTTCTTTCGGCGAACAAGATAGAGCGAGAATCCGAAGGCTAGCAAGGGAAAGCCGTAACCACGAACTATGCTGATGAGTTCACCCTCGCTGATGGCGTACTTCAGAACACCCTCGCTTTCAAATTGCGTGATAACGAGCAGAATGGGCTTCGAAAGCTTTTCAAACCATGCGATCCAGAGTACCTGCTTCATCCTCGACGTTTGCGTTTGGCCATGTCGCACTGTAGCCGTCACCTGCGAATAATATGCGACCTGCATAGCCCTTCTTAACGGGCCCGCCGCAGCTAGCGTCTCCTGAACAACGGCAACTGCCTCTGGGCTTGCAGTCGTGCGCCCTTCCAGGGCCATTACAACGCCTTCGAGCCCTTCGTTCGGAAACACCAACGAATACAGAAGAGGTATGATAGTTGCACTCGCCCAAAGACTGGAGAGCACGAGCAGTCCAATCGCCAAACGTCGGCCCTTCAGCTTGAAGAACAATAGACCTCCAAATGCTTCTGGAGCAGGATACTACCGTCTTGCCAAAACGCCCCCAACACGTGTCCGTTCGCCCGTAGCCGCTCACATCGTAAACTACCATCGTGAGGTTCTCGCTCGAGCTTCCGCCGCCCTACCGGACTTACTTCACCTGGCTTCAGCTGATCGTCGTCTATGTTCTCACCGAGGGCGCGCTCTGGTCCTCTCGCATGGCGACGCGCAACCTGTGGGCCTTGGCGGCGGCGATTGCGATCACTGCCTTCGTACTTCTGGATCGTCCCTCCGTCCGCCGGATGGGCCTTGGCCTCCCGACTACCTTCGGCGCCAGCCGGGTGCTGGCCATCAGTTTTGCGATAGCCATCTTTCTCATCTTCACGGTGCACTGGGCGGGCGGCGACCTTCCGACGAATCCAACCTGGCCCAATTTGAAGCAGTCATCGGGATACCTGCTCTGGGCGCTCATTCAGGAATTCATTCTGCAATCGTTTTTCTTCACCCGTTGCGAAGATCTGTTTGGCGGTGACACGGCGGTCTGGGTTGCGGCCACGTTGTTCGCGGCGGCACACCTGCCCAGCCCGATCCTCACTACATTTACTCTGATGGCGGCGCTGTTTTTCTGTTCCATGTTTCGACTCTACCGCAGCATTTATCCCATTGCTGTTGTCCATGCGTTTCTGGGATTGACGGTGGCCGTCACCATGCCTGACAGCCTGATGCATCATATGCGCGTAGGGATCGGATACTTGCGTTATTAGCCAGGCCCATGCAGAACTTCACCCACACGGACGTCGCGGTGCTTGCGCTGGAATTAATCCCGGCGGCGATCTTTGGTTTCGCCGGGGAGCGCGTTGCCCGGGCAGCCGAGCAATGGCCGCGAATGCTGCGCATCCTGTTGCCTGCGCTGTGCGCGCTGCCTTTCGCGTTGGTTGGCTTTTCGCACCCGATCGATTCCGCCCAATCGCTCGCTCTGTGGTCTGCATTTTACGCGGCCATTGCGGTCGCCATCGCGTGGCTGCTCACGGGTGCGGCCGAGGCTGATCCAGAGCAACGCGGCAACTGGCGCGATCTGATCGTTCTGCTGGCGCTCGGCCTTGCAGTAAATTTGCGCTGGCTGGAACGATTGTGGCCGCATGGACTTGCCGGTCTCGGCAAATTGCTGCTGGTTGACGCCGCCTTATATGGATTCGTGGTGATTCGCCGGCTACGCGGCGCGGGGTTCGACTTTCACCTGCGCTGGCGTGACTGGAAAACAGGGCTACGCGAGTTGGCATTCTTTGCGCCGGTGGTCATTGCATTCGGGCTGGCCCTGGGATTTCTCCGCCCGCACGTACATGCGCTGCGCCCTTCGATGGCGCTGACCTGGGTCTACATTTTTGTATTCATCGCCGTGCCCGAAGAACTTTTTTTCCGCGCGTGGACGCAGAACCTCCTCGAAAATCGTCTCTGCCACTGGTTCGATTCTCCGGCCGGCGCGCGGGCGTCTCGTCTTGCGCGCGTGACCGCGCTGGCGATCACGAGCGTTTTATTCGGGCTTTCGCATTTCAACAAACGGCTCTCGCCGGATATGCACTTCAACTGGCACTATGTTTTTCTGGCAACGATTGCCGGAATTTTCTACGGACGCGCGTGGCGCGAGGATCGGCGTGTGCCCGCTTCTGCGATTACCCACGCCACCGTGGACGCGATCTGGTCGCTTTGGTTCTAGCGCGGCGATCCGGAAAGTCGTTCCCTATCGTCTGACAGCTCCAGCATCTGCGCCATAAACCGGACGAGGTGAAAATCGTCCGCCAGAGACGGTTTCTCTTCCATGGTGGCGTGGCTGATCGCGCGGCTGGCCAGCGCAGCCTTCAAGAATCCGGGCGGTACGTCCTGCTCAAGCCAGAGCAATTCCGACGGCGGGATCACATTATCCGCGGCTCCATGCAGCAGCAAAACCGGGACGCGCAGTGACTGCAGGCGCCCGTGCGGCGAAACCGGAGCCAGTTCCCCTGCGTGTCGCGCTATGGACTCGGCCATCTCGCCGGCCAGAGCATCCACATCATGTTTGTAGAGTAATTCCATTTTCTGTCGAGAAGCGAGGCTCAGCCCCTCTGCGATTTTCTTCGATTCATTCACGTTCTCCCAAAGCAATTGCTGCAGAGCATCGCGGGCGGTCTTGATGTCCGTTGCCGGAAAGAAATCCTCGAGATGGGAGTAGATCAGGACGAACGGCCCGTATTCGTGCGCCTGCATCTGCAGCGTTGATCCGTCTGGGCGAGTGATCTGGTTCGTGATGAAAAATTGCAGCACGCGCGCCAGATCGTCGTGCGCTCCAATGGACACCACAAAACGAATGTAGGGCTCGAATTGCGGGTCGGCGGCGGCCAGCAGCGACAAGCCTCCCCCGAAGCTGATGCCGAGTACGCCGACTTTTTCGCCCAGCGTTGTGGCCAGACTGCGTGCCGCATAGCCGATCTCAGGAATGCAGCCGCTGTCCACGTGATAATCGGCAAGCAACGGCAACTGCGGCGTCAGTACGCGAATGCCGCCCGCCGAAATGGCCCGTGCGAGCCCCACCAGTCGCGGATCCTCCATCCCAAGATGATGCACGCCGTGAACGATGAGCATTCCGGGAGGATGGGCGATTCCCCGGGGACTGTACAAACGTGCGTGAATCACACCGCCAGGCGTCTGCACATCAGTCGACGATTCCTCGACGTGATAGGTGTGGAATGCACCGATTACGCCTGCATGTTGCAGGTCTTGCATCCGCAGCAACAAGCCGGCGGCGCGAAGACCGGTGAAAGCCGGGCGCGCCAGCAGCAGACAAATCAAAACCAGCAGCGCGACGAGGATCGTTCCCGCCCGGGGACGGCGTCTTCGAGCGACGGGAAGCTTTCTCCGCACGTTACTGGCTGGTGAGTTCAAGGATCGGAATTCCAGTATGCAGGTTCTCCGGGAGTTGATCCACCAGGAAAGAACGGCCCAGGATCGGCCTGGCCGGGCGACTGGGCGGTGATCTTCGAAGGAAAAGCCTTGCTTGCTGGATGCAACAAAATGCGCTCCCGCGGCGCACCGCGAAAATGTCGTTCAACACCGATGTGACGCCCGTTCAACTACTTGCAGCTTTTACCCCCGGCAGCGCCGGATGGCCGCAATCTTGCAATTCAGACTATGTATATAATGTCGATTGTATTAGTTGACTATTACTGGCGTCTGAGTTGACAACGTACGAAAGTCCGTAGCGAGAGCATTCCGAATCGGAAACGCTACTGTCCAAGGAGAGATTCCATGTCCGCAGACAAGCCCTCGGTCCCCCCGAAAGGCGTTTTATTTTCCCTCGACGTTTGGGCCGTCATTATCGCGCTTTTGTTAGCGCTGGCGGTCAGGTTTGATCTTCTCAAAAACATCCCCTGGTAAACGCAGTGACCGCATCGCCAAAACTCGTTTGAGGTGGAGAACAAATCATGGCGTACTGGACCTCGCTGTCGCGTGTAGAGTCGAGTAATCCTGTTTCGAGGGCTCTCGAAATCCTGCCCGGAGTTCTTTTGCTGGCGGGAATCGGATACGCTGCCAAAATTCTGGAGCACTCGGTCAACGTCTATGCAAAGGCGCATCATTGGATATTTCCCAACATCGAGTATGTTCTCTGGGCAATTCTGATCGGGCTGGTGATCTCGAACACGCTGACAATTCCCAGGATATTTTCGGCCGGAATCGCCACCTATGAGTTCTGGCTGAAGCTTGGGATCGTGCTGCTGGGCGCGCGGTTTGTCCTTGCCGACATTCTGAAACTCGGCGGCATCTCCCTCGCGCTCGTCGTGATCGAGATTACGCTCTCGCTGGCGTTAATGACTTTGCTGGGCAAGCTGTTCAAGCTCAAGCCGAAACTTGTTTCGCTGCTGGCGATTGGATCGGCGGTTTGTGGAGTCTCTGCCATCATCGCCGCCAAGGGCGCGATCGATGCGGACGATGAGGATTCATCCTTTGCCATTGCCGCCATTCTGGCGCTGGGAGCTTTGGCATTGTTCAGCTTCCCGGCAATCGCGCACGGTCTGCACATGAATGATGTTTCGTACGGTTTGTGGGCCGGACTTGGCGTCGACAATACTGCGGAAGCGACGGCCGCGGGCGCTTTGTATTCCGATGCCGCCGGAAAAGTGGCCGTGCTCGCGAAGACCGCGCGCAACGCCATGATCGGTTTCGTCGTGCTCGCCTACGCGCTTTACTGGGCGGGCAAAGGACAGGCCGAAACGGTCACCAACAAGGCTGCTTTTCTTTGGAAGAAGTTTCCGAAATTTATCCTCGGCTTTCTTCTGATGTCGTTACTGGTCGGGTTCCACACGTTCAGCAAGGGACAGGTCTCCTCGCTTGGCAATCTCTCAAAATGGGCGTTTCTGCTGACGTTTGCCGGGGTCGGCCTGCAGACGAACTTTCGCCAGATGTCGAAGCAGGGGTTGCGCCCCTTTATTGTTGGCGCGCTGGGCGAGATCCTGATCGCCTGCCTGACGCTCGGACTGGTGATCGGAGCGAATCGGATCTGGGGATTGTGAATCTTCATTGACCCACTCCCCGGCATAATCGGCTGATTCCATCTGCGGCATTCGGTTATAGTGGGCTGACATTGAGGCCCGCTGATCATCCGCGACGCGCTTGCCCGTCATGAACACTCTGGCGAGCGCGACCAATGCAACTGACCGCACGGAGACCCCCGCATCGCCCAGGCGGCGAACCGAGGCGCGCGCACTTGAGATCGTGATCTACGCCGGATGCGCTTTTCTGCTCCTGTCCCAGATCGCGTTCAACTTCGTCGATATTGACCTGTGGCACCAGATGGGCCTCATCCGCGAGAGCCTTGCCGCCGGGCGCCTGCTCACCCAAGACCCATTCGCTTACACTCCAACCCTTCACCCGATGATCGACCATGAATGGGCGGCCGGCGCCTTGGCGTTCTTCCTCACCCAGTGGATGAGCGGCGCGGGGATTCTGTTGCCGAAGTTCGCCACGGCATTTGGCACGCTTTTTTTAGCGCTGCGGCTTGCGCGACAACGCGGCGCGAGCGCTACTGTCCTCGGATTTCTGGCGCCCGTGAGCATCGGCCTTTTCTATGGCGGATTCCTTCCCGTCATCCGGGCACATGCCTATTCGTTTCTGTTCAGTGCTGTGCTGTTGTGCGTCTTCGAAATGGACCGGCAAGGACGCCATCAGTGGCTATGGGTGTGGCTGGCCGCGTGGCCTCTTTGGGTGAATCTGCACGCAGGATTCGTCGTCGGCATCGGTTATGTATTTCTCTACTGCGTCGAGCAAGCCAGCCTGCGAAAACCGCTCCGCTCGGCGGCGCTCGCGTTCTGCGGCATGGGGATTGAAGTGTTCATCAACCCTTACGGTACGCGCTATTTCACATATCTGGCACGGGCGCTGACCATGGCGCGCCCTCGGATCGCTGAATGGAAGCCGATTTGGACGCTGGGATGGAATACGACTGTTCTGTTCACCGTAGCCCTGGCGGTGCTTGTCTTCGCGCTCGCACGATCACAAGCCTTGCGTGAGCCCGGTGTCTTGCTGCTCGCAGCCAGCGGGATGGAAGCCGTTCTTCACCGCAAACTGCTGCCCTTCTTTGCCATCGCGTGGCTGTGCTACGTTCCCGCCTATTTTCAGAAAACCACCGCCGGCCAGTGGCTACAGAAATTCTCGCAAAGGCACACCCGATTTCTTTTGCTGGCATGGACATTCGTGATCGCCGCCTGTCTCGTACCGGCGCTAAAGCTGCGATTCTGGAAAGTCGAAGTCCCGCAGGTGGCTGGAAAAGCCTCTTATCCTGTGGGAGCCGTCGACTACCTCGCCGCACAGAATTTTCACGGCAACGTCATGGTCCCATTTGCCAGCGGCGCATATGTCTCCTGGAAGTTGTACCCTGCGGTGAAAGTCTCGGTCGACAGCCGTTATGAAGTTGCGTATCCGGACGACTGGGTCGAGCGGACATTCCGCTTTTACGACGCAGCCGGTGACTGGCGCGCAACTCTCGATGTCTATCCCACCGATCTCGTTCTTACGCCAAGCGTTGCACCCGTTGGAGCGCTGCTTCGCGAGCACGGATGGAAGCGGGTCTACGTCGATGCGCAGTTTGAAATCTGTGCGCGGCCGGGAACACATCTTCCCGCGGCCGATCACAGCGGTACCATTTTCTCTGGAACTTTCCCCTGATGATGTTGTGCTCGCGGCCCTTGCTATCACACTTTCACGTGACTCGACGCACTGAAAAATCCCCCGCAGGCGGATATCGTTAGATCGTTCTAAGAACGAAAGCTTCCATCGCTCTCGTAATTTGTGAGGCTGTTCATCTCCGGGAGATACGCCATGACATTCCTACATCACATCATTGCGCTTGCGCAGGAATGCCGGAACATCGAGATCCTCGGCCTGATACACAGGCGCAACCGACTGCAACCCATCGAATGAAATCACTTCCGCGGGTTGCGTAAAGCTTGGCGGCGCGGACTCCCCAAACACTGCGGGCACGGGATCTGGCTCAAACGCCGGCTCCGGGTCGAATGCAGGCTCCGGCTCGACCTCGGTTTGCGCATCGTGAACGATCTCGCGCTGGCGTGCAACTTCGTACGCCATGTCGTCGGACGAGTGTCGCGAGCTATGCCGCGACAAGATCACCGGGTCAAAGTTTTCGTGCTGGCGCGGACGGCGCATTTCCGCCTCGCGGAAGCCCGTGGCGATCACGGTGATCTTCACCGAGTCTTTCATCTTCTCGTCGAGCACAGCCCCGAAAATAATGTTGGCGTCCTCGTGCGCTGCCCCTTGAATAATCGTGCAGGCCTGCTGTACTTCGGCGAGCTTGAGCGAACTGGAGCCCGTAATGTTGATCAGAATGCCGCGAGCTCCGTCGATGGCTCCGGCTTCGAGCAGCGGAGAGGCGATCGAGCGCTGCGCGGCCTCGACCGTGCGATTTGGGCCGGCAGCGGTGGCCGTGCCCATCACCGCATAACCCATGCCCGCCATGATCGCTTTCACATCGGCGAAGTCCCGGTTGATGATGCCGGGGATCGTGATGATGTCGGAAATTCCCTGCACGCCCTGCCGGAGAATGTCATCGGCAATGCGGAAGGATTCGAAGAAGCCTGCGTTTTCGGCAACGGCCAGCAGCTTTTCGTTCGGGATGACGATGGTGGTGTCAACCGACTCCATGAGTTCGGAGATGCCGCGCTCGGCCTGTTGCATGCGGCGCTTGCCTTCGAATGCGAACGGCTTGGTCACGACCGCCACGGTCAGCGCGCCCATTTCGCTGGCCAGCGAAGCGATGATTGGCGTTGCGCCCGTACCCGTCCCTCCGCCCAGTCCCGCGGTAACGAAAATCATGTCGGCGCCTTCCAGCGCTTCAATGATCTTGTCGGAATCTTCGAGTGCCGCCTTGCGTCCAATCTCCGGATTCGCGCCCGCTCCAAGGCCGTTGGTCAGCTTCACCCCGAGCTGG
Source organism: Terriglobales bacterium (assembly GCA_049509215.1). Lineage (GTDB taxonomy): Bacteria > Acidobacteriota > Terriglobia > Terriglobales > Acidobacteriaceae > Acidiflorens. The sequence continues at coordinate 37,516 of JBELAC010000006.1, forward strand.
ATCTTGGTGGCGGCGCGCGACATCCGCAGCGCTTGCAGGTCGGTGTTGGCTACGATGAATTCGATGTGCTCCATGCCGGAGTCAATCATGCGGTTGACGGCGTTGTTGCCGCCTCCGCCCACACCGATGACTTTGATGCGTGCGTCGTTGCGGGCTTCTTCGTTAAAGCAGATGCGGAGTCCGTTGTCTTCGATCATGAAACACCTCGTAAAATTCGGCTCTCAGTTGCCGGTTTCCAGTTCAGTGTGGCGGCGGGGCTTTGCCCCGCCAAACGGGCCACAGGCCCGTTCCCACACAACCCCTCATGCTCCTTTCTTTGCAAACAATGCCTTCATTCTCGACCCGAATCCGGATTCTTGAAGGCCTCGCGCTAAACGTGCGCGGTGACCGTAATACACCATGCCCAGCACCGTCGAAAACTCAGGTTCGGCCAGCAACGCCGGCATCTTCGCCATCGGCGTCGGCCATGCCAGACGCGCGGCTTTGCGCAGGATCGATTCAGCGACGTCGAGCAGGCCCGGAAGCCGCGACGCCCCTCCGCTCAACACAAGTCCAGCGACGCAGTGATTGAGAACGCCAGCCTGGCGCAGGTTATCGCGCATCATCTCGAACAATTCGTGAGCGCGTGGGCCAAGAATTTCGCCCGTCATGCGCTGCGACATCATGCGCGAGGGACGGTCTCCGACCGACGGCACCTCCACTTCATTTCCTTCCGGAATGAGTGTGGGCACGGCGTTGCCGAAAGTTTTCTTGAGCGTCTCGGCATCTCTGAGGCCAGTACACATCCCAACCGACAGATCGCTCGTGAAGTGGTCACCGCCCACCGGGATTACGGCCGTGTGGGCCACGGCTCCCTGCTGAAACACAATCAGGTCGCACGACCCGGCGCCCAGGTCGGCGAGGCAGACCCCCAGCTCGCGCTCGTCGGAACGGAGCACTGAATCCGCGCACGCCAGTGGCTCAAAAATCGTATCGTCAACCCGTACTCCCGCCTTATTGACGGCCGTGACCAGGTTCTGCGTTGCGCTCGAAGACGCCGTAACAATGTGCACACGAACTTCCAGACGCGTGGCCATCATGCCAGTTGGATCCTGCACCCCCGGCTGGCCGTCGAGAATGAATTCCTGCGGCAACAGATGCAGAATCTCGCGATCCGCAGGCAGTGGAACAGTGCGCGCTTTGTCAACAGCCTGGCGGATCTCTTCGCGGCCAATCTCGCGGGAACGCGCGCCGAAGCTGATGCCACCGTGGCTATTCATCCCTCGGATGTGGGCTCCAGCGATGCCGATGATGGCGTGCTCGATCGGAATGCCCGCCACGTCCTCAGCGGCCTCGACGGCTTTCTGAATGCTCCCGACCGCTTTATCGAGTTCCGTGATGACGCCTTTGCGCAGGCCGCGCGATGGGCTTATGCCGTGTCCTCGATAGCGCAGGCCGTTTTCGCTGAGTTCGGCAACCAGCACGCTCGTCTTCGCGCTGCCTACGTCAATCGCGGTAATGAAGTTGGGTTCGCGGCTCGGCATAATGATCGCTAGTTCTGCGGAGTCTCCTTTGGAATCCCGGGGCTCGGTTTCTTCTGGCCTCCGCTGACGGCCGGCGAAATCGTGGGCGCCGGCTGTGGTGGCTTGGCAGCAGTCGTGGCAACGCTCGTTGCCGGAGCTTTCGGCGCTGGTACTTTCCCTGCTGGAGCTTTCGCTGCGGGAACGGTCGCGGCCTTCGCCTTCGGCTTCCGCGTTGGATGGTGAGGGACGGCCCTGGACGCGGACTTAGAAACCTTTTTCGGTTGGGCCTTCAATTCGGATTTCGCCGCACCTTTCGCCTTGGCATCCGCCTGCTTTGTGGCCTGAGCGGGCGGCGCGGGCGGCGTCACAAACTTTTCGTAATTCACGATGGCCGCATTCTTAACGCCCGCGGCCAAAGCCGCTTTGGCAGACGCCTGCGTCAGCGCCGGCTGGTGAGCAATCCCTTCAAGATCGGGGTTTACGATGATCTGTCCGTCATAGCGCAAGTCGACCGAATCGAGTTTCGTGAACTGCTGCCGCCAGGCCTGCACGTGCGTCACAAAGGTTCGGTAGCGCTGCAGGTAGTTTCCTGAGCCGAGATGCACGAGCACTTCGCCGTTCGGATCCGAGGCCAGCACTTTCACATCCTCGGCGTCGCTAAGGTCGACCTCGCTGATCTCCTGGGAATAATGGGCTCCCGTCGAATCGAGCTGCCCCATCAGTTCGTTGTAGTTCTTCATCCGTGCCGCGCGTGTCGAAAGCGGCTCTCCGGCATTCATGCCAGCGATTACAGGGAACGAGTATTTGTGCTTGCCGCCGGACCCAAGCTCAATCAGGTTGCCGCCGGAATCGATCAGCGAAATATGCGCTCCCATGCGGGCAAAAGCTACGGGCGTGCGTTCGTGAATTTCAATGCGCAGGCGGTTCGGCACGAAGCGCATCACGCTGGCCGACTCTACCCACGGAATCTGCTCAAGCTGCTGTTTCCGCTGCGCGAGCGGTACGAAAAAAATGTTGCGTCCGATGTCGCCGCCCATCACTTCCATGATCTGGGCGTGCGTGACGTGCTGCGAGCCGGAGACTTCAATCTGATCGCTGGACTCGATGCGGAATCGCCAGGAATGCTTTCCGTAGCGATAAACAACCGAACCGAAGGCGCCGACGACGGCCAGAATGGCCAGCGCGAAAGCGACCCACTTCAGCCGGTTTGCAGTTTTCTTGGGAATCGATCCGCGGCGGACTGAGACGCGTTTCTGTCCACGCAGGAATGGAGATTCCTGCTCCGCTTCGAGATCGACCAGGCGTGCATCGTCGAATGACTCGCGCTCACGTGCCCCCCGCTCGGAGGCATCACGCTGGCGAGCATCGTACCCGTCATCCTCGTGGGAAAGCGGATACAACTCTTCCTGGACGGCCGTGGAACTTGATTTCCGCGCCACTCGTTCGGGTCAGTTGTCGACAGAAAACCGCTGAGCAAAATTACTATAGCTGTTTTTCGCAAAACGAGACAGTGCAAAGTTGAGTGCGAATGTGGTTCGTGAGGTCGATGCCTGTGGAAAAGTGCTTTCTGTCCCTTGTCCGCGCTTAGAACATGTCTCCAGCGTCCGGCTTATCACTGGTCAGACCGATCAAAGCTTCCCGGCCGTCGATCGCGATGCGAAAGCTCGGCTTGGCGCACCGCCTGGGGACGGCGAGAACAAACCGGCGATTCCCTGCCCCGCTCATCTCCAATGACGGGATGCTGACGCGAATCTGCTCAATCTGTGCGCGCCGAATCTCAGCCTGGGCTCGCAGAATCTCGGCGCGGGCGCGAACCTGGTCCCGAACCATTTGTTCTCCATCGCGGGCCTGGTCTTGCAGCATCTCCGCCCGCGCTTCGGCCATTTCCGAACTCGAAGCGAACGAATCGACGGCTGGCACCGCCTGTTGGCTGACAACCAGTCTCGCCGTCGCCAGAGTCTGCTCAGCTCGCGCAGTCAGCTGGCAAACCGCGACCCCAGCCCGGTCTGCCGCGCGATGCAGCGCCGGGAACTTTCCATGCTGATATTCGCTGTTCAGGCCAAGCGCCAATGCTGCGAGCGCGATCCAGTAAGCGGCTTTGGTCGTGTTCATGGGAATTCTCACCTTATGAACGTTGGACGCGCTGCCCGAAAAAAGGTCAACAGAACAAATCCAAACGGTTCTCCGGTGAAATTATTGCGGCGGCGCCAGACCCAACTGCCTCAGCAATGACAACCTGTCATATTCCGTCCACTCTTCCGCGATCTTTCCGCCCGCCATGCGGAAAATCGCGACGCCGGTCATCTCAATTGGCTTGCCGGTCGCCGGCAGATGATTTCCCGTGCCTGTGTTCGTTCCGCGTCCGGTGAAGCGCACCACCACCAAGTCTCCCTCCGCGATGACTTGATCGACCGTGTATTGTCCATCGGGAAACGCCTGCCGCCACCCTTTTGCACTCTGCAAATCCTCCGCCAGGTTCTCCGACCTTTTTCCAGCATGAGCGACAAAGTCTTTCGTATGGATCTCGTTGTACACGTCCCAGTTGTCATGGTTGAGCGCCACTTCAAAAAGCTGGCGCGCCACAGCCTTGTTTTTCTCATTTCCGGAAGAACGGGCTGCGGAGTCGAGCGGCGCGAGTAAGAGCAATCCGAACAGGACGGCGAGAACATAAGTCTTTCGCATAAATCCTCCTTGCGCCCTGCCGTTTATAGCAAGGCTCAACCCAAGTATCCGGTCTATACCTTGGTATAGAGTCAAGGAGAAAGTAAGAAGGATGTTCAGCCGCGACGCCGAACCTTCGAATTGGCCCGAGTGCCATTCGACGTTGCCTGTTTCCTGGGCGGGGACAGTTTCTCGTGCACCTGCACCAGCACCTCTTCGAGTTCGTTGCGGATTGCAACGAGAGCCTGTATCTGCTCATTCATCGCCTTCAGCTTTTGCTCGCCAATGCCCGCTGCTTCACGCAGGCATTCGTGAGAACCGCGACCATAGGGAGGCTCTTTCCCCTTATCGGTCGGAAGTTCGAAGAGCTGCAAAATGCGCCGGGCTTCCTTCAGAGTGAAGCCGAAGTGCTGCATGCGTTTGATGGCGCGCACGATCTCAAGGTCGCTCTCCGTGTAAACACGGTAGCCGGCCGCGGTGCGGCGCGGCGTACGCATCAGCCGCCGCCGCTCGTAGAAGCGAACCGTCTGTACATTCACGCCGGCTAGCTTTGCCAGTTCCCCGATCTTCATGGCGAAATCATACTCCGCGACGGATGACGGGCGCGGTGAGGTTTGTGCCTTTCGATCTCATCGAAAGAGCGGGCGCCGATCGTGGCTCTCCGGATTGTCCGGGGGTGCTAGTAGCACTGGCTTGCCGTTCTGCTTCAGGTTGAGGAAGGTGTCATCCTCGACGCCCATAGTGATCGACCCTTTCTCTCCGTTCCAGATTCGGAACATTGTCGAACCGTCCGGCTCTGCGAGCAGCAAAACTGTCTGATGACCTTGCCCGTCCAGCGTGAGGATCGCATTCGCGTAACTGTCGCCCGTCGCGTAACCGCCGCGCTCGGTGCCAGTAGCGTCCGCGATGATAATCCCCGACAGAGTACCGCCTCCTCGTGTGCCCCGTTTACCCTCTTTGCCCATGGGTTCCGGAAGCGGGGCCGCGAGTAAGACTCGCTCCGTCCCGCGCTCATCCACAACGGCCAATTCTCGGACGCGCAACTTTTGAGGATTCTGGCAGCTTCGGATTTCCTTCCATTGAACCAGCAGCACGGAGGCCACAACGATCATTGCTAGACCAAAACCGAAGACGGTTTGACGTTGACGTTTTTCCAAGATGGCGATTCGATCGGGAGCTTGCGCCTGGTTCATGAATCCTCCTGCCCTTCGCTGGACGATAAAACAAGGCAGCTTCGGCAACTGGAGCGCCGCGAAGGACCGGCTCCAGTAACTGCTAACGACCTGCAAGCATTGACTGCTTCTCAAGTTTGTCGAGAATCACGGGGCCAAGCTGCGAAACGCTGCCCGCACCAAGAGTCAGGATCAGATCGCCTGATTGGGCGTGAGCAACGACACGTTCCACTGCTTCTGCAAAAGATGGAACGTAGGCAAGTCTTCCCTTCCCCGCTCCCGCAATGCGCTGGGCTAGGACCTCGGTCGTAATGCCTTCAATCGGTTTCTCGCTGGCAGGATAAATATCGAGCAGCAACAGCGTGTCGGCATCCGTGAAGGCGGTTGCGAAATCGTCCATCAGATCGCGCGTCCGCGTGAAGCGGTGCGGCTGAAAAATGACGTGCACGCGCCCGAATCCGCACTGCCGCGCCGCTGCCAGCGTGGCGCGGATTTCCGTAGGATGATGCCCGTAATCGTCGACCACACTCACTCCCGCTGCCTTGCCTTTGAGCTGAAAGCGCCGATCCACGCCCCGGAACTCGTCCAGCCCGGAGCGAATCTGATCAGCGGGAATGTCGAGCGCTGTCCCAACTGCAATCGCCGCCGTCGCATTCAGAACATTGTGCGTTCCCGGCACGCGCAAGGTAAACATGCCCAAGTCCTTCTCTTGATAGGTCACGCGAAAACGGTTAGCCGGGGCGTGCTCCGCTGCGCCTTGGGATGGCTCGATGCGAATTCGGAAATCGGAGCCCTCACTCGTCCCGTAGGTCGTCACGCGGCGGTGAACGCGCGGCAACAGGCGCTCCAGCACCGGATCGTCATGGCAGCCCACCACCAGTCCATAAAACGGCACACGCTCCATGAATTCGAGAAAAGTCCGATGCACATCGCGCATGTCGCGATAGCAATCCATATGCTCGCGGTCAATATTGGTGACGACCGAGAGGATCGGCGACAGCTTAAGAAACGAGCGGTCACTCTCGTCGGCCTCGGCAACCAGGTATTGCGACTTGCCCAGGCGCGCGTTCGAACCCATGGCATCGACGCGCCCTCCCACAACCACCGTCGGATCAAGCCCGCCAGCGGCCAGAACCGCAGCCACCATGGACGTAGTCGTCGTCTTGCCATGCATCCCGGCGATGGCAATCCCGTACTTCAGCCGCATCAATTCAGCCAGCATCTCGGCGCGCTGGATCACAGGAATATGCAGGCGGCGCGCCTCCGCAACTTCGGCATTGTCGATCGAAATGGCGGAACTGGTCACGACCACATCCGCGCCCACGATATTCGCCGCTTGATGCCCCTCGAATGTCTGCGCGCCCAGCGAAGCCAGCCGCTGCGTAACCGCGGAGCTTTTCAGATCAGAGCCGGAAATCTTGTAGCCAAGATTCAGCAGCACCTCGGCGATCCCGCTCATGCCGATGCCGCCAATGCCTACGAAATGGATGCGCTGAATCTTGGCAAACATACTCTGGAAACCCCGACCTTCTTATCCGCGGATGGAGGCGGTTGAACGCTGATCATAAAACATTTTCAACACGGAGGCGCGGATGCGGAGAAAAGGAAAGGGAAGCGCTGCCCCAAAAGGAACGCGGTGAGAAGTCGGTGAGTGTAATTGCGATTTTTCACCAATTGATTTGCCTGCATCTTCGGGCTGCGCTGGACTTCGAAGCTGGGATTGCGAATGTTTGCGTAAGCGCGGACGCTTCCAGCCTGACTTCAGCGATCTCACAGGCTAAGCCATTCTCCCGCAAGAACCTGCCTTTTGAGCTGACCAAACATTTGAGAAATATGTGATACCTGTTTAGATGCGATTCGCGGTAAGCTCCCAAACAACGCGTCCTGCCCCAGACAGCGAAGGAGGCTTATGAACTACACAAAGAAGGATCACCTTAGAGTGCGTGAAACCATCGTATCTGGCATTCTCGCGCTGGTTGCGCTTGCCGCGCTGCTGATTGTCGCTCCTCCGGCGGAGGCCCAAACCGAAACCGTCCTCCACAGCTTTGCCAACCAGCCGGGCGACGGGGACTATGCCGACGCTGGGCTGATCTTCGATACAACGGGAAACCTCTACGGCACCACGGTGAGCGGCGGCACGCACTACGGGGGCACGGTGTTCGAATTGACCGCGGCGGGCACGGAGAAAATCCTTTACAACTTTGGCAGTCAGCCCGACGGGAGCGCTCCCTATGGGGGCGTGATTTTCGATGATGCGGGCAACCTCTACGGCACCACGGCTTACGGCGGAGCCGACAAATGCTCGATCGCGTATGTCTGCGGCACGGTGTTCGAGTTGACCGCGGACGGTACGGAGAAAATCCTCCACAGCTTTGGCAATTTGTACCAAAGCGCGCGCGGCGATGGGACCGATCCCCAGGCGGGCTTAATCTTCGATCATGTTGGCAACCTCTACGGCACCACGACTTACGGCGGCGACCTCGAATGCGGCGGTTATGGCTGCGGCACGGTGTTCAAGTTGACCCCGAAAGGCAAGGGGAACTTCAAGGAGAAGATCCTCTATCGCTTTGGCAGCCATGCGGGTGATGGGCAGAATCCCTTTGCGAGCCTCATCTTTGATAATGCGGGCAACCTTTATGGCACCACGCTCGACGGTGGTTATTACGGACGCGGCACGGTATTCGAGTTGACTGCGGCCGGCAAGGAGAAAGTCCTTTACAGCTTTGGCCGCTATGCGGGCGATGGGTCACATCCCGAGGCGGCCCTGATTTTCGATAATGTGGGCAACCTCTACAGCACGACGTCCGACGGTGGCGCTTACGGCTACGGCACAGTATTCGAGTTGACAGCGGACGGGACGGAGAAGATCCTCTACAGCTTTGGCGGCCAAACGGGCGATGGTGAATTTCCCATAGGGGGTGTGATCTTCGATACAAACGGCGACCTCTACGGAACCACGTATTTCGGCGGCGCCTACTACGATGGCACGGTGTTCGAGTTGACCGCGGCGGGCACGGAGAAAATCCTCTACACTTTTGGCAGCCAGACGGGCGATGGAATCTATCCGTATGCAACCCCGATCTTCGATAACAGCGGCGACCTCTACGGAACCACCCCTCACGGCGGCGACCTCGAATGCGAGGCTCCTTATGGCTGCGGCACCGTGTATAAGCTGACTCCCTAGCGACGCGATCTTGAATCGTTGACGAAAACACGATTGCACTCATTGACCATCAGCCAGCCGAGGTCCTGAGTTTGATGGAGATGTTTCGCGAACCGATACGTGGCCGGGATCTGCGAACGGTGTCATTGACAATTTTTCAAGTCTCTCCTACGATGGCGCGGGGTACATGGCCTCGCCTCTTTGAAGCCTCCCCCTCATTTGAGCCTCACCCCCAAGAGGCGAACTTGAACCACACCCTCGACGGGTTGCGAGTAAGCAGTTCGTCAAGACATGAGGGCTCCATGATACGAAC